>NZ_JAFLRJ010001384.1 GCF_017315755.1 Streptomyces beijiangensis
GCTCGGCGTGCCGCAGGTGACCCTCCTGTCCGAGGTCTCGGTCACCGACGGCAAGGTCAACGGCCGCCGCGACGGCGACACCGCGACCGAGCACCTGGAGGCCGCGCTCCCGGCCGCCATCTCGGTCACCGACCAGTCGGGCGAGGCCCGTTACCCGTCCTTCAAGGGCATCATGGCGGCCAAGAAGAAGCCGGTGGAGTCCCTGGACCTGGACGACCTGGACC
>NZ_JAFLRJ010001385.1 GCF_017315755.1 Streptomyces beijiangensis
ATGAGGCCGTAGGGCCGGTCGGCGGCGAAGTACACGACGCCGTCCGCGCTGTCGTTCTCGAGGCCGAAGGGTTCCAGGTCCACCTGGAAGTGGTGGCTGTTGGGGAGGGAGAAGCGCACCTCGTCCATTTCTTCACGGTGATCGATGATCTGCTCGCCCATCCGGTACATCGTCTGCTGGAGGGACAGGGAGTAGGTCTCGGCGAAGGCCTGGAGCAGGTGCTGCCTGGTCCGCCCGTAGGACGTCTCCCAGTCGGGCATCGGCTGTGCGTCGTCGGTCCAGCTGAACCGCCATCGAGCGGCGACCGAGGTGGCGAGAACGCGGTCCCGGGTCTCCTTCAGAGTCGTGTAGCTGTCC
>NZ_JAFLRJ010001386.1 GCF_017315755.1 Streptomyces beijiangensis
CCAGCTGCTCTCCATCTGGCGGCAGTCGCCGCTGAAGTCGGTACGCCGCCGTACCTCTTCGAGCGCCCAGTCCGCCCCCGCCAGAGCGGCCGAACCGCGCGAGCCGCGCAGCGCCGCCTCCGCCGTGATCTCGTTGCTGCGGCGCCGCATGATGCGGTGCCCGTAGATCTGGTCCACGGCCTTGCGTACGGAGGCCACGGCATCGCCGGCACCCGGCAGCGAGCCCA
>NZ_JAFLRJ010001387.1 GCF_017315755.1 Streptomyces beijiangensis
GTGACGCACAGACCCGCCGCTTTAACGAAGAAGCCGCAGGCCTCGGTTCGGTGAAAGTGTATACGATCAGCGCTGACCTGCCGTTTGCACAGGCGCGCTGGTGCGGAGCAAACGGAATTGAAAATGTGGAAACATTGTCAGATCACAGGGAGATGTCTTTTGGGGAAGCATTCGGGGTTTACATTAAAGAATTGAGATTGCTTGCCCGCGCCGTATTTG
>NZ_JAFLRJ010001388.1 GCF_017315755.1 Streptomyces beijiangensis
ACGTCACCCCGGCCGGTGCCTCCACCGCCGCACCGGGGGAATCGGCCGACCCGGCAGTGCCGCCGCTCTTCAGGGCCGGCATGGACTGCGGGTAGCCGTGCGGCGGCAACTCGCTCGGATGCAGCGGGAGGTACAGCGTGAACGTCGAGCCGCGGCCCGGCTCACTCTGCGCGTGGATCTCGCCACCGAGCAGTTGGGCGATCTCCCTGGAGATGGACAGC
>NZ_JAFLRJ010001389.1 GCF_017315755.1 Streptomyces beijiangensis
CCTACGACCTGGCGCGCTGACCACCTTCGCCGTCCGCCTCGCCGTCGCCCTTCCCACCGCTCGCGCCGGCATCGGCGCCTTCGTCGCTCGTGTCGTAGGACGAGGTGCCCTCGTCGAGCAGCGGCTCCTGCGTCTTGAGGTGGGCGGGCGCGAAGGCGCGCAGCGCGTGGTACCCGGTGATGACGACGAGCGTGCCGAGCGCGATGCCGCT
>NZ_JAFLRJ010001390.1 GCF_017315755.1 Streptomyces beijiangensis
CGTGGTGGAGCTGCACGCGCTGCTCGCCGAGACGAGGGCCGTGCCCGGGGCGCGGAACTGGCTCCTGGAGCGGAAGGTCACCGCCGACCAGGTGGGGATCGGCCTGATCGACTCCACCCTCGCCTACCTGGAGACCCTGGACGACCGGCGCCTCGCCGACCACCTCATCGGCGGCCTGGCCACCACCGACCTCCCCGAGGAGTAACGGACCGGATTCGTCGCCCTGGCCCGCGAGTCGACCCGCGGCCACGCCTACCTGCTGCCGCCGCTGCCCAACACCCTCTACA
>NZ_JAFLRJ010001391.1 GCF_017315755.1 Streptomyces beijiangensis
GATGGACTGGCTCCTCACCGACATACGCGACCGCGTCCACGAACCCCGCCTGGACGACCCGGACCACCTCGACTTCCTCCTCACGGAGGCCCGGGCCGCCAGGCCGGACACCCCGTGACCCGGTTCGCGGCCCCGTCCGGGGGCAGACGCGGACAAAGGGAACAGCCCCTGGCAGCACGGGAAGAGGAGAGGTCATGCACACCCTCGACGCGGTGAACACCCTGGCTCAGCAGACCGGGGAGAACGTGCCC
>NZ_JAFLRJ010001392.1 GCF_017315755.1 Streptomyces beijiangensis
TCACCGGGGACGTCCGTGACACTCTTGTATGCCTTGCGGCCCAGAATGTCATCGGACTTGGGGTTCACCGGATGGATCTCCCCGGCGAAGCCGCCGTCCACCAGGTTGCGCATCACCGAGTTGCCGATCTTGCCCGGCTCGGCCGAGGCGCCGATCACGGCGACCGAACGCGGCTGCATCAGCCGCCGCATGGAGGCGAGGATCTCCTCGCGCGTGTACTGGCGGCGCTCCTTCGGCATCTCGGTCGCCAGGATCACCCGGATGTCGGCGGCGACCGCGCCGCCCGGTGTGGCGATCACCGGATTGAGGTCCACCTCGGCGATCTCCGGGAAGTCCGCGACGAGTTCCGACACCCGGCCGATCTGCTCGGCGACCGCCC
>NZ_JAFLRJ010000146.1 GCF_017315755.1 Streptomyces beijiangensis
CTCACCCCCGCGCCCTCACGACAGCAGACGTGCGTACCGGTCACGCCAGGGACTCGCCTCCTCGACCTGGGCACTCAGCGCGATCAGTGTGGCCTCGTCGGCGGGGCGGCCCACGAGCTGGACGCCGACGGGAATCCGGTCCCCGTCGGTCCAGTACAGCGGAAGGCTCACGGCCGGCTGACCCGTGATGTTGTACGGACTGGTGAACGCGCTGAACGCGCTCTGCCGGCGCAGGTTCAGCAGCGGGTCGCCGGACTCGTCGAAGAACCCGACGCTCTGCGGGAGCGTCGCGAGGGTCGGGGTGAGTACGACGTCGTACTGCTGTGTCGCACGGATCGCACCGCGCGCCGCACTGTGCATCCCGGTGACGGCCGCGGCGAACTGCTCGCCCGAGATCCCGCGCCCGTACTCCCGCCAGGCCCGAGTCACCGGCCGCAGCAGCGCCTCCCGCTCGGCGTCCAGCCGGCGCCCGAGGGACTGCACACTCCACGCGGTCGCGAAGTGGCCGGAGATCTCGGGGCCGAAGGGCGTGGGCATGTCCTCCACGGTGTGCCCGAGGCTCTCCAGCAGGCGGGAGGCCTGTTCCCAGGCGGCCAGGCACGCCGGGTCCACCGTGATGCCCTCGGCGGCCGGTGTCGCGTACCGGCCGATGCGCAGCCGCCCGGGAGGCCTCTCGGCGTGGCCGAGAAACGTCTCGCCGTCCGGCAGCGGCGGCGCCCAGTGCGGGTCGCCGGGTTCTGGCCCGGCCAGCACATCGAGCAGGGCCGCCGCGTCACGCACCGACCGCGCCAGCGGACCTTGTACGGCAAGACCGGTGACCTCGGAGCCCGAAGGGCCCGAACTGACGCGCCCGCGCGAGGGTTTGATGCCGAACAGACCGCAGATGCTCGCCGGGATCCTGATGGAACCGCCGCCGTCACTGGCGTGCGCGACGGGGACCAGGCCGAGCGCCACGGCCACCGCGGCCCCGCCGCTCGATCCCCCGGCGGAGAGCTCCGGGTCCCAGGGGTTCAGGGCAGGGCCCGCGAGATCGTTGTCCGTATAACAACAGCACCCGAACTCAGGGGTGTTGGTCTTCCCGAGGCTGATGGTCCCGGCCGCGCGCATCCGGGTCACGCTGTGGGCGTCCTCGGTGGGGACATGACCGGCGAAGGCCTTCGACCCGTACGTGGTCGGGATCCCGGCCGTGTCGACAAGGTCCTTGACCGCGGTCGGCACGCCGAACAGCGCCGAAGGGTCCCCGGTCCGGCGCTTCTGGAGCGCCGCCGCCTCGGAGAGTGCCGCTTCGGGGGTACGCGCCAGGAAGACACCGAAGCGCTCGTCGTACTCCTCCGCGCGATCGAGATGGTGGCGTACGAGATCCAGCGGGCCCACCTCGCCCTTCCTCACGGCGGCGGCCTGTTCGAGCGCGGTGAGTTCATGCAGGCGCGTCGGGGCGGTCATACGGTGTGTCCTTCCTGGGTGCCTGCCTTCATCTCGGCGACCTGCCTGGCCACGGCTTCCTCGTGCAGTTCGAGGTCGCGCCGGGCGTCACGCGGCCGCCATCGGCCGGTCATCACGAAAACGAACGGCAGGAACAGCACCTGCCCGCCCAGGCACACCCACCACCAGGTCTGCCACTTGCCCGGGTTGTCGGCACTGGCCTTCTGCACCTCGGCGCCGTGCTCGCGAAGGATCTTCAGCTGCGGCGCCGCCTTCTGTACCGTCAGCAGCCCCTCCGTGCCGACCTCCTTCTGTGCGCGGGCGAGCAGCGAGGCGGGGACCTTGTCCGGTGCGTACGCGCCGAGTTCCGCGAAGAGCTTGGGATGCGCCTCGGTCACCGCCAGCGCCGGGCCGGCCTGGACCGAGGCCTGCGCGACCGCGGGACCGTGCTCGATCAGCGGGGTCACGGTGTTCACCACGAGCGGTACGAAGGCGGCGGACAGGGCGACCGTGATGCGTACGGTCCAGCCCCAGATGGCGAGCCCCGTCGCGGTGGCGGCCGGATTGTGCCGTTCCACGGTCTCGGTGAAGCTCGCCATCCACGGGGAGTAGGCGATGCCGCTGGTCACGCCGATGCCCGCCACGATCAGGGCGAACGTGTAGTAGTCGGTGTGCGCTGCCGTGGCGCGCAGGGTGAACCACAAGGTGAAACCGATGGACCCGATCCCGCCCAGCAGCATGAACGGCTTGCGCACGCGCAGCCGGTCGGAGACGAGGCCCGCCACGACGAGCGCGACGGCGTTCGCTCCCCAGTACCAGTTCAGGAGGGCGTTCGCGCGCTGCGCGGAGTAGCCGAAGGCCGTCGCGAAGTAGAGGACGAAGTTGCCGACGGCGGCGTAGTACAGGAGCAGATAGAGGCTGATGGCCACGGCCGACCCGATGACGTCGAGGCGCAGCATCTGACGCCACTGGCCGTGCGACGAGGAGTTGGTGTCGATGCCCTTGGCGCGGGCCTCGATCAGCGCCCGGTCCCGCAGACTCACCATGATCTGGTCGCGCAACGCCGGGGCGAGCTCGCGCAGGCCGAACAGGGCGACGACGAACAGGACCAGACCGCTGATACCGGCGAAGCGGATCTCGTCGTGCCAAGTGGTGTCCCCGCCGTAGGTGCGCGAGGTGACGGCGGTGACGACGAGGCTGCCGATGATCGGGCCCATCGTCCAGTAGCCCATGGCCGAGGCGCGGCCCAGCTGCGGTGAGAAGTCACGGATGAGCGCGGGGGTGGCCACCAGGATCATGCCCTCGACGAACGCGATGGCGGAGTAGATGAGCAGATAGCTCACCTTCCCCGGCGCTTCGGGCAGCGCGAACGTGGTGAGCAGGCCGACCGCCAGAAGGCCGTAGACCACGATGTTGGCCCGGCCCCAGCGATCGGCGAGACCGGCCACCAGTGAGGAGAAGGCTCCTACCGCGTTGGCGGCGACCGATATGTACACGAAGTACAGGAACGTCATGTGGTACTGGCCGATGATGGCGGTCGACACCGCGTACTGGATGTACAGCTGGTAGTAGAGAACGATCGTGACCAGCACGACGATCCCCAAGTACCAGTACCGCGCGCCGCGTTCGGGGTACCCGTCGAGCCGTCGCGAGCCCAGGCCCCGCAGCACCGTGGGCGCCGTCCTGGTCGTACGCGGCTCCGTCGTCGCCGGTGGCGAAATCGACACCTTGCCTCCCATGGCTGGTCAACGGCACGCCGCAGTGCGTGCTCGTCGGCGCGAGGGTAGTACCGACCAGTCGGTACGGAGAAGGGGTCGAACAGAACTTTCATGCGACCGGCGCTCGTTCCGGGTGGCGGACGGGGCCATTCGGCCCGCTTTCCGGGTGGCGTCGCGCGGGCCGCCGGAGCAGGGTGGTGAAGCGGACGGTGGCACTTGCGACGCGTCGCAGCGAGGGAGAGCAGGCCGAGGGCAGCTGCCTCGCTCCTGGCCGTCGCCTCGCGTGTCCCGGCCGGAGCGAGGGGCGCTATGGCGAATGCCCGCAACTCCCATACGGGGTGCTCTCCCCTGCGGCTCTGCGGAAGGTCGCGGAGGAGCCGGCTGTGCTGTGACCGGGCGATCGGTCCTGTGGGGCGGCGGGCGCCCCATCAGGAACGTTGGCGTACCTGATGGGCGATGTGCGGATGTTCCTCACCTGAGGCTGGTGAGCAGGGTTGTGGCGAACCAGGTCAGATGCGTGACCAGCGCCTCGGCGTCGTCCGTCATGCCCCGCTCCAGCCAGTCGATGATCACCTCGGTGACGCCCGCCACCAGGGCGAGCAACATGCGTTCGTAGCCTTGCTTGTCGCGGGGGCGCGTGATCGCACGCCGGGTCAGCCGGCCGAACAACTCGGCGTTCTTGCGCAGCAGTCCACGGCGGCGGAGCTCCATGCGCGGCGCGTTGATGTAGATGACCCGCGCCGATTCGGGGTGCTCGACGAGCATCTGGACCAGTGTCGTCATCATGGGCCGGTAAAGGGCTTCGAGGTCCTCAGGCTCCTTTGGGGCGGCCGCGGCGATTCCGGCCAGGAGCCAGTCGTTGCGCTCGTGGTGGACGGCCCTCAACAGGCTCTCGCGGTCGGTGAAGTCCTCGTAGAAGTACCGTTTGGACACCTTGGCGCGGGCGCACACCTCGGCGACGGTGACCTCGTCGTACGAGCGCGCGGCGAAGAGCTCCAGTGCCGCCTGCATGATGCGGCCGCGCCGGTCGGCCGCACGCTCCTCGCGCGACTGGCCGCCGTACGTCCCGCTGCGCGAGGTTGTGCCCTGCACCTGCTCGCCCACTTCGTGTTCCCCCTCGTGCCGCGGACCTGTTCGCCGCAGTGCCCTGTGCCGGCGCGACGACCATAGCCCGGCCGGTGCGGAGCGGTTCGTAAAGAATCAAGAACGCGAGCGTTCCAGAATCTTGTGCGCGCCTGCGGCTGCTCGCATACTGCTTGCCACATCGCCCTGTGCACAGCGCATGTGCCCGGACCGCATCAGCGATCGGGCATCCCGTCATCAACAGGAGCCGCCGCGTGTCCGTCTCATCGTTCGTCACCGACGACGCCCCGCCCGGTGCGCTCTCCCGGCTGTGGCGCCGGGACCTCGCCTCGTACCCGGATCCCGCCCGCCGCTACGCGTGCCTGGGCATCGTGATCGCCACGACGATCGTTCTCTACTACCTGCTCTACGTGCAGTACGCGGTCGCCACCTCGATCATCGCGCACTACGACATGACCTTCGGATACTTCATCCTCCTGTCCGTCCTGGGCAACGCGATCGGCGCCTTCGCCTCCCTGATCGCCGGTCTCGCCGACCGCTGGGGCCGCGCGAACATGGTCGTGTACGGGCTCCTCCTGGCCGCCGTGCTCGTCCTGTTCCTGCCGAGCGCACAGAACAAGACGGCCTACCTCGTTCTGTTCTCCGCGCTCTACTTCATCGAGGGCATCGTCCTGGTGGCCACACCCGCGCTGATCCGCGACTTCTCACCCCAGGTCGGCCGCGCGACGGCCATGGGCTCGTGGACCATGGGCCCCGTCATCGGCAGCCTCGTCGTCACCTCGGTGACCAGCGCGACGCTCGACACCTCCAGCTGGCAGGACGAACTCCGCTACGCCGGTGTCAGCGCGCTGGTCGTCTTCGTCATCGCCCTGCTCGGCCTCAAGGAACTCTCGCCACGGCTGCGCGACCAGGTCATGGTCAGCCTGCGCGACCGCGCCCTGGTCGAAGCACGCGCCCGCGGCATCGAGGACAGCGCCCGGACCGGCGGCCACTGGCGCCAGATGATGCGCCTTGACGTCATCGGGCCCGCCTTCGCCATCAGCGTCTTCCTGCTCTTCTACTACGCGGCGGTCGGCAACCTCGTCATCTATTACTCCGCCACGTTCGGCTACAGCGAGCAGCGTGCCAATGCCCTGGCCAACTGGTACTGGGCGGCGACCGCCGTCTCGCTGATCTCGGCGGGTGTCCTTTCCGACCGGCTGGGGGTACGCAAGCCCCTGATGCTCGTGGGCGGGGTCGGATCGGTGGCCGGAACCGCGGTGTTCGCCGCTCTCGCCACGCACCGGGACACCGGGTACTACACCTTCGCGTGGCTCTTCGTCGGCATGGGCGTCTTCAGCGGGCTGACGTACGCGCCGTGGATGGCCGGCCTCACCGAGACCGTCGAGCGCCGCAACCCGGCCGCGACCGCCACCGGACTCGCTGTCTGGGGCTGGATCCTGCGTGTCGTCGTCGCCGTCTCTGCGGCGTTCCTGCCGGTCGTGGTGGCCTCGGTGACGCCGATAGCCGAGCACGGGAATGAGGTACGGAGTGCGCAGGTCGCGGCCGGCCCGGCGCTGGCCGTCGTCTCCGCACACCAGCCGCTCTTCACCGAACTCGCCAAGTACCCGCCGGGCAAGGCTCCCGGCGAACTCCAGGCCAGGGCGGCGCAGGAAGTGGGGCTCGCCGATCTCGCGGTCGTACAGAAGGCACAGCCACAGCTGAAGGTCCTGCAGGAGCACGGGAAAGAGGTGGCGAAGGCCGCGAAGGACGGGCCGGGGGAGTGGCGCACCTGGTGGCTCGTCTGCATGGGGGGACAGATTGTGTTCCTGCCCTTCGTCTTCGTGATGAAGGGCCGCTGGAGTCCGCGCGGCGCGCGTGAGGACGCCGAGGCACACCAGGCGGCGGTCGACCGCGAACTGAACGCGCTGTCGACCGTCGCGTGAGCCGAGTGTCCTGTCAGGGCGCCGGTGCGTCCCGCTCCGGTCCTGCGGGGTGGAATGCGGCCTGCACCACGGACTGCGCCGCGGATGTGTACGGGGGCAGGAACACCTCCGTCAGATCGCCCGTGCCGCGTACCACCACGCCTCGCGGGTTGGAGAACTCGCGGAATCCCTCGACGCCGTGGTGGCGGCCGTAACCGCTGTGTCCGACGCCGCCGAAGGCGAGGGCGGGCAGTGCTCCGTGGACGGCGCAGACGTTGACGCAGGCGCCGCCGGACGTGGTGTGCCGCAGTACGTGTTCGGCCACGGCGGGGTTCTTGCTGAAGACGTACAGGGCCAGCGGTCGGGGTCCGGCGTTGAGTTCGGTCAGGGCGTCGGTGAGGTCGTCGTACCCGATGACGGGCAGGACGGGCCCGAAGATCTCCTCTTCCATGAGGCGCAGTCCGGCAGGCGGGTCGATCACCAAGGTGAGCGGAAGGCGCCTGGTCGCGGGGTCCCCGGGGCCGCCGAGGGTGAGAATCCGTGCCCCGGCGTCCCGGGCCTGTTCGACCATGGCGGTGATCCGCCGCAGATGGCGTCCGGTGATGAGCCCGGTGCAGTCGGGGCCGGAGGCGTAGTCGGGCAGCGCCTTGGCGATATGGGCCTGTGCGTGGGCGACGAACGCGTCGAGGAGCGTACGAGGAACGAGGACGTGGTCGACGGAGATGCACATCTGGCCGTTCTTGACGAGCTTGGTGCCGATCACTTGGCGCACGGTGTCCGCGTCCACGCTGTCCGTGTCCAGCAGGGCGGGGCATTTGCCGCCGAGTTCCAGGGTGAGGGGTGTCAGGTTCGTGGCCGCCGCTCGCGCCACCTCACGCCCGATCCGTGGGCTGCCGGTGAACAGCAGATGGTCCCAGGCCACGGCCGGGAAATGCCGGGCGAGCCCGACTCCGCCGACGCTGACGGCCACCCGGTCCTCGTCGAATGCCCCGGTCACCATGCGGTGCAGCAATTCGGCGCAGGCGGGGGCCTCCTCGGACGGTTTGATCACCACTCGGTTGCCTGCGGCGAGCATCTCGGTGAGCGGGCCGAGTGCCAGGTCGAAGGGGAAGTTCCAGGGGACGATGAGTCCGATGACGCCCTTGGGCTGGTAGCGGACCGTGGCCGTCGCCGTGCCGAACAGGGTGGGGTCGGCGTGGCGTTCGCCGTCGGCCATCCACACGTCGAGTTCCTTTGCCGCGTACTGCGCGCGGCCGGCGAAGCCGAGGACCTCGACGAGGTCGGTGAACAGCGGTGGATGGACTCCGAAGTCGGCGCTCATGGCCGCCCGTATCTCGTCCCGGTGGCTGAGCACCATGTGCGCCAGGGCGGCGAGATGGGACTTGCGTTCACTCACGCTCGGATACGGGTCGGTGAGGAACGCCCGGCGCTGTGTGGCGTGCAGCCGCCGCAGTTCGCTGATTGCCTGAGCGTCGTCGTCGGCGGCGGCTGTTCGGGGCGCGGTGGTGTCGGTCATACGACTTCTCCTGGTGGAATGTTCGTCGGGCCGGGATCGCGGGCCAGGGCGGTCAGTCCGGCCCGCAGGAGAGACACGGTCATAGCGCTGTGGTGCTGGGCCTGCAGGTGCTCGGTGAGGACGGCCAGCTTGAAGAAGGCCAGCGCGAGGTACCAGTCGAGGCGGTCCAGGTCGAGCGGTCGGTGGTGTTGGTAGCGGGCCAGCAGGGATGCTCCGGTGGGAAGGTCCGGATGCGGTGCCGCGAGTACGTCCACGTCGGTGGGCATCGCGCCGTTCAGCGATGCGTAGTAGACGAGGAAGAGCGCCACGTCGGTGAGCGGGTCGCCGACGGTGGCGAGTTCCCAGTCGAGTACGGCTGCCACCCGGTCATCCGCGTCGATCAATACGTTGTCCAGCCGGTAGTCGCCGTGGATCAGGCAGGCGGGTGCACCCGCGGGTACCTGTGCGGCCAGGCGACTGTGCAGCTGCTCTGCCTCGGGCAGCGCCCGTGATCCGGTGGCCGTCGCGAGCTGGGTTTTCCAGCGGCGTGGTTGGCGGGCGAGAAATCCTGCGGGGCGTCCGAAGTCGGCCAGGCCCACCGCGGCGGGGTCGAGCGCGTGGATCCGGGCCAGGTGGTCCAGGAGGTCGCGAACGATGGCTCCACTGCGCCGCGCCCCGAGCGGGGCGAGGTCCTCGGCGCTCCGGTAGACCGTGCCGTCCACATGATCCATGACGTAGAAGGGCGCCCCGATCACCACCGGGTCCGGGCAGAGGAGCACTGGGGTGGGGACCGGCACCGCCGAGTCCGCCAGGGCGGACAGCACCCGGTATTCGCGTCCCATGTCGTGTGCGGTGTCCGGCAGTTGGCCCAGCGGTGGGCGGCGCAGGACGCAGCGGTGGATGTCGTCGGTCAGCAGATACGTGAGGTTCGACCGCCCGCCCTCGATGCGCCGGACTCTGATCTCGCCCACCACGTGTCCCGGCAGGGCACGGTCGAGATGGGCCCGCAGAGCGACCGGATCCACCCCCGGCGGCCCTGATGCCTGCGGACTCGTCCCCATCGGTTCGGTGTCGCGTTCTTCCTTGCCCACTCTCGCTCCTGGTCGAGGTCAGTGCAGCTCGGTGCGGCTGAGGAGACCCCTGATGGTGAGGTCGAGTGTGGTGCGTGCCTGCTCCTCGCTCAGATGCAGGTCGGTGCGCAGCGTCTCCCAGTACGGCCAGACGCTGGTGGCGAGCAGAGCGTCCAGGAGTACTTCGCGAGCGGGTGCGGGCAGTCGGGCGAGTTCCGTGTCAAAGACCGATTCCACATCGGCGCGGGCCAGGGCGAGCGTCTCCTGCTTGATCAGCCGCAGTTCCGCCGAGAACGGTTCATGAATGCGGGCGGCTCGCCAACTCGGCGCCATGGTCTCCAGCACGTGTGCCCGCTGCGCGACGAACGCCTCGATCCTTTCGGCCAGTGGGCTCTGGGGCGGGATCGGTTCGAGCAGGGACAGCAGGATCTCCACGTCCCGCCGGCCGGCGTGGGCGAGCAGGCTCTCCATATCCTCGAAGTGCATCCATACGGTGCGCAGGGACACGCCGGCCTGCTTGGCGATCCGGGGCGCGGTCGGCCGCAGGTCGCCCTCGTCGTTCAGGGCGCGAATGGCGTCGATGATGGCCAGCCGGGTGCGCTGGGAGCGTGCCGCGCGGCCGTCCGCTGGATTCTTGCTGTTGTCCGCGTCTTGGGGCGTGTGGTGCGGGGCGGTTGGTCGCTTCGTCATGTCGGGGCGGCTCCCATGCTGTGGCCGTGCGGCAGGTGGGGTGCACGATTCGGGGCGATCGTGGGTGTGCGCTGTGGCTGAGCGAGACGGCGGGGGCACGTCACGAGCCCTCGGCAGGCTGCTGCACGGCGGAACCATCCTGTGGTGCGCGGTCCTGCTCGGCGTAGGCGCGGAGCGCCTTGCGGTCGAGCTTTCCGACACTGGTCAGGGGGAGTCGGTCGATCACACGGATCTCGCGCGGATATTTGTGGGCCGCCAGATGGTCGCGCGCGTACGCGATCAACTCCGCGGGATCCGTCCGGCAGCCGGGATGCAGTGCGACGAATGCCACGACCTCTTCGCCGAGGCGGGGGTCGGGGCGGCCGACCACACCGGCTTGGGCGACGCTCGGGTGGGTGATGAGGGTGTCTTCGATGTCGCGGGGAAAAATGTTGAAGCCGCCGCGCAGGATGAGGTCCTTCTTGCGGTCGACGATGTAGAGGAAGCCGTCGGTGTCGAGGTGGCCGATGTCGCCGGTGTACAGCCAGCCGTCGCGCAGTGTCCGGGCGGTCAGGGTGGGGGCGTGCCAGTAGCCGCTCATCACCCCGGCGGAGCGTACGCAGATCTCGCCGTCGCTGCCGGCGGGCAGGGCGCGGTCCGTGTCGTCGCGGATCTCGACGGCGTATCCGGGCAGCGGCCGGCCGACGGAGTCGGGGCGGATGTGGCCGGGCCGGGTGGCGGAGACGACCGAGCCGGATTCCGTCAGGCCGTAGCCCTCCAGGATGCGGCTGTGGGGCAGGCGCTCCTGCCAGGCGAGCCGGGTTTCGTAGGGGAGTGGAGCGCCGCCGCTGTTGACCAGGCGCAGTTCGGACAGGTCGGCGTTCTCCAGGGGCTGGCCGAGCAGCATCTGGATCATGCTGGGGACCAGGGTGGTGCGCTGGATGCGGTGCTCGTGAGCGAGGGTGAGCCATTCGGCCGGGTCGAACCAGCGTTGCAGTACGGCGAGTTGAGGCTTGGGGGCCTGCCAGCCGGCCAGCGTCACGATCAGTCCGTAAGCATGGGACAGGGGCAGCGGGACGAGGGTGCGGTTGATGGTGTCGGTCAGTCCGGGTTCCTCCCCTGCCTGGTACGCGGCGAGTGAGCACGTGTGCAGGTTGCGGTGGCTGAGCATGACCCCCTTGGCGCGGCCGGTGGTGCCGCCGGTGTAGAGCAGGGCGGCCAGCTCTTCGTTCCCGCGGGTGACGATTCCCGTGGCGTCGGCATCGGCGTCGGCGGCTTCGAGGTCGGTGAAGGTGGAGACGGTCAGGGTTCCCGGCAGGCCGGCTGCCGCCTCCTCAGGGAGCTCGTCCACCAGGAGCAGGTGCTGCAGATCGGGCGCATCGGCCGCGGCCGCGGCGACGGTGGCGAGCAGGCCCGAGGCGGTGATGATCGCGCGGGCTCCGGAGTCGGTCAGGATGTGGGCGAGTTCGCCCGGGGTCACCAGGAACATCACCGGGGTGACCACAGCGCCGGACCGCCAGATGGCGTTGTACGCGACGGACACCTCGGGCCGGTTCGCCATCAGTACGACGACCCGGTCCCCCGGCCGGATGCCGAGTCGGCTCAGCGCGCCGCCGATCCTCGCGGCTCGCTCCTGCAGCTCCCCGAACCGGTGGACCTGCCCGTCGTACACCAATGCGTCGTGGTCTCCGTGTCGTTCGTACGCGGCCTCGGGGAGCAGGGCCAGATTCAACTCGTGATGGATCGACATTGCCCATCCTGCTTTCTGTCCGTGCCGGGCGCTGGTCCGGGGATGGGGCCTCACCGTGTTGCCTGGGCCCAGCGGTTGACGTGGTGGATGCTTGCGGTCATCGCCGCGAGATCGATGTCACGCACATCGATGCCCCGGCCGAGTGCGGTGAGGGTGGTAAGGGTGAGCGGCCCGCCGATGTGCTCCGCGAACTCGCCCAGTCCGTCCGGGAGACGGGGATCGGCGAGCTCGGGAACGTACGCCTGGAAGCCGAGCGCCGCGAGCAGCGACATCACGCGCCGCCAGGCGGACTTGGGCAGCAGCCCGGTGCGGTGGGCGTAGGTGGTGTCGATGGCGACGCCGAGGGCGACCGCCTCACCGTGGCGCAGCCTGAATCCGCTGAGCTGCTCCAGTTTGTGGGCCGCCCAGTGGCCGAAGTCCAGTGGCCGGCCCGATCCTGTCTCGAAGGGGTCCCCGGCGCCGGTGATGTGCTCCAGATGCAGCTGTGCGCAGCGCCGGATGAGCCGGTGCATCGCCGCACTGTCCCGGGCGGCCAACGCGGGCGCGTCGGCCTCGATGCGGTCGAAGAACTCCGCGTCCTTCAGTGCGGCGATCTTCACCGCCTCGCTCGTGCCCGAGCGCCAGTCCCGGTCCGAGAGCGTCGACAGCAGGCTCGTGTCGTTGATGACGGCCCTCGGCGGGGTGAAGGTGCCGATGAAATTCTTCTGACCGCAGGCGTTGACACCGTTCTTCACCCCGATCCCGGCGTCCGCCTGCGCGAGGACCGTACTCGGCATGCGGATCAGTCGTATCCCGCGGTGCGCGGTCGCCGCGGCGAATCCCGCGGCATCCAGGATCGCGCCTCCGCCGATGGCCAATACGTACGCATGCCGGTCCAGATGACGCTCCGCGACGGCCCCGCGGAGCGCGGATCCGTGCCACATGCCGTCCTTGGCACGCTCACCCGCGGGCAGGACGATCGGTTCGCCGGCGAACTCCAGGTGTTCGGAGTGCCGTTTGCCGTAGGCGGCCAGCCGGTCGGGCAGGGCGGGCTGTGCGGCGAGCAGCCCGGCATCCAGTACGGCGAGGACCCGGCTGCCGCCGTCGCGCAGTACCCCGGCGAGGGTCGGATCGTCGGGGTGGAGGGCGTCGGTGGTGAAGTGCACGCCGTAGCGGTAGGTGACGGTGAAGCGGGCCGTGAGCTCCGCGGTCACCAGGACATCCGCCACACCGCGCCATTGCCCGCGGCCGCGTCCATGGTGCCCTTGCCCGGCTCGAAATGGCCGAAGTCCAGCGCATAGAGGTGACCGTCCGGGCCGAACTTGACGTCGATGGGGCGCTTGAGGGGTGAGGAGACGGTGGTGGTGCTCCAGTCGCGCGGGTCCACGACGGCGAAACACCTGCCGACGCGCGGCCCACGCGGTGCGGTCATCGGTATCTCGTCACCGAACAGGGCTACCACGATCCGCCCGTCCGGAGAAGCGTCCATCTTCACCGCCGACACATGAGGCTCGAAGGCCACCAAGGGCGTCTCAGGGGCGGGGAGTTCGTCGTGATTGGCCAGCACGAAGGCGGGGGCCTCACCTCCGTCAGGGGCGAAGCGGGGGGCGTCGACCGGCACGGCGCCGATGTAGTCGGGCCATCCGTACCAGGCACCCTGTCGCACCTCGTAGAGCAGTTCGGGGACCTCGCCGACCGGGCGGCTGCCGCGGTCGTCGGCGCCCTGGTCGGTGGCCAGCAGCCGTCCGTCGGGCAGGAACAGCAGGCCGAAGGCGTTGCGCAGCCCCCACGCCACCAGCCGCAGATCACTGCCGTCCGGTGCGCAGCTCATCACCGCTGAGGTACAGGGAAGTTGCGCGGCAAGACGCGTGCCCACCGGGTGTGCGCGGCCGAACTGGGCGAACGGGCCGGTCGTCGCCGTCGTTCCCGCCTCCAGTGGGTTGTCCGTTCGGGCGCGTACTCCGGTGAGTTCGATGTCGTGGCCGGGGATGTCGACCGGGTGCGGAATCTGCTTGAGCCAGGCGATGTCGAGGGCATCCAGACCGATGATCGAGGTGTTGGTGGCCGCCCCCTGGCTGAAGTACAGCCGGCCGTCGGGGCCGAAGACGGTCATGTTGGTGTGGTAGTTTCCGCCGCCCGGCAGGTCGTCCAGGACCGTTTCCACCGGGCCGCCTTCGAGAGCGAGTCGCAGGATCCGCCCCGGCTGGCCGCCCTCGGAGATGTACAGGGCCCCGTCGTGGCAGGTCAGTCCTGTCACTGGAGAGCGCAGCCCGTCGGCCAGCAGCTCACGGTTGCTCTCGTCGACCCGCCAGACGCGGCCTCCGGCCGGTGCGCCGGCGAACGGGAGGCCGGACTCGGCGACGTACAGGCGCCCCTGCTCGTCGAAGGCGATGCCGGTGGGGAAGTGGAAACCGCGGGCGAAGGGCTGCAGGGACATGAAGGCCGTCGGGGTGATGTGGGGCCGGGCAGTGGTCATGAGGTGGTGGGCTCCTTGCCAAGGGGGAGGGAGGCCGGGGCCGCCTGCTTCTCCGCAGGTGGCTCCGGCCGCGAGGCGGGCCGTTGCAGGGAGAGCCGGGGGACGAGTCAGTACAGGCCGAGCGAACGGATGCCGCCGGGGGCGATCGCTCCCCAGGTCCAGCCGTAGCCGACGTACACCCGCCCGCCCGAGACGGTGGGGCCGCCGGCCGCACCCTTCTCGATGGCCGTGGCGCCGTCCGGGGTGCCGATGTACTTGGTGAACAGGGTCCGTCCGGTGGCGGCGCTGTGGGCGCGCAGGGTGCCTTCCCAGGTGGTGAAGTACAGCACCCCGTTGGCGATCGCGACGCCGCCGAAGCCGCCCTCCGGCAGGTCGGCCTGCCACTTGGTGGCTCCCGTCGTGGCGTTCAGGGCGAACAGCGTGGCGGCGGTGGGGCGGGCGTCGGCGCGGCTGGTCGCCGTGGCCTCGGTGTTGCCGACCGCGTAGATCGTGCCGTCGGCGTAGGCGGTGGTGTGCTCGATTCCGCCGAGCTGGGTCCCCTTGACGAGGTTCCTGGACCACACCGGGGCGCCGGTCCTGGCGTCGAACGCCTTGTAGCTGCCGCCCTTGTCCCCGGAGCCGACCACCCGGCGGCCGTTGACGTTGAACAGGTTCGGCGCGGCGCCCAGGTCGGCGTCCTTGCCGTACGGCGAGGCGTCGGAGAAGACGTCATCGGCGGTGTACTGGTGATGCCAGGCGATTTTCCCGGTGCGGTAGTCGAGCGCGACCAGCGAGTCCGACATCGGACCGGCGGGCGCGCTGTAGGACTGCCCCGTGCCGATGTAGGCCAGGCCCAGGCTCGTGTCGACCGCCGCCGACGACCACACCGACACGCCGGTGCAGTCCGCGGTACAGACGGGCGTTCGCCACTTCACGCGGCCCGTCGCGATGTCGAGGCCGACCACGCTGCCCTGGAACGGGGGGCTGGCCGGTGTGAACACCTGGAAGGAGGCGCTGCCGATGACGAGAGTGTCGCCGGCGATGACAGGCGAGGACCAGACCAGGGCGTTCGGCGTGGACTCGATGCCCGCTCCCCACTTCTTGGCGCCGGTCTTCTTGTCCACGGCGTAGACCATGCCGCCGTAGCCGGCGATGTAGACGGTGTCGCCCACCACCGCGGGTGAGCCCGGCAGTTGCGCCGGATTCAGCTTCGTCTGCCACACCGTGGCACCTGATCCGGCCTTGCGTGCCGTGAGGTTGCCCGCGAAGTCGGAGTAGTAGACGACATCGTCGACGA
The DNA here is from genome assembly GCF_017315755.1 of Streptomyces beijiangensis. Classification (GTDB taxonomy): domain Bacteria; phylum Actinomycetota; class Actinomycetes; order Streptomycetales; family Streptomycetaceae; genus Streptomyces; species Streptomyces beijiangensis. Next base: position 14,843 of record NZ_JAFLRJ010000146.1, read on the forward strand.
CGGCTGGAGTACTGGTCACCGCCGCCCCCGCCGCGCTCCATTTTTCGTTGAGCCGAGCGACGTTCGCGGTGCTCAGGAGCCACTCGTCGGCGCTCCGCGTGTTGGCGAGGTCATGACCGAACGACGGCCAGTCGGTCGACACCGGTGTACCGGCCTGCGCGGCAGGCACTGCCTTTCGCTGTGGGGGCGATGCGGCTCCCGGCCCGGCCAGGGCCAGGGTGAGGGTGGCCGCGACGGCTGCCGCCAGAGCAGTGACCGACTTCTTTGTCATCACAAGCATGCTTCTGTTCGCCTTCCTTACTTCCTCGGTGCCGTACGGGGGAGGGGAGTCGAGCAAGGGCGAGACGGGGCAACTATCAGCACCCGCCGTGCAAAAAGCTGGGCTGCGGCAGGAGTATGGCCTCGTTGCACTCAAGGTGCAATAAGTTGCGCCGAGGATGATGCGGGAGTCGTGTGGTCAACGCCCGCTGCGGCAACCTGTGTTGCGCGGAGGGATGGCGGGCCGAAGGGGATGGTTGAGGGGGGGCAGGGCCCGGCAGGTGGGTATTCGGCCGCCAGTCACTTCCGCGTGCCGACGGGGAAACTTGTCGAGCGCACGACGGGAACGGACCACGGGGCGGCTATCCGACGCTAGTTCTCTGACCGATATGGTCCACGGGGTCGGCGAGACGGCCTTTATCTGTGCATGCCGGCCTGAGGAGCAGCACGGCAGCACGAACCTCCATGTCCGATACCTGCCAGCATGGGCCGTCCTGGAAAGTCAGGGTGTTGTCATGACGACGGCATCGGGAACAGACGGTATGGCTGTACTTGAAGGCATGTATGCGGCCGAGGCCCGGTATTTGGCCGCTGGCGGGCCTGGCATCGCGACCTTTGAGCCGCTCGCGCGGTTCTTCGCCGCCGATGTGGTGTTGCACCAAGCGGAGTCGCTGCCCTATGGCGGCGTGTGGCGTGGTCACGATGGCATGGAGCGTTTCTTCGTGACCATGAGCCGGGCGTGGGAGTCATTCGAGATGGTGGAGCAGAAGTTTCTGGCTACGGAGGGCACTCTCGTGGTGCTGACTCAGGTCCACGCACGTGCCCGCGCCACGGGTCGGAATCTCGATTTTCCGATGTTGCAGACGATCACCGTCGAGGATGGACGCATCACGGAAGTGAACCCCTTCTACTGGGACACCCAGATGATCGCCAGCGCCTGTACGAGCCCGGTGGACTAGCCCGCCGGATTGTTGGATCACGCCGCGTTCACGTCTCTGGGCGGCCAGGACATCGGGATGGCGGGCGTTGGCGGTGCGCCAACGCGCGAAGACCCTGCACACCGCTCGGAATCTCGCGCCCCGGCTGGTCCGGGCGTGCAGGACGGATGAGAGTGCGGTCCGTACATAGGGGTGCCCTTCCGGCCAGGGGCGGACCACTCGGAACAGGACCCGATTCCGGCAGACCTCGGTGTCTTTGCGGGAGACTGCTTCCGCCCCGGTCAGTACATATTCGTCGTTCGCCTGGACGGTTCGGTGCGCGCCGTGCACGAGGACGACCTGCATGCGGAGGGAGACGGGGAAGCCGGATATGCCTCTCGGAGGCTGCCACAACGGGCCCCTCCGGACCAGTTCTCACAGTCCGTGAACGATGCGGGGTCGTATATGTGGAGACCTCCTTGGCACTCGGCTGATCAAGCGGGGAGGCCGTATCTGTGCTGGTAGCGGGTCCGGTGGACGCACTCGTACTTGCCTCGCATGTGGGGCCCGGGACTGCTGCCCTCACGGCGCAGCCCAGACCCACCGCGTCCCGCACACACCGGCCGGCAGGTCTACCACCTCACGGTCTCGCTGCTAAAGGGCTGGAAATCGATCAACCCCGGCGTCCCGGTCAACCCTCGCGTACCAGGTCGTGGTCCTGCCCGCTGACCACCATCAGTCTGAGGAGATCTCATATGGCAGTACGTGCAGTACGCGCCGGCCTGATCGGCATCGCGGTGGCGGGCGCGCTGGCCGCGACCGGATTCGCGGCACCCGCGCAGGCCGCGGACAAAAGTGCGGACGGGCGATCGGACCACGCCGGAACCCAGGCTGCGATGGACGCTGCCGTGAAGGACGGAGTGCCGGGCGTCGCCGGGCAGTCCGTCGACAAGTACGGGCGCTGGAACGGCACATCGGGCGTCGGCAGTCTGAAGACGGGCCAGCCGCGCAGCGCCCACGACCGCTACCGGGTCGGCTCCATCACCAAAACGTTCGTCTCCACGGTGCTGCTCCAGCTGGAGGCCGAGGGGAAGCTCGATCTGGACGACAAGGTCGAGCAGTGGCTGCCCGGGGTCGTCCACGGCCAGGGCCACGACGGCAGCAGAATCAGCGTCCGGCAGCTGCTCAACCACACCAGTGGCATCTTCGACTACACCACGGACGACGCCTTCGGGGAGCGGGTGTTCAGCAAGGAGTTCCTGAGGCACCGTTACGACACCTGGACGCCCTCGCAGTTGGTGAGGATCGCCATGGGGCACCGGCCCACCTTCGAGCCGGGCACCTCCTGGAGCTACTCCAACACCAACTACGTACTCGCCGGAATGATCATCAAGAAGGTCTCGGGCCATGGCTACGCGGACGAGATCGAGCGGCGCATCATCGAACCTCTCGGCCTGCGCGCCACCAGCCTGCCCGGCACCGACGCCTCGATGCCGGGGCCGAGTTCACGCGCGTACTCGAAGCTCGTCCAGGAGCCGAAGCCGACGGACAGGACGTACGACGTCACCGAGCTGAACCCGTCGCTGGCCTCGTCGGCCGGCGAGCTGGTCTCCGACTCCGGTGATCTGAACCACTTCTACAGCGCCCTCCTGCGCGGAAAGCTGCTGCCGCCCGCCCAGCTCAAGGAGATGAAGGACACGGTGCCGATCGAGGGCGCGCCGAACGTGGGTTACGGCCTCGGCCTGATGCGCAACGAGCTGTCCTGCGGCAGCGAGGTCTGGGGCCACGACGGCGGCATCCACGGCTCCTCGTCCCTGGCGCTGACCACGGCCGACGGACGTCACTCACTCGCCCTCAACTTCAACGGTGACTGGTCGGGCGACAGCGAGGCGGTCGCCGAGGCGGAGTTCTGCCCGAAGCAGTAGCGAGGCCGAAGGCGTAAAGGCGGGGCGGGGCCTGCCGTCCGGGGCCCGCCCCCTGTCGTCTCCCGGTCCCGAAATCCCGGTCACGACGATCCGGCAACCGATCCGTGGCAGCAACAGCCCACCACGCCGATCTCGCTCTGGAAGAGCTACACCCGTCGCCGGTCATCGCCGGCTTCGCGGGCGGTGTCGGCGAGCCGCGAGGCGACGGCTCTCTTGTAGTTGCGCGCGTACTCGGATGCGGCGTGCTGGGGGGCCCTGGGTCGATCCCCGCCCCGTACGCCCAGAGGTCTCGGCCCGGCATATCCGCCCCGGTCTCCTGCGCGACCGCGGTAGGAGGAATCAGCCCACTCGATCACACCCTCGGCCGGCAGCGGGGGTCGCCCTCGTGCCTCCTCCCAGTGGGCTCCAGGACGATGGCAGCCCGGACGAAGAAGTTCTCCCTCCGCAGATCGAGCCGGTGCGTACGGAACTCCTGAAAATCGCTGTCCGAACACCGGAGCACGGTGATAGACATCGGCGTGGAAAAGAATCTTGAGTTCCCTGACCTGTTGCGACTGATCGATGAACGGTCGACCGACTTCCGCGCCGTGGTCGCCGCCGCGCCCGGTCTCGACGCGCAGGTGCCGACCTGCCCCGGGTGGACGCTGTTCGATCTGGTGAAGCACCTGGGTGGGGGAGACCGCTTCTGGGCCGCCATCGTCGGCGCGGGGTCTGCCGACGCTCCCCCGGCCGAGGCCGTCGCCGCGCGCGCCGCGCTGGAAGTGCCGCAGGAGCGTGAGGCCCTGCTGGCCTGGCTGGACGCGTCGACGCAGCTCCTGCTGGGCGCCCTGCGTGCGGCGGGACCGGAGGGCGGTTGCTGGACGTGGTGGCCCGCGTCGCAGTCACCGCAGACCGCCGGCGGCACCGCCCGGCACCGGGTCCAGGAGACCGCGGTGCACACCTACGACGCCCAGCTCGCCGGGCGCGCCCCGCAGCCGCTGCCGGTCGAGCTGGCACTCGACGGTGTGGAGGAGTTCCTGTTCACCGTCTGCGCAACGCCGAGTGCCTGGCCGCACAAGCCCACGGCCTTCGACTTCCACGCCGCCGAGGGCCGCTCCTAGCGCCTCACCGTCGACGGCGACGGCGCACGCACCACCCGCATCCCCGCGCCCACCGCCGCGACCGGCGAAGACTCGGACGCAGCCGGCGCCTCCGTCCACGGCACGGCCAGTGAGCTGGTCCTCTACCTGTACGACCGGATCCAGGCCGACTCCTTGCACGTTGACGGAGACGCAGGGCTGCTCGACCTGCTCCGCGCCTGGGAGCCGGAGGAGAAGTAGGACGTAGCGGGGGCGGTTGGCCGCGCCTCGAGCCGGTAGGACACGACTCTTCGCCAGGTTCGTCAGTCGCGGCACCGGGCTCAAACCCGCGAGGCGGCCTCGGGGCGTCACCAAGCCGACCGTCTACCTGGATGGCAGTGCGAATTTGTCCGTCCCAGCGATCACGAGAAGCGACGCGACTGCCGTGCATGAGAGCAGGGCCTCTTGGCAGCTCGAAGCGTGTCGAAGCCAACGTGCGGTCCAGGAGGCCCTGTTGTCGCATTTCTACGGCAACGCGGGAGTGGGGTCCACTTCAGCCACTCTCGCGTGTGACTGTCTGGCTCACCGGTTCGGGAACGCCAGGGACCACGGGGCGCGCGAGCGTCGGTATCCCACCGACATGTCGGACGCCGAGTGGGCAGCGACGCCGGTGCGCGGGGACTGAGCGGAACTCGGTTGGCGGCCGTGGCTGGCCTATCGGCCCTGATGACTTCCAGGAAGGGACTGTTCGGATGTTCGTGCAGACCCGGGCAGCAGTTTGCCCATCGAGTGTCGAGCGGCGGGTCGCCCACTTTGGGTCATGGCTGGCAAGCGCTCTTTCGGGTCTGGCCACCCTTGTCCAGACTGCATGGCAGGGGATGTCGGGAGGGGGCGCAATGGCTGTACGGAGCAGACGACGCTCCGCTGCTCGTAGGCGGCGCGAGGCGCGGTTGAAGGTGATGGTCGGTGGTGGGGGACTGCTGGTCGTCTTGCTGGCGGTGTTCTGGCCGACGGTCTGGTTGTACGTGGTGTGTTTCGTCGTGGTGGCCGGGACGGGAGCCCTGGGGTGGTGGCTGTGGCGCACCGACCGGCTCGTGAGAAGCCGGGACCTGAACTGGCGACAGCAGGAAGCAGTGAAGGCCGGCCACCGGACCCTTGCAGAAGTCGACGTGATGACCGGCACCGAGTTCGAAGACCTGGTTGCCGACCTGTGCCGCAGAGACGGGTGCACCGAGGTGCGGCGCGTGGGTGGGTCGCACGACAACGGTGCGGACGTGCTCGGGCGGCTGCCGGACGGACGGGCCATGGTGGTGCAGTGCAAGCGGTACGCGCCGAGCGCGGTGATTGCCAGCCGCGAAGTGCGAGATCTGCTCGGAGCCAAGGTGCACTTCGAGGGTGATGTGGCGATCTTCGTGGCGACTACGCGGTTCAGCCGCCCCTCCGAGGAGTTCGCGGTGAAGCACGGGATCCTCGCCATCCACCGCGACCACTTCGGATTGTGGAACAACGGCGCCTCGCTCGAGTCCTTGGTCCACGTGAATGGTGCGGGCCAGGGCGACAAGCGTCACCGGTCCAAGTGGAGGAAGACATACGGGCGGTAGCGGCGCGACGAGGGGGAGAGCCGGCAAGGCGAAGGGGCCCTCCTGCAGCCGGGGCTGCGGTGGAAAGGCCGGCGGTCAATCCGTGCCGGAATGGGTGTGCGGGCCAGGACCGGTGCCCGCACTTTGGGGGCAGTACCGCCGGGCTGATCCAAACTTGTGAAGGTGCAGGACCTGGACCTGCGCGAAGGCAGGCTCGATCGACTCGGCACGAGCCGTTTCGCCATCGACAGGACCTTCGCGGCACGACCGGCGGGCACCTCGTCGGATTCTTGGGCTCTGCCGTTCCGCGGTCGTGCAGGGATTCTCTGGTCAGTGCTGGTCCGGATTGTCCATCAACCTGCGGTGGAGTTCGGTGGTCATGGTGTGGATGGCCCGCGTGAGTTCGGTGTTCGTCTTGAGCTCCAGTTCTTGTTCGACGAAGTCGTGGTCGGCTTTTGCCTGCTGAAACTCTGCTTGCCGGTTCTGTCCGATCATGACGAAGGTCGACAGGAAGATCGCCTCAAGGGAGACGACCAGGGTCAGCATGGGCCACGGGTTGGACTCCACGAACAGCATCCAGAGCACGAAGCCCACTGCATGGAGGTAGACGAAGACCATGGAGCCGGCGAACTTGGTGATCGCATCAGCGATGCGCAACTGGATGTCGCCCGCGCGCTTGGACCGGTGGGCAGCAACGACGGGATGGTGCTGCTGCGGGACCTCTCGGTCGCTCATCCGAACGCGCCTGCTTCCTCAGAGGGCTGTTGGAGTGCGGTAGATGCTGCATGGTGCCACCCCAGGTGTCCGCGGCAACAGCCGCATCTGCCCGGAACCTGATGGCGCCACGTTTTAGGGCCGGTTGGCCCCCTGCGCGGACCTTCGGCCCACAGCGCGGCGACGGTCGGGGCGGCACATTGAAGGAGTCACCGCACTCGCAGTGGCAGTGTCGGGAGGACGGGATCGCCATGGCAGTTCACGATCATTCGAGGGGGCGAGCGGGACTACGGTTCCCCTCGCGCCGCAGGGCACCAGCCTCATCCACATCGGTCGCGGAGCGTGACACCACCCGGTCGACCGCGTTCACCACGGTCTTCGCGGGAGTGCGGATCCTGACCGGGTTCGTCTTCCTCTGGGCCTTCCTCGACAAGGCGTTCGGATGGGGCTACGCGACTCCTTCGGGCAAGGGCTGGATCGACGGCGGTTCGCCGACCAAGGGCTTCCTCAGCGGCGTTGCCGCAGGACCGTTCCAGTCCACCTTCCACAGCATGGCCGGGGACGCCTGGGTGAACTGGCTGTTCATGCTGGGGCTGCTGGCCATCGGGGTTGCTGTGATGTCAGGGGTGGCGCTGCGGTTCGCCGCGGTGGCCGGCACCGTGATGATGGCGCTGATGTGGGCTGCCGAATGGCCGCCGGCCCAGCACCTCTCGAACGGTCAGCCGAGCATGTCGTCCAACCCCTTGGTCGACTATCACGTCCTGTACGCCGCGATCCTCATCGCGCTCGCACTCGGCCATGCCGGCCACGTCTGGGGCCTGGGCCGTGGCTGGGAGCGCACGGCGATCGTGCGCGACAACCGCTGGCTGAGCTGAGAGGGCGCCCCTCATGCGACACAGCAAGATCGGCTCGGTCATGACGGGCGACGTCGTGTGCGCCGAGTTCGGCACTCCGTTCAAGGAGGTCGCCCGCCTCCTCGCCGAGCACAAGATCAGCGGCCTGCCCGTCGTGGACGGCGACGAGCGGGTGATGGGGGTCGTGTCCGGAACCGACTTGATGCGCGACCAGGCACGCACAGCGCTTTCCCCCCAGCCGTCGCTGCGGCCCCGTCTGCGTCTCCTGCCCAAGGGACGCAGCCAGTGGGACAGGAACGTCAGCGTCCGGGAGCACTCGGCCGGTCAGTTGATGTCGAGGCCGGCCGTGACGATCCACGCCGACGACACCGTCGCCGTCGGTGCGCGGACGATGGCGCAGCACGGCATCGAACGGCTGCCGGTCGTCGACGATGAAGACCGCCTGGTGGGCATCGTGACCCGGCGAGACCTCCTGCAGCTCTTCCTGCGGCCCGACGCGGACCTGCACCGCGAAGTCGTGGAATCGGTTCTGGGCGGGGCGCTGCGTCTGCCGCTGACGGCCGTCTCCGTCGACGTCCAGGACGGGGTGGTGATGCTCAAGGGCGAGGTGGAGCGGCGCATCGAGGCCACCGTCGCCCAGCGGATGGCCCAGCAGATCGATGGTGTCATCGATGTCGTCTCCGAGCTGACCTGGCGTATCGACGACAGCGTGGGCGAAGCCGTTGAAGAGCAACTCCAGGACGTTGCGGACGCCTGGATCCACAAACTCTGAGGGTGAGGAGACCGGTCATGCCACGGCAAGCACTCGTTGCGTACGGAACGAAGAACGGTTCGACCCGGCAGATAGCCGAGGCCATCGGAACCACCTTGCGCAGCAACGGGATCGAGGCCGAGGTGTATCCCGCATCCGACGTCGAGGACGTGGACCCCTACGACATGGTGGTTCTCGGCGGCGCCTTGTACGAGGGACGCTGGCACAGGGACGCGGTGCGCTTCGCACGCCGGCACCGTGCCGCGCTGCTGAACCGGGCGGTGTGGCTCTTCAGCAGCGGACCACTCGACAGCACTGCGGCGGAGCGGGACATCCCGCCGGTGCGCGGCGCCCGCCGGGCGCAGGCGAGCCTCGACGCCCGGCAGCACGTCACGTTCGGCGGCCGGCTCGAAGCCGGGGCGAGCGGCCGCATGGCACGGATGATCGTCGAGTCCGGACGCGGCGGGGACTTCCGGGACTTCGACCGGATCGCCGCGTGGGCCACGGGCATCGCGCAAGAGAGCGCTGCAGAGGCACAGTTGCGATGACGGCTACCGGAGCCGTGATGTGGCGTTGGCGGAGCAATCCGCTGCGCAGGACCTCGGACACAGTCGAGGCGTGGACCGGCCTCCTGCTGGCCCTTCTCCTCCTTCTCGCCGCGCCGCTCGCCTGTGTGATGGCGGTGCAGACCACCTACCACCGGGGGCAGGCGACTGCCGACAATCAACGAGAATCCCGGCATCCGGTGCAGGCGACACTCATCGAGAGTGCTCCCGCAGCGAACCTTCACGCCGAGCGCGGGGCCGTCGGTACGAAAGGGAAGGCCGCTGTCCGCTGGAGCACCCAGGGCAGCGAGAGGACCGGGATCGCCATAGTGGCGGCGGGCAGCCCCAGCGGGACGGTGACCACGATCTGGGTGGACCGGCACGATCGAGTCACATCGGCACCACTTGATTCCACCGACGTCGCGGCGCGGTCCGCGGGAGCGGGTTTCGCCGCGATCGCGGGTGTCATCCTCTCGGTCCTCGGTATCCGGGTGTCGGTCGGGCGTATGTGCTTTCGCCGTCGGCTGACCGAGTGGGACCGGGCCTGGGCCGATACCGAACCCCAGTGGGCTCATCGCGCCTGAGACGTCCATAAGCAAGGAAAGGAAGGGAACGATCCATGTCTGTCATGACCAGCATCCTCAGCGGGCTTCCCACGGAGTACCGTGCGCGGATGGCGGAACTCGCCCAGGAGGTCTCCTTCCCCGCTCGTACCCGCCTGTTCAGCGAAGGGCAGCACGCCGACCGGTTCTGGGTCGTCCGGTTCGGCTCAGTCGCACTCGACATGCATGTTCCCGGGCGGCCTGCGGCAGTCATCGAGACATTGGGACCAGGTCAACTTGTGGGATGGTCGTGGCTGTTCGCTCCACACGTGTGGCAGCTGGGAGCAACGACCCTGCGGCAGGTGGGCGCTGCGGAGTTCGACGCCGCTGGGGTCCGGGATGCGTGCCGACGCGACCCGGAAATGGAAGCGGCAGTGGGGTTGTGGGTTGCGCAGGTACTTGCCCACCGGCTCCACGCCGCCAGGATCCGCCTGTTGGATCTCTACGGGCCGGCCGGCAGCGGGCCACAGCACTGATGGCACCCGACCGCCCGGAGGGCAATGTGAGCCAGGAACGCGTCTTCTCGCCGGAATCACCGATCCGGGTCTTCCTGCTCGACGATCACGAGGTCGTACGACGCGGGGTGCACGACCTCCTCGACTCTGAAGAAGACATCACGGTGGTCGGTGATGCGGGGACCAGCGCGCAGGCGCTGGTTCGTGGCCCGGCGCTGCGCCCCGATGTCGCGATCCTGGACATACGCCTCCCGGACAGCGACGGCATCACCGTCTGCCGTGAACTTCGAGACCGCGTACCGGGGTTGGCCTGCCTGATGCTGACGTCGTTCGACGATGACGACGCCCTGCTGGACGCGATCATGGCCGGGGCCGCCGGCTACGTCCTGAAGCAGATCAAGGGCTCCGATCTGGTCGCGGCGGTACGGACCGTGGCGTCGGGGCAGTCGATGCTGGACCCGGCGACCACCGGGCGACTGATGAGCAGCCTCCGTGGCCCCGCTGAACAACCTCCCTCAGTGGCAGGTCAGTTGGATGCCTTGAGCGTGCGTGAACGCGAGATTCTCGATCTGATCGGCGAGGGGCTTACCAATCGACAGATCGGGAAGCGGCTCTATCTGTCGGAAAAGACCGTCAAGAACCACATCTCGCGACTGCTGGCGAAACTCGGGGTCGAGCGCCGGGTCCAGGCTGCAGTCCTGGCGGTCCGGCTGGACTCTCCGCCCCACCAGGACGCCTGACTGCTCTGCCGGCCCTCGTCAACGGCGATCGGGAAGCGGTACCGCCCAGCGGAGGAGAGTCCCGCCCTCGGCCGGTACGGCCAGGGTGAGGTCACCGTCCAGGTTCTGCGCGCGTTCGCTGAGATTGCGCAGCCCGCTGCGAGGTCCGCCCGCGCCGATCCCGACGCCGTCGTCGGTGATCGTCAAAGTGAGGCGCTCCTTGCGGACGATGAGTACGATCTCCGCGGACGAGGCGTGTGCGTGACGGGCAACGTTCGCCAGCGCCTCGCTCAGCACGGCCACCACCTCGTCCGCCATGGTGTGCGGGACGTCGGTGTCGAGCAGTCCCTCCATGCGCAGTGACGGGGTGAAACCGAGTGCGGGGATGGCTTCTTCGGCGGTCTGGGAGGCGTGGGCCCGCAGGCCAGGGCCGACTGCGGTCGCGTCGTGCGCCCGCAGTCCGAAGATCGTGGAGCGGATGATCTTTATGGTGGTGTCGAGGTCGTCGACCGCCCGGCTGATCCGCTCGGTTGCTTCCGGATGTTCGACGAAGCGCTTGGCGCTCTGCAAGGTCATTCCGGTGGCGAACAGCCGCTGGATGGCCAGGTCGTGGAGATCGCGCGCGATCCGGTCGCGGTCCTCCAGCAGGCTCACCTGCTCGGCCGCCTTGCGCCGGTCGGCGAGTTCCAGCGCGAGGGCGGCCTGTCCGGCGAAGCCGGGCAGCGGTGCGATCTCCTCCGGCGCAAACGGCGTGCGCCCCGCGGTGCGGGCGAGCACGAGTACCCCACGAGCGCCGTCACTGGTACTCAAAGGAACAGCGACCGCGGGTCCCATCCCCTTCCAGCGCTCGGGAAGATAGGTGACCCGCGGGTCACTTGCCACATCGGCGGTGACAATCAGCTGTCCTGCGGCCAGGGCTGCCCCGGTCAGGGTCCCCTCGCGCGGCAGCCTCACTCCACGGTGCAGCGTGGCCCCCTCCCCGAGCGCAAGTACCCCGCGCAACTCCTGCGTTCCGGGGGTCAGGAGGTCAACTACGCCGAGATCAGCTGAGGTGATGTCCCGTGCCCGGTTCAGCATCAGTTCCAGCACCGTCGTCTCCGGTGCGCCGGACAGCAGGCCGCTGGTGAGCTCGGCGCCGGCCGCCAGCCAGCGCTCCCTGACCTGCACCTCGGCGTACAGGCGGGCATTGTCGATCGCCACCCCGGCCGCTACGGCCAGAGTCGACAGGACGGCCTCGTCCTCCGCGTCGAACTGCGCACCCCCTCGCTTCTGCGTGAGGTACAGATTGCCGAACACCACGCCCCGCACACTCACGGGCACGCCCAGGAAGGAGCGCATCGGCGGATGGTGTGGGGGGAAACCGTAGGAGGCCGGGTGCTCCGACAGCTCTCTCAGCCGCAGAGGTTGTGGATGGCTGATCAGCTCGCCAAGCAGCCCGTGTCCGGCGGGCAGGGCCCCGATCTGCGCGTGCTCGGCGTCGCTGACACCCACCGTGAGGAACTGTGCGAGACGCTGATCGGGCCCTATCACCCCGAGTGCGCCGTATTGGGCATCGACCAGCACGACGGCGGCCTCGGTGATGTGCCGCAGTACCTGCGAGAGATCGAGCTCGCGTCCCACCGACAGGACCGCCTCCAGCAGACCGTGGAGACGCCCTCGGGTGTCGCGGACCACGCGGATCTGCGCCTGGAGTTCTTCGAGCAGTACATCCAGGCGCAGCCGTGGCACCGTCTCGGACAGTGCGGGTTCCTCGGCGTTCACTGCGGCCTCCGCTCGTTCGCACGGCCCACAGGACCGTGCTGTTCCCGGTGCCCGGTGGGGTGGCGCTGCCGGGTTAGAACTGGTGCTCCGCGTCGTGGCAGGTGACGCAGGTGAGGCGGCGGGCGGGGACCTTGAGGGTGGTGAGGCCCGTGCCCTCCTCGCGGTGGATGTCTTCGGTGCCGGCCTTGGTGTGTTCCTGGCAGGTCCCGGCGCCGCAGCGCGTGCACACGGCACTGGCAGAGGTGGTGGTGCCGAGTTGGAGGCAGTCGTAACAGTTCATGACTTCTGCTGCTCTCTGGTGTGTTGTCGGATACGGCGGGGTGCGAAAGCGCGCCCGGACGGGCGGATTCCCGGAGCGGGTGCGTGCTCCGGTGATGCGGGAGCTGTGTTGAGGGAGAGGGTGCGCCCACGTCGAGGTGGCTTCGAAGTGGAGCGCCTGACCGGCTGATGGCCTGTTGCGGACCCGATCAGCTCGGGGTGTCCATCGGCCGACGTCTCGGCGAGAGGAGGGGGCTGAAGGGGGGCGGCGGCCTGATCGGGTGCTCCTTCGGGCCGGCGGGGTGGGAACAGAAGATCCTCCCACCAGGAGAGCCCCATCACCGTCCCGAGCAGGGCCAGCGGGAGCACAGCGGGAAGGACCAGGACATACATGAGTGCCGCCAAGGCTTCGATGCTCTATCGAGAGGCGGGGCGGGGACGTGATGCCCCGCAGGACGCATCGGGTTGCCGAAGGGCACCGTGTAGAGGAGACGAGATGCAGGCCCTGCGGCAGATGGTGCGGAGTGCGCCGGTGCGACGTCGCGGTGGAAGCGGCGCGGCCGGGGGCTTGGGCGGCACAACCCACGGTAGCCCCCGGGTTCGGTCTTGCACAGCGACAGGTGACTGGGAACACCGGGATCCGGCCGGGCCAGGGACAAGGAGGCTCGGAGGAAACCTTTGTCACGCCGGCTCAGAGTCCCTGGGATGAAACGAGCTGTGAGGGTCTCTGTACAGGTTGAAGGGGGGGGGAGGACTTCACTTTCCCCCTTGGCGGGTGCGATTTGCCCAGAGGCGAGGGTGCGAGTGGTGGAGGCGAATGGCCCTGCGTGAAAGTCCTGTTGTGAGTCGGACAATGAGCAGCGCGGGTGCCCGCCGCCTTGGGACTGCTCGTCCGTTCGCCGGGCGCTCCGCCCTAACCCACCGGAACCGGAACGATTACCACCGGGCAATGTGCTTGGTGCAGCAGCACCCTTGTGAGCGAGCTCAGTTGGAAGCCCCCTGGGTGGCGTCGCCGGCGGGCGGCGATCACCACCAATTCCGCCTCCGCGGTGGCTGCGATGAGGGCGCGCCAAGGTGTGGACCGTACCGACTTGGGCCCGACCTCACGGCTCGGATGGGTCAGGCGCCGTGGGCCGACGATCTCACCTTGCGGTGCGGCTGTGGCTGGAGTGTGGTGGGGGATCGTCTCTCGCGCCGGCATGGTGGGGTACGGATCCGGGAATTCTGCTGGTGCGTGCCGGTAGGTCCGGGCGTGCAGTATGCCCAGCCGGGCGTGGCGCAGTGCAGCCTCCTCGAAGGCGAACAGCGCGGCGTCCGCGTCGTCGTCACCGTCCAGACCGAGCAGCACCCTGCCTCTCTCGTGGCGTTCACCCGAGCCCCGGGGGCCAGTACCCCTCAATACGAGTAGTGGACCGTTGGTACGGCCCGCCATCCGGTGGCTCACCGAGTGCACCATCAGCCCGAGGAAGCCGCCGAGCCCACGACTGCCGACCACGGTGAGGGCCGCGTCGTGCCCCCGCCCCACCAGCACTTCGGCAGGGTCGCCGACAGCTGCAGTCGTGATCACGGCGAGGTCAGGGTGGTGCTCGGCGATCCGCGACGCGGCGGCCCGAAGGACGGGGCCGGCTCCGTCCAGGTCGGCCACGCAGTAGATCACTTCGAGATCCGCGTTACGCAGCTGCGCCTCCTCGGCGGCGGCGTCCAGCGCAAGGAAGGACAGGGGTGACCCGTCCACTCCTACGACAACACGTTGTGCGCTCATGGCCGCTCCTTCAGCGAGGGGTCCTCGACTCGATCCTGGACCCGGGCCGAGCGACCGGACAGGGCCGGTCGAGTCCTGAATGCGGCCCGGTCAGCCCTCGCTGTAGGGCCGTTCGGCTCTCTGCAGCGACCGCCGCACACGGCAGCCTGAAGGAACGCGGGCTACCGGCCTGTCGACTGTGGACGAAACCTCCGGCGACGTGGTGGTGCACATCAAGGGCGCGCTCGGAACCGTGGACCCTTGTGGACAGACCTCATGGACGCCGGGGCCCGAACGGTCGCTGGGTGAGAGTGCTCAACTCGCGCCAACCTGTCCTGCAAGCCCCACGGATAGGGCCATCTGGCACCTGTGCTTGCTCGGGCAGGGTTCCTAGGCTGGGAAACGAGGCTCCGGTCCCCAGCGGCCGGGCATTTACTCCGCTCCGCGAGGCACATCGTGCAGGGCACCGTGGATCAGGGTGCTCCACACGCGCTGTTAAACGCGCAGGGAACACCACTGCGACGGTTCTGGCGATGACGCCCGCTCGGCGGTCTATGGAGGGAGTGCGTGATGCCCGACACCCATCAGGAATCAGCCAGTTACCTGAGCGCGCAGGAGTTGGCCGCGCTCGACGCGCACTGGCGGGCAGCGAACTACCTTGCCGTCGGTCAGATCTATCTGACGGCCAATCCGCTGCTCGAAGAGGCGCTGCGCCCCGAGCACATCAAACCCCGGTTGCTCGGCCACTGGGGGACCTCGCCCGGGCTGAACCTCGTCCACACCCATCTCAACCGTGTGATCAGGGACCACGGCAAGGACACTCTGTGCATCTGGGGCCCCGGTCATGGAGGGCCCGCGGTACTCGCCAACTCCTGGATCGAGGGCACGTACTCCGAGACGTATCCCGACGTGAGCAGGGATGCGGAGGGAATGGCCCGCCTCTTTCGCCAGTTCTCCTTCCCCGGTGGGGTGCCCAGCCATGTGGCCCCACAGACGCCGGGCTCGATCCACGAGGGCGGCGAACTCGGCTACTCCCTGTCGCACGCCTATGGCGCCGCCTTCGACAACCCTGAACTGCTGGTCGCCTGTGTGATCGGCGACGGCGAGGCCGAGACCGGGCCGCTGGCGGCCTCCTGGCACTCCAACAAGTTTCTCGACCCGGTCCACGACGGTGCGGTCCTGCCGATCCTGCACCTCAACGGCTACAAGATCGCCAACCCGGCCGTGCTCGCCCGCCTTCCCGCGTACGAACTCGACGACCTGCTGCGCGGGTTGGGCCACGACCCGATCCACGTCGAGGGCGATGACCCGCTCCAGGTGCACGTCGCGATGGCGCACGCCATGGACACGGCCCTGGACCTGATCAGCAGTATTCAGCGCGGCGCCCGTGAGGAGGGTGTCACCGAACGGCGTCGCTGGCCCATGATCG
Source organism: Streptomyces beijiangensis (assembly GCF_017315755.1). Taxonomy (GTDB): domain Bacteria; phylum Actinomycetota; class Actinomycetes; order Streptomycetales; family Streptomycetaceae; genus Streptomyces; species Streptomyces beijiangensis. Next base: position 30,410 of record NZ_JAFLRJ010000146.1, read on the forward strand.
TGCTCCGTACGCCCAAAGGCTGGACCGGCCCCGTGGAGGTCGACGGGCTCCCGGTCGAAGGGACCTGGCGCGCGCATCAGGTCCCACTGGCCGGAGTACGGGAAAATCCGGATCACCTGCGGCAGCTGGAGCAGTGGATGCGCTCCTACCGTCCGCAGGAGCTGTTCGACGACCGCGGCAGGCCCTCTGCCCAGGTACTTGAGTGCGTGCCCAAAGGGGTTCGGCGGCTCGGCGCGAGCGAGCACGCGAACGGCGGACTCCTGGTGCGTGCCCTGCCGCTGCCGCCGCTGGAGCACTACGCGGTACAGGTCGACAAGCCCGGCGCCACGATGCACGAACCCACCCGGGTACTGGGCGATCTCCTGGAGACCGTCCTGGAGAACACCGCCGAGCGGCGCGACTTCCGGCTGGTGGGCCCGGACGAGACCGCCTCCAACCGGCTGGAATCCGTATACCGGGCCACCGGCAAGGCGTGGCAGGCGCAGACCCTGCCGGTGGACGAGAACCTGGACCCGCACGGCCGCGTCATGGAAATTCTGTCCGAACACACCTGCCAGGGCTGGCTGGAGGGCTATCTGCTCACCGGCCGGCACGGGATGTTCTCCTGCTACGAGGCGTTCGTCCACATCGTCGACTCCATGGTCAACCAGCACATCAAGTGGCTTCGGACCGCGCGCCGCCTGCCCTGGCGCCGTCCTGTCGCCTCCCTGAACTACCTGCTGACCTCGCATGTCTGGCGCCAGGACAGCAACGGCTTCTCGCACCAGGACCCGGGATTCATCGATCACGTCCTCAACAAGTCGCCCGAGGTCGTACGGGTCTACCTGCCGCCAGACGCCAACACCCTGCTGGCTGTGGCCGACCACGTCCTGCGCTCCCGCGACTACGTCAATGTCGTCGTCGCGGGCAAGCAGCCCTGCTTCGACTGGCTGACCCTGGAGGAGGCCCGCGGCCACTGCGCCCGCGGCGCCGGGATCTGGGACTGGGCGAGCACGGAAAACGGCATCCGTGACCCGGACGTGGTCCTGGCATGCGCCGGTGACGTTCCCACGCTGGAGGTGCTGGCCGCAGCCCAGCTGCTGCGCCGCCATCTGCCCGAACTGGCGGTGCGTGTGGTGAACGTGGTGGATCTGGCCCGCCTTCTGCCCTCGGCGGAGCACCCGCACGGCATGCCCGATGCCGAGTACGACGCCCTGTTCACCGCTGACCGGCCGGTGGTCTTCGCGTACCACGGCTATCCGTGGCTCATCCACCGCCTCGCCTACCGCCGTACCGGCCACGAGCACCTGCATGTCCGCGGCTACAAGGAGGAGGGCACCACGACGACGCCCTTCGACATGGTCGTACGCAACGACCTCGACCGCTACCGCCTGGCCATGGACGTCATCGACCGCGTCCCCGGCCTCGCCGAACGCGCCGCCACGATCCGCCAGGACCTGTCGGACACCCGCCTGCGCCACCACGACTGGATCCGCGAACACGGCACCGACCTCCCCGAGGTCGCCGACTGGACCTGGACCGGCTGAACCCAATCGTCAGTGAGAGAGGCACACGTCATGATCCGACCCGTCACTGTGGGAGTCGATGGATCCCCCGAAAGCCTGGCGGCCCTCGACTGGGCGGCACAAGAGGCGCACCTGCGCGGTGTCCCACTCCACCTGCTGCACTCCTGGCCCTGGCAGCCCCCTCCCTCGGCGTCCGCTGCGGCGAACACAGCGGAGCGACACTGGGCGGGACGACTGCTGCGCGAAGCACAGGAGCGCGTCGACAGGGTGCATCCCGGGCTGGACGTCACCGTGACGCAGGTGCCCGAGCCACCGACGGCCGCACTGCTCGACGCGGCGCGAACGTCCGAGCTGCTCGCGCTCGGATCCCGCGGCCTCAGCGGCCTGACCGGATTCCTCACAGGCGCAGTCGCCCAGTCCGTCCTGGCGACGGCAGAGCGGCCGGTCGTACTGGTGCGTGCCGTCGTGCCGGACGGCAGCCCGGAGCCCGGCGGCGTCGACCGGGGCACCGCACAGGACCCGCATCGTGAAGTCGTCGTGGGGGTGGAACTGGGCCGCTCGTCCCATGAAGTGATCGAGTTCGCCTTCGAGGAGGCACGGATCAGGAAAGCGGTGCTGCACGTGGTGCACACCTACCGCATTCCACAGTCCTATGGATTCGACTCGACCGAGTTCATGCCCTTGACCGATGCCGACCTGGTGGCGGACAACCAGCGCGAACTGGCAGAACTGGTGCAGCCCTGGCGGGAGAAGTGGCCGGACTTCCCGGTCACTGAAATGGTCGTCGGCGGCAACGCTGCAGAACAGCTGCTCCGCACGGCGCACGGTGCGGAGCTGTTGGTGGTGGGCCGGCGCCGTCGCGCCACGCACCTGGGCCCGCACACCGGGCCGGTCACCCACGCGGTCATCCATCACGCGCAATGTCCCGTGGCCGTCGTTCCCCACAGCTGAGCACGGCAGCCGATGGCGAGCAGGGAGTTGCCGAGTGCCCGCACGAGGAGGGACGGTTGCGGTCGCGACTGCTGCTGTGAGGTGTCGGTGGACCAGAAGCCCCGTCTCCTTCCCTCCCCGCGTGACCGGGAACGGGTCCAGGCGGCGCACGAATGTGCTCGCCAGCTGGCCGACGAGTACCGGCTGCTGGCCGAGGAGAATCTCAGGCTCAGGCAGCAACTCGCACTTACGCTGAGAAATTTACGTGGGGCAGTGGAAGCCACCCGCCCCATGCCGAAGGAGCCGGTATGACGAGAGGTGGCCTGGGGTTCATGGGATGTCGATGAAGAGGTCCGTGGACTTCACGCGGGCCGTGACCTGGTCCCCGATCTCCAGACGCAGGTCCTCAACGGCTTCTCTCGTTAGCAGCGACACCACCCGGTGTGGACCCGATCTGGTTCACCCATGAGGTGTGGACCGGGGTGTGGACCGCAGTTGGCTTGGTGGACGTCGTAGGCGGCCAGGTAGTCCAGGGCTCCGCCGCGTCCGTACTCGTGGTTGACGCGCATCGCCCTGGCCCGGCGCGGGTGCCAGGGTCGGGTGGCAGCGGCAGCGGGCCTGGATCGAGGTCTTCTCGTCGCTGGAGAGCATGTACTCGTCCGCACTGAGGGGTTCGCCTCGGTAGGTGCGGGCGTGCAGGTCAAGGACGCGCTGGGGGACGCCGAAGCCGGCTCCTGCCCCCAGTCTTCTCCCCGCACCGGGCCACTTCATAAGGGGCCCGAAACACGCTGGGACAGTTGAGGATGTGCACGGCGTCCCATAGCAGGCTCAACGCCCGCTGCCCATAGGCGCCTTGGGACTGTAGGGCCGAGACGAGCTCCGGCCGCACCGCACAATGGCCGGCGACGGCCCGCCCTGCTCGGAATTGGAGAGAGGACCGGGCATCAGCAAAGCGTAGCCGCCTGGTTGCGATCCCCTTTGCAGAGTACGTGCCCGACACCTCGCCATCGAGACCGAGCACCGGCGCGCAGGCCCGATCCATCCAGCCAGGCCCTCCAGTCACACCTGGCCGAAACTACTCAGACCCGCACTCGTACGGGTGACCCCAAGGGGGCATCGTGTTCGGCGGGGCGGTTCCCTCATAGGGTCGGGGCGACCGAAGCGCCAACCGGCGCAGGACACCGATCTGGTCCGGAGTGAACCATGACCTGAAGCAGGCCGCGCACCATGTTTGACGAATTCCGGCAGCACCACTACGCAGGCGTATCGGTCCGACACCGTACTACCGGTCAGACCGGTGTGATCAGGGGCCAGTTGGCGTACCGGTCCCGCGAGAGCGGCTCGGTCGTCTCCCAGAAGGTGTTCGTACGACCGTGCAGTAGTGGGATGGAGTGGTTGGCTACCCCTGCTGACCTGGAGTCCTACCAGGACACCGGGGTGCCGGATGCCGATTGACTCCCCGGGTGACGTCTCGATCGGGCGCCTCCCGCGCCGGGAGCGCCCCGGCTCGCAGGCCGCGCCGCGAAGTCCCGGTGGCCGCACGGTCGCAGAGGACCGGACCAGCGAACTGGCCCTGTTGGTCGAGACCTGCCAGGACGCAATCATCACCCGCACCGCGCAGGGGATCATCACCTTCTGTAACGCGGCGGCGGAGCGACTGTACGGCTATACCGCGCAGGAGATGATCGGTCGCCATGTCTCGATGCTGACCCCGCCCGAACGCAGGGACGAGGTGGCCGGCCTGCAGCACCGGATCGACCGGGGACAGCGGATCAAGCACCTGGAGACCGTTCGGACGGCCAGCGACGGACGCCTGCTGAACGTCGACGAGAGCGTGTGGCCGATCCGCAACCGGGCCGGCACTATCACCGGCGCCTACTCGATCGTGCGCGACGTCGCGGACCGCATGCGCGAGGACGCTCTGCGCGCGGGACTCCACCAGGACCAGCGGCACATCGCACTGACCCTGCAGAACGCCCTGATGAGAACCCCCTCGGCGATTCCCGGAACCCGCGTCGCGAGCCGCTACCTGCCCTCGACCCGGGGCCACGGGGTGGGCGGGGACTGGTTCGACCTGGTCCCGCTGGGAGCCGGACGGGTCGGCGTGATCATCGGCGACGTGATGGGACGTGGCCTGGACGCGGCCGTGGTCATGGGCCAACTGCGCTCCGCCGCCCGGGCCCTGGCCTTGGCAGGGCTGGAACCAAGCGAACTGATGCGGGCCCTGGACGCGTTCACCACCGGCTTGCCCGAGCAACTCGTCACCTGCGCCTACCTGCGGCTCGACCCCGCCCGCGGCGAGCTGACGGCCTGCTCGGCCGGCCACCTGCCGATCCTGCTGGTCACACCCGACGGAAGGGTCGACACACTGCCAGTACCGGTCAGCGTCCCCCTCGGCGTGGGCCAGATCGCGCACCATCAGGTCCTCCTGCCCCTGCCGACCTGCTCGACCCTCGCGCTCTACACGGATGGCCTGATCGAGACACCGCGCACCGACCTCGACGACCGGCTCCTGCACCTGACCGACACCCTGCGGACCGCCTTCGCCACCACCCGCGAACTGGAACACGTGGCCGACCGCGTCCTGCAGGCGCTGCTGCCCGACGCCGCCCCCTACGCCGACGACGTCACCCTGCTCCTGATCAGCCAGGCCGACACCCCGGCCGCCAAGGCTGATCAACGGTTGTCGCACCGGGGCCGGAGCGGTCGTGGAGGCCGCGCGACCACTCCCCGCATTTCATGAAGGGCACGGGAATCCATCCCATACCGCAGGTTCTCGCGGACTCCACCGGCACCAGATCGCGGTCCGATCCTGGAGCTCGACCGACAGCCGATGGAAACGCGTGCATGTTCGCAAGTAGGTCTGGTCTGCGAGGGACGTGCGCTCCTTGACCATGGAATTCTCCTTGCCCGCGCTTGCCGAACTGTCCGTCGGGACCTTATGAGCGCACAAGTCGCCAACTCGGCACACCGCGCGTGGAGGCTCCAGGCGTAGGCGTGCATTGTTCCTTTCGGCGCAAGAAGGGGTCTCTTGCGCCGTTGCCGGGGGGAGCAGACGGGGAGGTCTCCTGGTGTCGTCTCCGGGGCGGATGCCGGGTTTCCGCTTCCAGGCGGAGGCCCCCAATTTTTGGTTCCATGGCGGCGCCGGCTTCGTCTGTCGTCATGTTGCAGTCACGGTGCTGCCGCTTCAGGCGGGTGCTCCCCGTTTGGCATTGCGGCGCGCAACCGATCAAGGGGGCGCTCGTTGTGATCTTGTGGGCGCTGGATGCGCCCTGCCGGAACACTGCCCGGCGATGTGCGTTAGCCGAAGAGGGTTGCTGGTCATGAAGAGCGTTCCGATGACTCAGGGCGTGCCGTGGCACGTGTCCGCGTTCCGCCTCGGGGGTGCGGAGTCGGCTGAGGCAGAGCTGGTCGGCAGGGTTCGTGAGCTGAGGGCGAGGATCCTGTTCGACCGTGGTCGTCGTCCCGGCTTCCGGACGTCCGACGGCGGGTACGCCGACGATCAGGACCTGGACTTCGGCGCCTGGCACTTCATCGGGAGGCGGGAGGCCCGCCGCTGGGGTACGTGAGGCTGTCCACGCCCGAGACGGGTGAGCTGTTCCAGACCCGGGCCTACCTGGGTGCGGAGCGCTACGAGGAGTGCCTGCGGGAGTACGGCCTCGGCACTGCGAAAACGTTTGAGCACAGCCGTCTGGTGGTGGAGCACCAGGCGCGCAAGCTGGGCCTGGGGATCCATCTGAACGCCTTCGCCATCGCGGCCGCACGCTGCCTGGGCGCCAAGGCGATGATCGGGACCTCGGGTACTGCCGACGGGCAGGACCGGTTCCATGAGCGGTTCGGCTTCCGTCCCGTCCCGGGCACGCGCCGCTACGTCGAGCGGTATACCGAGGACGTGGTGATCATGCTCTATCAATCCGCCCTCCCGGCGGGCGAGTACGCCGGGCTGGTCGAGCACCTGGAGGACGCCTTCCCGGCCGCCACCGTCTCCGCGGAGCAGGCCGGACTCGACAGTGACCTCAGGGTGGACCGGCCGGAGCGGGAGGGTGCCCGTCCTCCTGCCGTTGCGCTCAGGGTCGCAGCCAGGCGTGGTGACGCCGCTGCCCGTGAGAGCTGGCAGCCCGTGCTCTTCGACCTGGCGCGCGAGCAGGACCGGCCCGGTGTGCAGGACCTGCTCGATTCGGGTGAGGTGCGCGAGGTCATGGACACCATCGGGGACCAGCTGAAAGAACTGGTCACCAGCCGTGAGCCCCGGCTGCGTTCCTCGCCGGAGGCCGTGGAGCGGGCCGTGGCCGAGCAGCTGGGCGGGGCCGGCCGGGACGAGTACGGAACTTGGGCCTGGTACCCGTGGTCGGGACGACTGGTGCATCTGCTGCCGCGCGATGAGTTCCGGCTGGTGCGCACCGACCGCAACCGTGGACGGATCGACCGCGCCCAGCAGCGCCGGCTGCTGGGGCGCCGGGTGGGCATCATCGGCCTCTCGGTCGGCAGCAGTGCCGCCCTGACCTTCGCGATGGAGGGCATCGGGGGATCCTTCAAGCTCGCCGACTTCGATTCCCTCAGCGTCTCCAACCTGAACCGGCTGCGGGCCGGCGTGCACCATCTCGGCCTGAACAAGTGCGTGCTCGCGGCCCGTCAGATGCTGGAACTCGATCCCTGGCTGGACATCGAGATCTACCAGGGCGGCCTGACGGACGAGACGATGGAACGGTTCTTCTCCGGTGGTGCCGGTCCCATCGACCTCCTCGTCGAGGAGTGCGACACCCCGTATGTGAAGCTCGCCGCCCGTGAGCGGGCCCGGGCGCTCGGCATCCCTGTCGTGATGGACGCGAACGACCGGGGCCTGCTCGACGTCGAGCGGTTCGACCTCGAACCCGACAGGCCCCTCCTGCACGGACTGCTCGGCGGGACCACCTCCGCCGACCTGGCGGACCTCACCCAACAGGAGATGGTCGACGTCATCCTCACCATGGTCGACCGGGAACGCATCAGCCCGGAACTGACCGCTTCCATCACCCAGATCGGCACCACCCTCAGCAGTTGGCCGCAGCTCGCCTCGGGCGTGGCGCTCGGCGGGGCACTGACCGCCGAGGCCGGCCGCCGCATCCTGCTCGGCCAGCCCCGCCCGTCCGGACGCTTCTACACCGACCTGGAAGTCCTCACCGCCGCCGACCGGAACACGCTCGCACCACCCGGCCGCGGGCAACAACTGACTGTCGCCGCGGAGGCAACGTCCTCCCGGCCCCGAGCAAGGAACTCCCTCATGACCACAGCCACTGACATTCTGACCCGGGTGACCGCCATCGTCGCAGCCGTCGCCGAGCTCCCGGTCGACGGACTCGCGCCCGAGAGCCGACTCGTCGAGGACCTGGACCTGGACTCGCTCCAGGTCGTGGAGATCGCGGTCCGGGCCGAGGAGCTGTTCCAGGCACCCGTCGACGATTCGCTGCTCGCCGAGCCGGAGACCACCGTGGCGGGGTGTGCCCGGGCGGTGGAGGAGGCGCTCGTCCAGGCGGTCCGCCCATGAGCGGCCAGGCGCCACCCACCGCATGGGGCATTCACGGGCTGGGCGTGCACATCCCGGACCGCTGCGTCGGCAACGCGGAGATCGCCGAGCAGTACGGGGTGGAGCCCGCGTGGATCGAGCGCATGACCGGCATCACCCAGCGCCACTGTGCGGAGCCCGCTCAGGCCACGTCCGACCTCGCGCTGGCGGCCGCCGAGCAGGCGCTCGCGGATGCCCAGCTGTCCGCCCGGGACATCGACGTCATCCTGCTGGCCACGAGTACACCCGACCAGCTCGCGGTCGCCACGGCCTGCCGGGTGCAGCACCAGCTCGGCGCGGACCGGGCCTGGGCCACGGATGTCGGCGGAGCATGCGCGGGATTCCTCTACGCCCTGAAGCTGGCCCACGACGTCCTGGCGGCGTCCTGTCCCGGGGGCCGGGCGCTGGTCATCGGCGCCGAGGTGTTCTCCAAGTTCCAGAACCCCGGCGACCGCTCCACCGGGGTGCTGTTCGCCGACGGCGCCGGCGCGGTCGTCGTGGGTCCGGCGCCCGCGGGGAGGGGAATCCTCTGCAGCACCCAGGGAACGGACGGTGGACTGGCCGACATCGTCGGGATCCGCGCCGGGGGCAGTGCCCGTCCGGCCAGCGAGCTCACTGTCACTGAAGGCGGGCACTACCTGCACATGAACGGGAAAGCCGTCACGGCCTACTTCCACGAGATCTTCCCGCAGGTCGTCGCGAGGCTCACTCAGCTGTCCGGCCTGAACCTGGATCAGATCGACCTGGTCATCCCGCATCAGGCCAACCCGCGCATGCTCCGCACCCTTGGCGCCGAGCTGGGCATCTCCACGTCGCAACTCGTGGTCACCGCCGATACGTTCGGCAACACGGGGGCGGCTTCGATCCCCATGGCCCTGCATGCGGCACGGTCCCAAGGGCGGCTCAAGCCGCAGAGCACCGTCCTGCACGCCGCTGTCGGCGCGGGGATGAGCTGGGCGGGTTCCGTGCAGCGCTGGCTGTGACCCCGTACTGCCGGCGAGCAGGATCACATGGGACCTGAGCTTGACTCTGTTGGGGATCTTGGAGTGAGCGAGGTCAACTGCCGAGGGTTCGCCAGGACTTCGGCCGGGGGATCTTGTGCTGATCGAGATAGTCCTGGAAGGCGGTCGGCTGTCGGGGCGTGGGCGCTTCCCCAGTCGGCGGCAGTCCGCTGAGGCGCTCGATGTTGATGGCGATGGCAGTCAAAACGTGCTGGAGGTGGCCCTTGCTCTGCCCTCGGTGGCGACAGCGGCGCATGCCATGGCCGTGGGCGAACTCGTTGACCGTGCCCTCCACCCCGGAGCGCACCGTGGAGCGGGTCCTCACGTCGGCGCTGTGCCGCTGAGGGACGAATCGGCGACCGTCCTTCGGGGCTACATCGCCACTCTCGAAAGCGAGTGCGCGCCGCGGTACGCCCGTCAGATTCTCACCTCGCTCTCGAACATCTTCGAAACGGCCATCGACGACAGACGCCTGGTACGCAACCCGATGCGCGCCAAATCAGTGCGCTGGCCCAAGGCCCCGGACGACCAGCAGGAAGTCAGGACGTCGACTTCCGGCGCGGGGTTATCCGGGTGCGTAGGCAGGTCCGGCTGCTCAGCGGCCGTTTGTACTTCACCCTGCCCAAAGGCGGGAAGACGCGCATCGTCGACATGCCAGGTCCGGTCGCAGCCGAGCTGGCCGAGTACTTCCTGCAATACCCGGCTGCCGAGGTCGAACTGCCATGGGGCGGGCCGGAGCGGGAGAAGGGGCAACGCTGGAAGGCGTCCCGCAAGGACGGGTTCCACGTTCTCCGGCATACCTTCGCCTCGACCACTACGCCCACTTCATGCCGGAGGCGGGTGGGAAGGGACGCACGGCTATCGACGTCCTACTCGGTCTGGTTCCCGAGTACATGCCGGAGAACCTCGCCGGCGCCTGAGAGAACGGGTGGCACAGCGCACGCTGTGCCACCCGTTGCGCTGTGCTGGCTTGCTGATGGTCCGTCCCGCCCGAGTTGGCAGTGACGATCTTGAGGCACACGCGCAGCGAACACATCCGTCCCCGGGGCCGCCGGCGCGAGTCAACAGCTTCGGTGGTCTGTCGCCCGTGGGGAGAGGGCTACTGGTGGTGACAATTTGCAGTGGAAGGGGAAGGCGGGGCGAGTCGCCTGTGAAGCGTCAAACGAGTCGTGTCGGTGGCAATGACTGGCTTTCCCCCCATGCCGCGCATTCTCCCCAGATTCTCCCCAAGGGGTCAAAATGGACCATGAGCAACGTTTGCTTGAGTGAAATTGATCAAGGTCGTCAAGGTCGTCGCTACAGCCAGTCCCGCCGTTTGAAGATGACGTACAGACTCACGCAGACGATCCCCATCAGGCCGATCGCGAACGGGTAGCCGAACGCCCAGTTCAGCTCGGGCATGCTCTCGAAGTTCATGCCGTAGATCGTTCCCACCAGTGTGGGTGCGAAGAGGATGGCCGCCCACGACGAGATCTTCTTGATCTCCTCGTTCTGCTGGAAACCGGCCTCCGCGAGCGCCCGCATCTCCGCGTTCTGCTGCTGCGTGACGAGCGTGGCGTTGACCGTGAGGATCTCGGTGAGGGCCTGGCGGAAGCCGTCCACGCGTTCGCTGGTGTGCGTGACGTGGTCGGCGACGTCGCGCAGATAGCGCTGCAGTTCCTCGTCCGTGCCGTACTTGGCGAAGCCCGCCATCAGCGCGTGCAGCATCCCCACCAGAGGGCGGGTCGCGCGCTGGAACTCCACCATTTCGCGGGAGAGTTCGTAGATACGGCGGGAGACCTCGGGGTCGCCGCTGAAGACCTCGGTCTCGATCTCGTCGACGTCGATCTGTACGCCCGTCACCACCGGCGCGTACCCGTCGACCACCGCGTCGAGGATCGCGTACAGCGCCGCCTCCGGGCCCAGGCCGAGCAGTTCCGGGGTCTCCTCCATCCGCTTGCGTACGGCGGAGAGGTCCGGGGCGGCGCCGTGGCGGACCGTGATCAGGAAGTCCTTGCCGACGAAGACATGCAACTCGCCGAAGTCGACCTCCTCCTGGGCGTCCAGGTAGCGGGCCGCGCGCAGTACGACGAAGAGCGTGTCGCCGTAACGCTCCAGCTTGGGGCGCTGATGGGCCTCCAGGGCATCCTCGACGGCTAGCGGGTGGAGGTTGAACTCGGCGGCCAGGGAGAGGAGTTCGCGTTCGGACGGGCGGTGCAGGCCGATCCAGGCCATGCCGTCCGGGTGTTCGCGCAGCTGGCGGAAGGTGTCGGCGAGCGAGGCGGGGGTCGAGACCCGGCGGCCGTCGCGGTAGAGCGCGGCCTGGACGACGCTTCCGTTGTCGTTCTGTACGAGGGGCTGCTCGGGGGGCTGCGGTGCCAGCGGTGTC
>NZ_JAFLRJ010001393.1 GCF_017315755.1 Streptomyces beijiangensis
GTGCCGTACAGCAGATGACAACCCCGCGCGTCCCCCGTCTCTTCCCGGTGCGCGTGTGCGACGGGCCACGGGGTGCGGGACACGGCCGTACGGACAAAGAATGCGAATGGCCGTACCGCTCCGGCGCGGGGCCGGGGCGGTACGGCCATGGCAGGCGTGCCGTGGACGTGCTGTCGTCAGGAGAAGAGGGTGCCCAGGCGCGGGCAGCGCACCTTCGTGTCCAGGAGGCGCAGCCCCTCCCAGGCGGTGACCTGGTTGGCGGTCAGTACGGGCTTGCCGAGCGTCTCCTCCAGGTCGGGGATCCAGGCGGCGGTGTGCAGTGCCGTGTCCGGGAGCAGTACCGCCTGCGCCTCGGGGTGGTCGCCGCCCCGCGCCAGTGCCAGGACCTCGTCCTTGCCCCAGGTGCCGACCTCGGCCGCCGTGATGATGCCACTGCCGCGCATCGAGACGACCTCGGCGCCCGCCGCCTTGAGGAACCCGGTGAACAGCTCGCCCACGTCCTCCGGGTAGGTCGCCGCGATGGCGACCCGCTCGGCC
>NZ_JAFLRJ010001394.1 GCF_017315755.1 Streptomyces beijiangensis
GGCTCGCGGGGGTGCCGCGCGACGCTGCTGGAGGCGGCGCGGGTGGACGGGGCGAGCGAGTGGCAGGTGTTCCGCAAGGTCACCGTGCCGCTGCTCGCGCCGGTGCTGGCGGTCGTGCTCGTCACGCTGATGATCAACGTGCTGAAGATCTTCGACCTCGTCTACATCATCGCCCCGGGCGCCACCCAGAAGGACGCCAACGTCCTCGCGCTCCAGTTGTACCTGTCGTCCTTCGGCGGCGGCGCGAACCAGGGCGTGGGCAGCGCCATCGCCGTCATCCTGCTGCTGCTCGTCGTGCCGGTGATGGTCATGAATGTCCGCCGCCTGCGGAGGGAGTCCCGCCGATGAGCACCGTGAGCGCGGCCGAGCACGGCCCCGAGCCCACGAGACCGA
>NZ_JAFLRJ010001395.1 GCF_017315755.1 Streptomyces beijiangensis
CTGCGGAACGTCGCGGACCGTGGTGGCGGCCAGGGATTCACTCAGTGCGTTGACCAGTCGCCTGCTGAGCGTGGCCACGTCCACGCTGTCGGTGAAGCGATGGATGTCGTCGCGTAGTTTGGCCAGATTGCCGTCCTGGACGTCGGCGAGCAGGGCGTCGATGACCGCACGCAGACTCGTCTTGGCCTTTTCCAGGTAGATGACCTTGCGCTTGGCTGAGTCGGGCAGCGTTTCGCCTACCCAGCGCACCAGGTGGGACTTTCCGGTGCCGGAGTCACCCACAATCGGCACCAGAAGTGCACCGGTGTCGGATTTCAGTGCAAGGAACTCATCGCGGACGGTTTTCTCGTCGACCAGGGCGCCGTCGGCCAAAACAGAGCGCCCGTCCAGGCGGGAGCGGCGAATACGCAGCGGTGCATGCGTGGCCAGGAAGACCGCTCGGGAAGGGCTGACTG
>NZ_JAFLRJ010001396.1 GCF_017315755.1 Streptomyces beijiangensis
GTCACGGGGTGGGCCTCCTCGGGAGGGGTGCGGCAGGAGCGGCGAGGCGCTGGATCGCTGCCATGGGGACCGGCAGCCAGTCGGGGCGGTGTCTGGCCTCGTACAGGACCTCGTACACCGCCTTGTCCGTCTCGTACGCCCGCAGCCCGTCACCCGCGACATCGCGGGCATGCTGCGCTCCTTCGACTACGCGGCCCGCTCGCACCGCCCGTGGGACCCCGGCTGGGCGGCGGGCTGCCGCGACGCGTACTGCGAGGGGTACGCCGCCCTCGCGGGATCCGACCCGCGCGCCGAGCCCGAGCTGCTGCGGGCGTACGAGACGGA
>NZ_JAFLRJ010001397.1 GCF_017315755.1 Streptomyces beijiangensis
GCCCCACGCTGTCTACACCGAAACCCCCACGCACGGCGGGCAGGTGGACCACGCGGCGGAGGTGGTGGCTGCTGCTGTCGGCACGTTCGACCGCCTGCGCATGGCGGCTCTGCCTGAACAGGAGTCGCTGGCCCTGCTTGCCAAGATCACAAAGGAGCACGCAAATGAGCAGCACCGAAGCACCCCGGCGAATTGAGTGGGTCAAGAGTACGTACGGCGGCGCGCGACGGCGGCCAGGGCGTCGAGTGGGCCCCCGCCCACGCGGCCGCCAAGGGTGAGTTCCTGGTGCGGGACAGCAAGGTGCAGGAGGACCC
>NZ_JAFLRJ010001398.1 GCF_017315755.1 Streptomyces beijiangensis
GGTCGGCGTAGAGGCGGTGGGCGGGGAGATCGCGGGCGAGGCGGATGATCGCGGCGACCGTGGGGTCGAGGTCCGGGGTGTCTTTGTCGATGAAGGGACCGACCGCGGTGTACCGCTCGGCCACGAAGGCGCCCTCGTAGAGCATGGCGGCGGCTTCGGTGAAGGGCGTCAGGTCGACGGGCAGGAGCTGGGCGCCCGCTGATGCGAGGCGGGTCGCGGCTGCTTCGTACGCCTCGGGCCAGCCCTTGTCCATCGCGCCGAGCTGGGAGGTGGCGGGGACGGCGATGCGG
>NZ_JAFLRJ010001399.1 GCF_017315755.1 Streptomyces beijiangensis
GTCCAGCGGTCCTCCGTGCGCGGCCAGGTCCTTGTCGCACTGCGCGCCGCGCTGGTGACGGGTGACCTGCGGCCCGGTGTGGTGTACTCCGCGCCGGTGCTGGCCGAGCGGTTCGGGGTCTCCGCGACGCCCGTCCGGGAGGCCATGCAGCAGCTCGCCCTGGAGGGTGCGGTCGAGGTCGTGCCGAACCGGGGCTTCAGGGTCGTCGAGCGGGGCGCCCGGGAACTGGCCGAACTGGCCGAGGTCCGGTCACTGATCGAGGTTCCGGTGGTGCTGCGGCTGGCCCGTACGGTGCCCGCCGAACGATGGGCCGAACTGCGTCCCCTCG
>NZ_JAFLRJ010001400.1 GCF_017315755.1 Streptomyces beijiangensis
ATCTTGGCGTGGCTGGTGTGATCACTGCGTCGGAGCCGTCCTGGATTGCCCCGTTCAGCGGGCTGAGCCCGAGGCAGTTCGGGAAGCTGGTGACGGTGCTGCGTCGCGAGGGTGCGGACGCGGTCCGCAAGGGCCGGCCGTGGAGCCTGCCCCTGGAGGACCGGGCACTGCTGGTCGCGGCGTACTGGCGGACAAACCTGACCATGCGGCAGCCCGCCCCGCTGTTCGGGGTGTCGAAGTCGGCGGCGGACCGGACCATCAACCACCCCCGACCCACGCACACCCTGCAGCACCACAAGCGATTCCCCAAGGACACCGTGCTCATCGTGGACGGCACACTGGTCCCCACCCGGGATCACACCATCGCCGAGCGGTCGAAGAACTACCGGCACTCCACCAACCACCAGGTCGTCATCGATGCCGACACCCGCCTGGTCGTGGTGGTCGGACGGCCGCTCGCCGGCAACCGCAACGACTGCAAGGCATGGGAGGAATCCGGCGCAAAGGCCGCCGTCGGCAAGACCCTCACGATCGCCGACGGCGGCTACCCGGGCACCGGACTCGTCATCCCGCACCGCCGAGAGCGCGGACAGGC
>NZ_JAFLRJ010001401.1 GCF_017315755.1 Streptomyces beijiangensis
TCGGTCTCGTGGGCTCGGCGCGCTGAAGTACGGCGCGACGCACAGCGACCTGTTCTCCGCGATCGGCTCCTTCTCCGGCGGCACCGACATCCGGCCCGCCGACGCGCAGCGCATCGTCGACGACTCCATGTGGGTCTACGGCGCCTCGTTCGCGACGACGGGCCTGCTCGACGGCACCTACCGGGTCACCGGCGGCACGGCCTACCGCATGTCCACCGTGTTCGGGCCCCCGTCGGACTGGGCGGCCTTCAATCCCGTACAGGTGGCGGGCAGCGCCGCCTCGTACCGCGCGTACGACGGCAGGCTCGCGCTCTACGCGGGCACGGGCGAGACGGACGTGTACGGCTGGAACCAGGCACTGCACCAGCCGCTCCTCGACCGTGGCGTCACCCACCGCTACTGCAC
>NZ_JAFLRJ010000147.1 GCF_017315755.1 Streptomyces beijiangensis
ACCCCAGCTCACCGCCGCCTCCCTCACCGAGGGCGAGGCCGTCGGTCCGTACACCGCGTCCGAACCCACCCTCGACGGCCCCTTCAGGGACGAGTACACCGCCGCCCCCGCCACCTGCCGGCCCCTCGTCAGCCTCAAGGAAGGCACCGGCCAGTACGCGGCCCCCGCCGCCGAGGTCAACCGCACGGTCGACAACCCCGACGAGATGCTCGGCGAGAGCGTCGACGTCCAGCTCAGGTCGTACGCCGACGGGAACGCGGCCCGCGTCATGCAGGCCCTCACCAAGGCGGGCACCGCCTGTGCGGCCGGCTTCACCGAGGAGCGGGCCGTGGCCAGGGCCAAGTACCTCAAGGTCGAGACTCTCAAGGCCCCGGCCATCGGTGACGAGGCGAAGGCCTTCCGCTTCACGGTCCTCGACGTCAAGGGGAAGCTGAAGCTCTACACGTATCTGACCGTTGTCCGATCCGGCTCCACCACGCTCTCCTTCCGGGCGTCGATCCTCTCCGCCAAGGACATCGGAGGCGTGCCCCGAACGGTCCTCGACACCCAGTGGAAGAAATTCCAGGCGGCCGAGAACTGACGCCCCTGTCCGTCCGCACAGCCGATGCGGCAAGAATGGGGGCATGAGCGACAGCCCTGCCCCCCTCGCCGACCCGCACATCGCCTTCGACGCGTCCGAAGGGAGCCGGGACATCGTCGTTCTCGGCTCGACCGGGTCCATCGGCACCCAGGCCATCGACCTGGTCCTCCGCAACCCCGACCGCTTCCGGGTCACCGCGCTCTCCGCCGCGGGCGGCCGGGTCGCTCTCCTCGCCGAGCAGGCTCGGCAGCTGCGTGTACGTACCGTCGCGGTGGCCCGCGAGGACGCCGTGCCCGTACTGCGCGAGGCCTTGCGCGCACAGTACGGAAACGATCCGCTCCCCGAGATCCTCGCCGGACCGGACGCGGCCACCCACCTCGCGGCGTCCGACTGCCACACCGTCCTCAACGGGATCACCGGTTCGATCGGCCTCGCCCCCACCCTCGCCGCCCTCGAAGCGGGCCGCACCCTCGCCCTCGCCAACAAGGAGTCGCTGATCGTCGGCGGCCCCCTGGTGAAGGCCCTGGCCAAGCCGGGCCAGATCATCCCGGTCGACTCCGAGCACGCCGCGCTCTTCCAGGCCCTGGCCGGAGGCAAGCGCTCCGACGTACGGAAGCTGATCGTCACCGCGTCCGGCGGCCCCTTCCGCGGCCGTACGAGGGCCGAGCTCGCGGACGTCACGATCGAGGACGCACTCGCCCACCCGACCTGGGCGATGGGTCCGACCATCACGGTGAATTCGGCCACGCTGGTCAACAAGGGCCTGGAGGTCATCGAGGCGCACCTCCTCTACGACATCCCCTTCGACCGCATCGAGGTCGTCGTGCACCCGCAGTCGTACGTGCACTCCATGGTCGAGTTCACCGACGGCTCGACCCTCGCCCAGGCCACCCCGCCCGACATGCGCGGCCCCATCGCGATCGGCATCGGCTGGCCCGAGCGCGTCCCGGACGCGGCGCCCGCCTTCGACTGGACGAAGGCGTCGAGCTGGGAGTTCTTCCCGCTCGACACCGAGGCCTTCCCCTCGGTCGGCCTCGCCCGCCACGTCGGGGGCCTCGGCTCCACTGCACCGGCGGTCTTCAACGCGGCGAACGAGGAGTGCGTGGCGGCGTTCCTCGCGGGACGGCTGCCCTTCAACGGGATTATGGATACGGTCACGGCGGTCGTGACAGAACACGGAGTTCCCACGTCGGGAACTTCTCTCACGGTCGCGGACGTCTTGGAAGCGGAGACCTGGGCACGTGCCCGGTCCCGTGAACTCGCCCAGAAGGCCACAGCGGAGGCTCGCGCATGACCACGATTCTGTTGTCGGTCCTCGGCATCGTCATTTTCGCCTTCGGGCTGCTCTTCTCGATCGCCTGGCACGAACTGGGACACCTGTCGACGGCCAAGCTGTTCGGCATCCGCGTACCGCAGTACATGGTCGGCTTCGGCCCGACCATCTGGTCGCGGAAGAAGGGCGACACGGAGTACGGGGTGAAGGCGATCCCCGCGGGCGGCTACATCCGCATGATCGGGATGTTCCCGCCGGGACCCGACGGAAAGATCGAGGCCCGCTCGTCCTCGCCGTTCCGCTCCATGATCGAGGACGCCCGCTCGGCGGCCTTCGAGGAGCTCCAGCCCGGCGACGAGTCGCGGCTGTTCTACACGCGCAAGCCCTGGAAGCGCGTCATCGTGATGTTCGCCGGGCCGTTCATGAACCTGATCCTCGCCGTGGTGATCTTCATGGGCGTCGCGATGGGCTTCGGCTTCCAGACCCAGACCACCAAGGTGGCCGGCGTCCAGGACTGCGTCATCTCGCAGAGCGAGAACCGCGACACCTGCAAGAAGGGCGACGCGGTCTCGCCCGCCAAGGCCGCGGGCCTGCGGACGGGCGACCGGATCATCGCCTTCGACGGGGCGGCCGTCACCAACTGGTCGCAGCTCTCGGACCACATCCGCAACACCATCGGCAAGGCCACCATCACGGTCGAGCGCGACGGCAAGCAGCTGGAGCTGCACCCCGTCCTGGCCAAGAACATGGTGGTCAAGAAGGACTCCAACGGTGACGCCGTGGCCGATCAGTACGTACCGGCCGGATATCTCGGTTTCGCCGCGTCCACCGAGATCCAGGCGCTCTCCTTCGGCGACTCCGTCAGCCGCATGGGCGACATGATCTCCAACGGCGTCGACTCGATCATCGCCCTGCCGACCAAGATCCCCGACCTCTGGGACGCGGCCTTCGACGGCGGTCAGCGCAAGGCCGACTCGCCGGTCGGAGTCGTCGGCGCGGCGCGTATCGGCGGCGAGGTGATGAACCTGGACGTCCCCGCGGAGAACCAGGTCGCGATGATGCTGTTCCTGCTCGCCGGCTTCAACCTCTCGCTCTTCCTCTTCAACATGCTGCCGCTGCTGCCGCTCGACGGCGGGCACATCGCGGGCGCCCTATGGGAATCGCTGCGGCGCAACCTCGCCCGCATCACCAAGCGCCCCGACCCCGGCCCCTTCGACGTGGCGAAGCTGATGCCGGTCGCCTACGTCGTGGCGGGGATCTTCATCTGCTTCACCGTCCTGGTGCTGGTGGCGGACATCGTCAACCCCGTCAAAATCACCTAGGAAAGAACATTTGGGGACGGCCGGGCACCCTTTGTGTCCGGCCGTTCACGTTTGGACGGATTCAGCACCGCGGTGCGCTGATGAGGCTCCCGGTGACGTAATCTCGGAAGCCGAAGCCCGCTGATCTCGGGACCTCGATCCACACCTTGGGGATGCACACCGCATGACTGCGATTTCTCTCGGAATGCCGGCCGTTCCGACCAAGCTCGCCGAACGACGGGTCAGCCGCAAGATCCAGGTCGGCACGGTCGCCGTCGGCGGTGACGCTCCCGTCTCCGTGCAGTCCATGACCACGACGCGTACCTCCGACATCGGGGCCACGCTGCAGCAGATCGCCGAGCTGACGGCCTCCGGCTGTCAGATCGTGCGCGTCGCCTGCCCGACCCAGGACGATGCGGACGCGCTGGCCACCATCGCGCGCAAGTCGCAGATCCCGGTCATCGCCGACATCCACTTCCAGCCGAAGTACGTCTTCGCCGCGATCGACGCCGGCTGCGCCGCGGTCCGGGTGAACCCGGGCAACATCAAGCAGTTCGACGACAAGGTCAAGGAGATCGCGCACGCCGCGCGCGACAGCGGGACCCCGATCCGCATCGGCGTCAACGCGGGCTCCCTCGACGCGCGCCTGCTGAAGAAGTACGGCAAGGCCACGCCCGAGGCGCTCGTCGAATCCGCGCTCTGGGAGGCGTCCCTCTTCGAGGAGCACGGCTTCGGCGACATCAAGATCTCGGTCAAGCACAACGACCCGGTCGTCATGGTCAACGCCTACCGCCAGCTCGCGGCAGCCTGCGACTACCCGCTGCACCTGGGCGTGACCGAGGCAGGTCCCGCCTTCCAGGGCACCATCAAGTCCGCGGTCGCCTTCGGCGCGCTGCTCTCCGAGGGCATCGGCGACACCATCCGCGTCTCGCTCTCGGCGCCGCCCGTCGAAGAGATCAAGGTCGGCCTGCAGATCCTGGAGTCGCTCAACCTCAAGCAGCGCCGCCTGGAGATCGTCTCCTGCCCCTCCTGTGGCCGCGCCCAGGTCGACGTCTACAAGCTGGCCGACCAGGTCAGTGCGGGTCTCGAAGGCATGGAGGTGCCGCTGCGTGTCGCCGTGATGGGCTGTGTCGTCAACGGCCCCGGCGAGGCCCGCGAGGCCGACCTCGGTGTCGCGTCCGGCAACGGCAAGGGCCAGATCTTCGTCAAGGGCGAGATCATCAAGACGGTCCCCGAGTCGAAGATCGTCGAGACCCTCATCGAGGAAGCGATGAAGATCGCCGAGCAGATGGAGAAGGACGGCGTGATGAGCGGCGAGCCCGAGGTCTCGATCAGCTGACGGCGGCTGTACGACGAAGGACCGGGCCCCTCTCCGGAGGCGGGGTCCGGTCCTTCGCACGAGCGGTCCGCTTCAGCCCCTCCAGGTAGAGTGCCTGGAGATCAGCAGACGGTTTGAACCCTCCACCTCGCGGGCGAGATGGATTCCTGACTCACGCTGCTCGATTGCTCAACGAACGATCAGGTCTTACGCGATCGACATCAGCCGGGTTGGAACCAGCCCGGTGGGATGAAAGTAGCGAATCGTGCGACTCCTGTCGTTGCCCGTAAGGAGTGATGGAGGCACCCCCGTGTTGACGCAGACCACTACCAGGGTCCTGGACCCGGGCGACCTCGACGCCGTGCTCGCCATTCTGTACAGCGAGCCCGTCGCCAACGCCTTCGTGACCTCCCGCGTCCAGGTGGCAGGGCTCGACCCCTGGCGGCTCGGCGGCGAGATGTGGGGCTGGTACGAGAACGGAAGGCTCCGTTCCCTCTGCTACTCCGGCGCCAACCTCGTCCCGATCTGCGCCACCCCCGAAGCCGTACGCGCCTTCGCCGACCGAGCCCGCCGCAGCGGCCGCCGCTGCTCCTCCATCGTCGGCCCCGCCGAGGCCACCGCGCTGCTCTGGAAGCTCCTGGAGCCGAGCTGGGGCCCTGCGCGTGACGTCCGCCCGCACCAGCCGCTGATGGTCACCGAACAGCCGTCGCCCGAGGTCGGACCCGATCCGCTGGTCCGCCGCATCGGCAAGGACGAGATAGACGTGATCATGCCGGCCTGTGTCGCCATGTTCACCGAGGAGGTCGGCGTCTCCCCGCTGGCCGGCGACGGCGGACTGCTCTACCAGGCGCGGGTGGCCGAACTGGTCGGCGCGGGCCGCTCGTTCGCCCGTATCGAGAACGGCCAGGTCCTCTTCAAGGCGGAGATCGGCGCGGCCACCGTACGGGCCTGCCAGATCCAGGGCGTCTGGGTCGCCCCCGAGCACCGCGGCCGCGGGCTCTCCAAGACCGGCATGGCGGCCGTGCTGAACTTCGCGCTCGCCGATGTCGCCCCGGTCGTCAGCCTGTACGTCAACGACTTCAACACCGCCGCCCGCGCCGCCTACCGCAGGGTCGGCTTCCGCGAGACCGGTGCGTTCATGAGTGTCCTGTTCTGAAGCTGTCCCGCTCTGAAGCTGTCCTGTTCCGAAGCCCACCGATGTGAGCGAGTACGTCATGCCTGAGAAGTCACCCGCCGACCCCGCCGCCCTGCAGGCCTGGGAGCAGTGGCAGGCCGAGCGGCTCCGCTCGCTCACCGCGCCCACCGGCAACCTCGCCCTCGTCGAGACCCGGTGGCTGGCCCCGGGGGAGCGCCCCGACCTCGACGCGGCCCTCGCCGACCAGCCGGAGAGTGTGACGGTCACCACGGTCGAGCGCACGGACATCGCCACCGGCGAGCCCGAGTTCGCCCTGCGCTTCTGGGACGCGAAGTCCGCCGCCATCGAGCACTTCGACCACACCGACGTCTTCCCGTACCGCTCCGAATGGGTCCTGGAGGCCGACTACACCCCCGTGGCCGACGCCCGCAGGGTCGCCTTCGAGCACATCCGTGACAACGGCGGCACCCGCGAGCTCGCCGTCCCCGGCGACATCAGCCTCACCGTGGACGGCACCCCGTACACGCTGAGCGCCTTCGACGACGACGGGACGCTGCTGCTGGTCTTCGGCGACCCCACCAACGGAGTCTCCACGTACGGCGCGGGCCGCTTCCTCTTCGTCCACCACGAGGAGGGCAGCAGCCGGGTCGTCCTCGACTTCAACCGCGCCTTCGTGCCGCCCTGCGGCTTTTCCATCCAGTACAACTGTCCGATGCCCCCGCGCCAGAACCGCTTCCACCTGCCCATCGAGGCCGGCGAGAAGCTTCCGGTCTTCCGTGACGGCTTCGAGGCGTACTGACGCCGAGCTGTCGTAGGGTGCCGGGCATGGTGGATGACGTCGTGGTCGGTCCGGTCAACCTCGCCGAGCGTGTGGACGAGGCTCTTTCCGTACAGGCACTCGCCTTCGGGCTCAGCGCGGACGAGATCGGCGTACGCCGCCACATCGTCCAGCGGCACCTCCTGAACCCCGGTGCCCGTGCGCTCGGCGCGACGGCCCTCGACGGCAGGCTCGTCGGTTTCGTCTACGGAATGCCCAACGACCGCAACCACTGGTGGTCCACCGTCGTCGAGCCCTACCTCCGCACGAACGGCTCCGACGGCTGGCTCGACAACACCTTCGTGATCACCGAACTGCACGTCCACCCCGCCTTCCAGGGCCGCGGGGTCGGCCGCCGCCTGATCACCTCGATCACCGACGGCGTCGAGGAGCCGCGCTCGATCCTGTCGGCCATCGACACCGAGAGCCCGGCCCGCCTGCTGTACAGGTCGCTCGGTTACGAGGACCTGGCCGAGCAGGTCCACTTCCCCTCGGCCGCGCTCCCGTACGCGGTGATGGGCGCACCCCTCCCGCTCCGCCGCCTCTGACAGCCGCAAACCAATTACCGCCCGCGTCGCGGCCCCGGTTAACCTCCTGCTACCACCCTTTCCGAGCAGGAGTTGTCACATGGCCCAGGTCCAGCGCATGTCCAAGTTGATGGTCAAGACACTGCGCGACGACCCGGCGGACGCCGAGACGCTCAGCCACAAGCTGCTGGTCCGCGCCGGCTACGTCCGCCGCAACGCCGCCGGCATCTGGTCCTGGCTGCCGCTGGGCAAGAAGGTCCTGGACAACATCTCCCGCGTCGTACGGGAAGAGATGGACGCCATCGGAGCCCAGGAGGTGCTGCTCCCCGCCCTCCTGCCCAAGGAGGCGTACGAGGCGAGCGGCCGCTGGGCGGAGTACGGCGACCTGCTGTTCCGCCTCAAGGACCGCAAGGGCGCCGACTACCTTCTCGGCCCCACCCACGAAGAGATCTTCACGCAGACGGTCAAGGACCAGTGCTCGTCCTACAAGGACCTGCCGGTGATGCTCTACCAGATCCAGACCAAGTACCGGGACGAGGCGCGTCCGCGCTCCGGCGTGCTGCGCGGCCGTGAGTTCCAGATGAAGGACTCGTACTCATTCGACACCACGGACGAGGGCCTCGCCGAGTCGTACGCGCTGCACCGCGCCGCGTACATCAAGATCTTCAACCGGCTCGGCCTCGACCACCGCATCGTCTCGGCCGTCTCCGGCGCGATGGGCGGCTCGGCCTCCGAGGAGTTCCTGGCCCCCGCCGCGGCCGGCGAGGACACCTTCGTCGACTGCCCGAACTGCGACTACGCGGCCAACACCGAGGCCGTCACCTTCAAGGCCGCTGTCGCCCCCGCGGACGCCCCCGGCGCGGTCGAGGAGCTGGACACCCCCGACACCCCGACCATCGAGACCCTCGCGGCCCACCTCGGCGTCCCCGCCTCCGCGACCCTCAAGAACCTCCTGGTGAAGATCGACGGCGAGATCGTCGCCGTCGGCGTCCCGGGCGACCGCGAGGTCGACCTCGGCAAGCTGGGCGAGCAGCTGGCCCCGGCGGTCGTCGAGCTCGTCACGGCCGAGGACTTCGAGGGCCGCCCCGATCTCGTACGCGGCTACGTCGGCCCCCAGGGCCTGGACAAGGTCCGCTACATCGCCGACCCGCGCATCGCGGCCGGCACGGCGTGGATCACCGGCGCCAACAAGCCCGACACCCACGCGAAGAACGTCGTCGCGGGCCGCGACTTCGAGGTCGACGACTACATCGACGTCGTCGTGGTCGAAGAGGGCGACCCCTGCCCCAACTGCGGCACCGGCCTGAAGATGGACCGCGCGATCGAGATCGGCCACATCTTCCAGCTCGGCCGCAAGTACGCGGACACCTTCCAGCTGGACGTGCTCGGCCAGCAGGGCAAGCCGGTCCGCGTGACCATGGGCTCTTACGGCATCGGCGTCTCGCGCGCGGTCGCGGCGCTCGCCGAGCAGACGGCGGACGACAAGGGCCTGTCCTGGCCCAAGGAGATCGCCCCGGCCGACGTGCACGTCGTCGCGGCGGGCAAGGCGCTCCAGACGGAGCTGGCGCTGTCCGTCTCGGAGCAGCTGAACGCGGTGGGCGTCCGGGTCCTGGTCGACGACCGCCCCGGCGTCTCCCCGGGCGTGAAGTTCACGGACGCGGAACTGATCGGTGTGCCGCAGATCCTGGTGGCGGGCCGGCGCTCGGCCGAGGGCGTCCTGGAGCTGAAGGACCGCCGCACGGGTGAGCGGGAAGAGCTCACGGTCGAGGAAGCGATTGCCCGCCTTACGGCGTAGCGCGAAAGGGGGGCGAGGGCTTCGGCCCGGACCCCCCGCACGCGGCCTCCGGCCGCTTGTCCTCAATCGCCGGAGGGGCTTGAAATGCCCACCTGGGCAAATCAAGCCCCTCCGGCGATTGAGGGGGCTACAGCCAGCCCGCGAATTCCAGGAGGAGTTCGCCGTCCTGGCGGCGCCCCGCCCGAAGCGCCCGTACACCCGACTCCACTGCCCGGAACAGCGTCCACCCCAGCAGCCGCGCCCGGTCCACATCCAGCGAGTCCGCCATCCGGTTCACCCGCCGCCGCGTCGACGAGGGGCCGACCGCCGCGGCGACCAGGTCCTCGACCCGGTCGCGCACCAGCCGCGCGAGGTCGTACGCCCGCTCGCCCACCACCGGCTCCGGCCCGACCGCCAGCCACGGCGACCGCTCCGCTCCCAGCACCTTGCTCTGCCTGAAGTTGCCGTGCAGCAGCACCAGTTCGGGCGGCGAGACGACCAGCTCGGCCCGGGCGGCGAGCGCCGCGTCCACCAGCGCCAGAGCGTCCGGCTCCGCGGTCCCCGCCGTCGCCCGCATCGCATCGGCCTGGCGCGCCGTGCGCTCCTCGACCGTCTCGAAGGGATGGTCCGCGGGCGGCTCCACCCACAGCCGCCGTACCGTCCCCGCCGCCTCCAGAAGCGCCTTCGCCTCCGGGAGGGAGTGCAGGGAGACCTCGGGGCGCAGGCGCTCCAGCAGGAGCGAGCCGTCCGCCGATGCGCCGTCCAGGAGCTGCGCCGTACCCCAGCCGTTCCAGTGCGCCAGTGCGGCCCGCTCCAGATCGGGACGGGCGAACGGCGGGGCGACCTTCAGGGCCGCAGGCGTGCCGTCCTGCTGCCGTACGAGCAGGACCAGGCTGCTGCGACCACCGGGGGACTGCACCCGCTCCACGTCCAACTTCCGTCGGGAGACGGCGACTTGGGTGGCATCAGGCAGTTCGCCGAGCCACTTCGCGGCAACCGCGTCCCCGTATGTCTCGCCCAGCGTCCGGACAAGCCGCTGCGGCGGTTCGAAAGTCATACGTGCGGTGTTCCCTTTCCAGCGGTGCGCTCCACGAGCCCAGGAAAGGCTACGCTGCCGCCGCCCCGCCACCGCACCGCGCGCACCGCGGACTCCCGCAGCGCGTCCGCGGCCTCGCGCCGCAGGGGGCCGCCGGCCGCCCGTACGAGGTCCGAGTAGACGTCCGCGACCCGGTCCTCCAGGACGGCCGCCAGCCGCACCGCGGCGTCCGGGCCCGTCACCGCGAACGGCAGCGTGTACGCGGCGCCTGCCGCCACCGGCGTGCCGCCCAGGTCGCGCACGGTGCGGACCAGGCCGTCCCGCCGGGCCCTGTGGGCGGCGTACGCCTGCCGTGCCTCGTCCCGTCGCCCCTCGCGGATCCGGCCGCCCACGACCCCGTACCCGTACACGGCGGCGTGTTCCGCGGCCAGCGCGGCCTGAGCCGCCTCCAGAGCGCTCATCGGTCCGTCCCCCCGGTCAGCAGATACGCGTGGACCGCTCCCGCGGCCGCCACCGAGGCCAGCAGCCGCGCCAGTTCGGCGGGGGCGGTGTCCAGCGACGCGGTGTGCGCGGCGGCGGTACGCAGCTCGGCGGCGGCCAGCGCCTTCACGGCGGCACCCCGGTCGGCGGAGACCGCGGCGGCAGCGGGGGGCGCGGCGGAAGCGCCGGCGAAGGCTTTGACGTGTTCCGCGACGGCCTCCCGCAGCGGCCGCAGCTGCTGAGCAGCGGCCGGGTGCCGGGCGAGGACGGCGTCGTACTGTCCGAGCAGCGTCCGGCTCGCGGTGGCGGAACGGTTCCGCATCACGGTCTCGGGATCGGGTGCCGGAGGCGCCGCGGGCACGGATTTCTCCGGCTTTCCCGCCGAGCACCCGGCGGCGAACAGCCCCGCCCCCGTCAGGCTCAGCACACGCCTGCGTGTGGTCCCCGTGCGCGGCACGTGTCTCCCTCGGCCCCTCGAAGTGATCACCGCAGGCGAGCGTACCTGCGGGCCGGGGGCCGGAGGACGGCAACACCCCCCGGGACCGGATACCCTTTGACCTGACACGCGACAAACCCACAACAGCAGACGCGGCCGAGGAGTCACCCGGATGAGCACCACCCAGAGCGAGAGGCTGCGCGGGTTGCTGGAACCGCTCGTCGCCGCCAAGGACCTGGATCTGGAAGAGATCGAGGTGTCCCGGGCCGGCCGCCGCGGCATGCTGCGCGTCATCGTGGATTCGGAAGAGGGCGTGGAGCTCGATCTCTGCGCCGAGCTGAGCCGCGAGATCTCCGCGCTGCTGGACGAGAGCGATGTCATGGGTGAGGGCGAGTACGTCCTCGAAGTGAGCTCGCCGGGCGCCGACCGCCCGCTGACCGAGCACCGCCACTACGTACGCAACACCGGCCGCCTGGCCAAGCTGACGCTGACCGACGGCGATGAGCTGGTCGCGCGTGTCCTGGCCGTGGACGACGAGGGGCTCGACCTTGAGGTGCCGGGCGTGAAGGGGCGCAAGCCCACCGCCCGCCGCGTCGCCTTCGCGGACATCGCGAAGGCCCGTGTCGAGCTGGAATTCAGCCGCAAAGACAAGCACGACGAGCACGACGAGAACGACGAGAACGACGAGAAGGAAGAGGAGGCGTAGCCATGGACATCGACGTAAAGCTTCTGAAGGGCTTGGCGAAGGAGAAGGAGATCTCCTTCGACCAGCTGGCCGAGGCGATCGAGTCGGCCCTCCTCATCGCGTACCACCGCACCGAGGGTGCCCGCCGTCAGGCGCGCGTGCAGCTCGACCGTGAGAACGGCCATGTGACGGTCTGGGCGAAGGAGGACCCGGCGGACCTCGAAGAGGGTCAGGAGCCCAAGGAGTTCGACGACACTCCTGGCGACTTCGGCCGGATCGCCGCGAGCACCGCCAAGCAGGTCATCCTGCAGCGTCTTCGCGACGCCGAGGACGACCTGACGTTCGGCGAGTACGCCGGCCGCGAGGGTGATGTCGTCGCGGGCGTCGTGCAGCAGGGCAGGGACCCGAAGAACGTCCTGGTCGACATCGGCAAGCTGGAGGCCATCCTGCCGGTGCAGGAGCAGGTCCCCGGCGAGGAGTACACGCACGGACTGCGTCTTCGTACGTACGTCGTGCGCGTCGCCAAGGGCGTCCGCGGTCCGTCCGTGACGCTCTCGCGCACCCACCCGAACCTGGTGCGCAAGCTCTTCGCGCTGGAGGTCCCCGAGATCGCCGACGGATCCGTCGTCATCGAGGCGATCGCCCGTGAGGCGGGCCACCGCACCAAGATGGCCGTGCGCTCCACGCGCTCAGGCCTCAACCCCAAGGGTGCCTGCATCGGCCCGATGGGCAGCCGTGTGCGCAATGTCATGGCCGAGCTTCTCGGTGAGAAGATCGACATCGTGGACTGGTCGGACGACCCGGCCGAGATGGTCGCCAACGCCCTCTCGCCGGCCCGCGTCAGCAAGGTCGAGGTCGTGGACTTCGACGCACGCTCGGCCCGGGTCACGGTGCCCGATTATCAGCTCTCCCTTGCCATCGGCAAGGAGGGTCAGAACGCCAGGCTCGCCGCGCGGCTGACCGGCTGGCGCATCGACATCCGTTCCGACGCCGAGCAGCCCGGGGACGCCGAAGACCGCGACTGATCCATTCGTCGCACCACAACAACCGTTCGATTCTTCCCCCAAATGGGTGAGGTCGGTACGGGGAGGTAGACTTAACCGTGTCTGGCCGTACGCATACTCCCGCGTGCCCTGAGCGAACCTGTGTGGGCTGCCGGGAGCGAGCGGCCAAGAGCGATCTGTTGCGCATCGTCGCGGTCGAGGGCACTTGTGCCCCTGATCCGCGCGGTACGCTGCCCGGCCGGGGTGCATATCTGCACCCCGCCTCGGTCTGTCTCGACCTGGCGCTCCGCCGCCGGGCGTTTCCCCGGGCCTTCAAGGTCCAGGGTCCGCTCGACTGCGAGACATTGCGCTATTACGTCGAGTCGGCAACACCGTAAGAAGAGAACGGCACGGGACCCCGTGCGGTCAGGTACCTCGCGAGTTGGAAGTAGGTCGAGATTGCGATGAGCACTCGATGAGTACGCGATGAGTACGCCCATGAAGTAGCGACGGTCCGGCCGTAAACCCGGACCTAAAAGGAGCGAAGTGGCTAAGGTCCGGGTATACGAACTCGCTAAGGAGTTCGGGGTGGAGAGCAAGGTCGTCATGGCCAAGCTCCAAGAACTCGGTGAGTTCGTACGTTCGGCGTCCTCGACGATCGAGGCGCCGGTTGTACGCAAGTTGACTGACGCACTGCAGGGGCCCGGCGGCAACGCCGGCAAGTCCGCTGCAAAGCCTGGCGCGCCCCGCAAGGCCGCGCCTGCCAAGCCCGCAGCGCCTTCCCCGGCAGCTGCGGCACGTCCCGCTGCCCCCAAGCCCGGCGTCCCGGCTGCCAAGCCGGCCGCCGCCGAGGCCCCCGAGGTCAGCGCCCCCAGCGCGCCCAGCACCCCTGCTGCGGCGCCTTCCACACCGGCGGCTGCCGGTCCGCGTCCGGGCCCCAAGCCCGTCGTGACCAAGCCCGCCCCGGTGGCTCCGGTCCCGGTCGCCGAGTTCTCGGCCCCGGAGCCGGCCCAGCCCGCGCCTGCCACTGCCCAGCAGCAGCAGGCCTCGCGTCCCGCGAGTGCCACTCCCGGCCCGCGCCCCGCGCCTGCCCGTCCGGCTCCGGCCGCCGGCCAGCGTGACGGCGCCCAGGGTGGCGCGGCACGTGGTGGCGAGCGCGGCGCAGAGCGTCCCGCCCGTCCCGCAGGCCAGGGCGCCCCGCGTCCCGGCGCACGTCCGGCCGGTCCCCGTCCGGGCAACAACCCCTTCACCTCTGGTGGCTCCACGGGCATGGCCCGTCCCGGTGCGCCCCGTCCGGCAGGCGCCCCGCGTCCCGGCGGCGACCGCCCCGGTGGCGAGCGTTCCGGCGCCCCGCGTCCGCAGGGCGGCCCCGGCGGCGCCCCGCGTCCGCAGGGTCAGGGCGGCCCCGGCCGTCCGAGCCCGGGTGGCATGCCCCGTCCGCAGGGCGGCGCCCCGCGACCTGGTGGTGCTCCCGCAGGCAACCGTCCCAACCCCGGCATGATGCCGCAGCGTCCCGCTGCTGCCCCTCGTCCCGGTGGCGGCCCCGGTGGCCGTGGTCCCGGTGGCGGCCCCGGCCGCCCCGGCGGCGCAGCAGGCGCGGGCCGTCCGGCCGGCGGTGGCTTCCAAGGCCGTCCGGCAGGTCCCGGCGGCGGCGGTCGTCCCGGTGGCGGTGGCGGCGGCTTCGGCGGTCGTCCCGGTGGCGGTGGCGCTCCCGGCGGTGGCGGTGGCTTCGGCGGCCGTCCCGGTTTCCAGGGTCGTCCCGGTGGTCCCGGTGCCCGTGGTGGCACACAGGGTGCCTTCGGCCGTCCCGGCGGGCCCGCCCGTCGTGGTCGCAAGTCGAAGCGCCAGAGGCGCCAGGAATACGAGTCGATGCAGGCTCCGTCGGTGGGCGGCGTCATGCTGCCCCGCGGCAACGGACAGTCCGTCCGTCTGTCCCGCGGTGCCTCGCTGACCGACTTCGCCGAGAAGATCAACGCCAACCCGGCGTCGCTCGTCGGCGTGATGATGAACCTCGGCGAGATGGTCACTGCTACGCAGTCCGTCCCCGACGAGACGCTGCGGATGCTCGCGGACGAGATGAACTTCGTCCTCGAGATCGTCAGCCCCGAGGAGGAGGACCGCGAGCTGCTCGAGTCCTTCGACATCGAGTTCGGCGAGGACGAGGGCGGCGAAGAGGCTCTGGTCTCGCGTCCGCCGGTCGTGACCGTCATGGGTCACGTCGACCACGGTAAGACCCGACTTCTGGACGCGATCCGCAAGACGAATGTCGTTGCGGGCGAGGCCGGCGGTATCACGCAGCACATCGGTGCGTACCAGGTCTCCTCCGTCGTCAACGGCGAGGACCGCAAGATCACCTTCATTGACACCCCGGGTCACGAGGCGTTCACCGCCATGCGTGCACGTGGTGCCAAGTCCACCGACATCGCGATCCTCGTGGTGGCGGCGAACGACGGTGTGATGCCCCAGACGATCGAGGCGCTGAACCACGCCAAGGCGGCCAACGTGCCGATCGTGGTCGCGGTCAACAAGATCGACGTCGAGGGTGCCGACCCGGTCAAGGTGCGCGGTCAGCTCACCGAGTTCGGTCTGGTTGCCGAGGAGTACGGCGGCGACACGATGTTCGTCGACATCTCCGCCAAGCAGGGCCTCAACATCGAGTCCCTCCTCGAGGCCGTCGTCCTCACCGCCGACGCCTCGCTCGACCTGCGGGCCAACCCGGAGCAGGACGCGCAGGGTATTGCGATCGAGTCCCACCTGGACAAGGGCCGCGGCGCCGTCGCGACCGTCCTGGTCCAGCGCGGAACGCTGCGGGTCGGCGACACGATGGTCGTGGGCGACGCCTACGGCCGAGTGCGCGCCATGCTCGACGACAAGGGCGAGAACGTGGAAGAGGCGGGTCCCTCGACTCCGGTCCTCGTCCTCGGTCTCACCAACGTCCCGGGTGCCGGCGACAACTTCCTGGTTGTCGACGAGGACCGCACCGCCCGTCAGATCGCCGAGAAGCGTGCAGCGCGTGAGCGCAACGTCCGCTTCGCCCGCAAGGGTGTCCGGTTCTCCCTGGAGAACCTGGACGAGGCGCTCAAGGCCGGTCTGGTGCAGGAACTCAACCTCATCATCAAGGGCGACGCGTCCGGTTCGGTGGAGGCCCTCGAGGCTTCGCTGCTCCAGCTCGACGTCGGCGAAGAGGTCGACATCCGCGTCCTGCACCGCGGTGTGGGTGCGGTCACCGAGTCGGACATCGACCTGGCGACCGGCTCCGACGCGATCGTGATCGGCTTCAACGTGCGCGCCGCAGGGCGTGCCGCGCAGATGGCCGACCGCGAAGGTGTGGACGTCCGGTACTACTCGGTCATCTACCAGGCGATCGAAGAGATCGAAGCAGCCCTCAAGGGCATGCTCAAGCCGGAGTACGAAGAGGTCGAGCTCGGTACGGCGGAGATCCGCGAGATCTTCCGCTCGTCCAAGCTGGGCAACATCGCCGGTGTCCTGGTCCGCTCGGGCGAGGTCAAGCGCAACACGAAGGCGCGGCTCCTGCGCGATGGCAAGGTCATCGCCGAGAGCCTCAACATCTCGGGTCTGCGCCGCTTCAAGGACGACGTCACCGAGATCCGCGAAGGCTACGAGGGCGGTATCAACCTCGGAAACTTCAACGACATCAAGATCGACGACGTCATCGCGACGTACGAGATGCGCGAGAAGCCGCGCGGCTAGTCCGTGTGACTGACCCGTACTGCATCGGTCGGGGCCGCCCGGCGGAGATTATTCCGTCGAGCGGCCCCGGCCGTTGCGTGTACGGTTCTTGTGTCCCTGCCAAGCGGTTGGCGGGGCACGAACCCGCACCGG
This sequence comes from Streptomyces beijiangensis, assembly GCF_017315755.1. Classification (GTDB taxonomy): domain Bacteria; phylum Actinomycetota; class Actinomycetes; order Streptomycetales; family Streptomycetaceae; genus Streptomyces; species Streptomyces beijiangensis. The sequence goes on from NZ_JAFLRJ010000147.1 coordinate 16,189, forward strand.
CGGGACATCCGGACACACATGTACGTGGGGACTCTGTCCTTCGATCTGCTCCTAGGCGACGTACGGTCGCTGAAGGAGAAACGCTCCGTCGTCCGGCCGATCGTGGCCGAGCTCCACCGCAAGTTCGCGGTGAGCGTGGCTGAAGTCGGCGACCAGGACCTCCACCGCAGGGCCGAGATCGGTGTTGCGATGGTTTCCGGGGAGACGGGGCATCTCAAAGAAGTACTCGACCGGTGCGAGCGACTCGTCGCCGCCCGGCCGGAGGTGGAGCTGCTGTCCGTGAGACGGCGGCTGCACGGCGACGAAGACGACTGAGCAAGGCGAAGAAGGAGACGGACCAGTGGCCGACAACGCGCGGGCAAAGAAGCTGGCGGACCTCATCCGGGAGGTGGTGGCCGAGAAGCTGCAGCGCGGGGTCAAGGACCCCCGCCTGGGTACGCACGTGACCATCACGGACACCCGGGTCACCGGCGATCTGCGGGAGGCCACGGTCTTCTACACGGTCTACGGCGACGACGAGGACCGGGCCAGTGCGGCAGCGGGCCTGGAGAGCGCCAAGGGCGTTCTGCGCTCGGCGGTGGGCGCGGCGGCGGGGACGAAGTTCACGCCGACCCTGACCTTCATGGCCGACGCACTGCCCGACAACGCCAAGGCGATGGAGGACCTCCTCGACCGTGCACGGGCCCAGGACGCCAGGGTGCGCGAGGTGTCCTCGGGCGCCAAGTACGCCGGTGACGCGGACCCGTACAAGGCTCCGGACGAGGACGACGCCTCAGAATGAGCTCGCAGAACGAGAAGACGCCGGACGGCCTTGTCATCGTCGACAAGCCGTCCGGCTTCACTTCGCACGACGTCGTGGCCAAGATGCGCGGGATCGCCAGGACCCGCCGCGTGGGCCACGCGGGCACCCTCGACCCGATGGCCACGGGCGTGCTCGTCCTCGGCGTCGAGCGCGCCACCAAGCTGCTCGGGCACCTCGCGCTGACCGAGAAGGAGTACCTCGGTACGATCCGCCTCGGCCAGGACACGATCACCGACGACGCCGAGGGCGAGTTCATCTCCTCCACGGACGCCTCCGGTGTGACCCGTGAGGGCATCGACGCCGGTGTCGCCGAGCTGACCGGCGCCATCATGCAGGTGCCGTCCAAGGTCAGCGCCATCAAGATCGACGGCAAGCGGTCGTACGCGCGTGTGCGCGGCGGCGAGGAGTTCGAGATCCCGGCCCGTCCGGTGACCGTCTCCTCCTTCCAGGTGTACGACGTCAGGCAGGCCACCGCCGAGGACGGCACCCCCGTCGTCGACCTGGTGGTCTCGGTCGTCTGCACCTCGGGTACGTACATCCGCGCCCTCGCCCGTGACCTGGGCGCCGGGCTCGGCGTCGGCGGGCATCTGACGGCCCTGCGCCGGACGCGCGTCGGTCCGTACAAGATCGATTCGGCCAGGACCCTGGACCAGCTCCAGGAGGAGCTGACCGTCATGCCCGTCGCGGACGCCGCCACGGCCGCCTTCCCGCGCTGGGACGTCGACGAGAAGCGGGCCAGGCTGCTGCTGAACGGTGTGCGGCTGGAGATGCCGGCGTACCCGCCGGGCGCGGTGGCCGTCTTCGGTCCCGAAGGGGAGCTGCTCGCGCTCGTCGAGGACCAGAACGGCAAGGCCAAGAGCCTGGCCGTATTCGGCTGACGGGACCCCCGTAGACGGGGGTTCCCCGCGAAGCCCGTTCCCGGAAAGTCACCTTGGTGCTTTCCGGGAACGGGCTTTGCTCGTTCATGCCCTTGCAGGCTCTACCTTCGGTGCGATTGGTGTCCGCTTGTGCCTACGGGGGCGTTGTGGCGATCGAGCTGCCAGGGGAAGTGGTCTCGTTCCTCCAGTTCATCGGGGTGAACTGGCCGACGGTGAACGAGGACAAGGTCCGCGAATTCGCCACGCATGTAAGGGAGTTCGCGACCAAGCTGGACGAGACGCACCAGGACTCCACCGGCACGGTGAAGAAGCTGGCCGATGTGTACCAGGGGGCGTCGTACGAGGCCCTCCTCGCCAAGTGGGCGCAGCTCTCCGACGGTCATATGACCGAGATGATCGAGGCCTGCCATGTGGTGGCCACCGCCCTGGACGTGGGCGCCGACGTCATCGTGGCCATGAAGGTCGAGGTCATCGCGGAACTGGTGATCCTCGCCGCCACGTTCGTGGCGGACCAGGCGGCGGCGGTGGCGACGTTCGGCCTGGCCGAGGCGGCCGTGGCGCTGATCATCGAAGCGGCGGAGAAGCTGGTGGACTTCCTGGTCCAGCAGCTGGAGCAGTACATCATCGGGCAGGTGATCGAGGCCGCCATCGATCCCTTCGTGGAGGTGGTGGGCCGGGCGGTGAGCGGCCTGATGTTCGAGGCCGCCGAGTCGGCGCTCGGAGTCTCCGGCGACGGTCCATCGGCCGGTACCGGATTCGAGATCCACCCCGAACTGCTCCACCAGCGCGCCGAGTTGATGCACGGCCACGCCGAGACGGTGGCCGGTCACGCGGAGATGTTCCGGACGAAGACGGCAGGGATGACCTTCGAATGAGCAATCCGATCGTCAAGGCGCTGGAGCACGGTGCGGCCAAGCTGGGCAAGACGGTGGGGGAGGACGCGGGGAAGGCCGTCAAAGACCTCTACCACTCGGCGGGCGACAAGCTGAAGAAGGTGGCCAAGGACACCGCGGAGACGGACGCCAAACACGCCCGCGAACTCGACAAGATCCTCAAGAGCGGCGAGAAGGACCTTCCGCACGCGCCGCGCGAGCACCCCGGTTCTGCGTCGGACTCCCGCACGGACCTGGACGGCAGGGAGAAGGACCTCGGCCGCGATCCTTCGAAGAAGGTCTGTGAGAACGACCCGGTGGACATGGCGACCGGCCGGGTCCTCATGTCCCGGACCGACGTCACACTGCCCGCGCTGCTGCCGCTGATCTTCTCGCGCGCGTACGAGTCCTCCTACCGGTTCGGCGGCTGGTTCGGGCCCGCCTGGGCGAGCACCGCCGACCAGCGCCTTGAGATCGGCGAGGCGGGCGTCCTGTACTTCGCCGAGAACGGCACGGTGCTCTCCTACCCGCACCCGCCGGGGCCGGATGCCGCCGTGTTCCCGGCCGAAGGCGCCCGCAAGCCGCTCACCGGCGACGCGGACACCGGGTACACCCTCACCGACCCCGAAAGCGGGCGCAGCTGGCACTTCGGGACGCCGGGCGCGGGCGGCACGGCCCTGCTGGAGCAGATCACCGACCGCTCCAGCCAGTGGCTCACCTTCGAGTACGACACCGAGGGGGCCCCGGCGGCCATCGTGCACAGCGCCGGTTACCACCTGAGGATCGGCACCGAGGACGGCAGGATCACCGCCCTGCACCTGGCCGACCCCGCAGGGGACATCGAGCTGGTGCGCTTCGGATACGACGGTGAGCGCCATCTCTCCGCGGTCACCAGGTCCTCCGGCCTGCCCACGGTCTACACCAACGACGCGCTCGGCCGGATGGCGGCCTGGACGGACACCAACGGCTCCACGTACTCCTACGTCTACGACGAGCAGGACCGTTGCACGTACCAGACGGGCGAGGCAGGCCATCTCCGCGCCACGTACACCTATGACTCCACCGACCCGGAGACCGGTCACCGGATCACGGAGTTCACCAACTCCCTCGGCCACACGACCCGTTACCTGATCGACGGCGATCTCCGGGTGGTCGCCGTGAAGGGCCCCGACGGTGGGATCGCCCGCACCACCTACGACGACGGCGACCGTCCGGTGGCGGTCACCGATCCGCTGGGCCGCACCACGGGCTTCGCGTACGACGACGCCGGGCGTCCGGTGATGGTCGTCGGACCGGACGGCACGTACACGAGCATCGGCCGCGACGAGAACGGCCGGGCGGTCACGATCGCCCACCCGGACGGGGCGCTGACCACTCAGGTCTTCGACGCACGCGGCAACCGGACCGAGGTGACGGACCCGTCCGGGGCGGCGATGCGCTTCGTGTACGACGAGCGGGGGCAGATCTCCCGGGCCGTCAACGCCCTGGGCGAAGCCACCGGCGTGCGCTGCAACTCCGCAGGTCTGCCGATGGAGTTCACCGATCCGCTCGGCGCGGTCACCCGGTACGAACGGGACGCCTTCGGCCGCCCGACGACCTTCACCGACGCGCTCGGGGCCGTCACCCGCATGGAATGGACGGTGGAGGGCCGGGCCAGCCGCCGCACCGCCCCGGACGGCAGCCAGGAGTCGTGGACGTACGACGGCGAGGGAAACCGCACCACCCATACGGACACGATGGGCGGCGTCACCCGCTACGAATACGGCCACTTCGATCTGGTGACGGCCAGGACCGGCCCCGACGGGGTCCGCCACAGCTTCGCGTACGACACACAGCTGCGACTCACCCAGGTCGCCAATCCCCAGGGGATGAACTGGGATTACGTGTACGACGCGGCCGGGCGACTGGTCTCCGAGACGGACTTCGACGGCCGGACGCTGTCCTACGAGCACGATGCCGCCGGCCGGCTGCTCACCCTGGTGACGGCGTCCGGCGAGACGATCCGTTTCGAGCGCGATGTGCTGGGCCGTCCGGTGTCCAAGGACGCGGGCGGCGCGGTCACGACCTACGCCTACGACGCGTCGGGCAGGCTGGCCCGGGCGGAGGGCCCCGACGCAGTGCTGACCGTGCGGCGTGACCGGGCGGGCCGCCCGCTGTCGGAGACCGTCAACGGCCGTACCCTCACGTACTCCTACGACGTCCTGGGCCGGCGCACCGGCCGCGTCACACCCGCGGGCGCCGCCAGCACACGGACGTACGACGCTTCGGGCAACTGCACCGAACTGGTCACCTCCGGCCGGACCGTGGCCTTCGCGCACGACCTCGCGGGCCGTGAGCTGGCCCGGCACATCGGCCAGGAGCTGTCCCTCACCCACGACTTCGACGCGATGGGACGCGTCACGGGTCAGCGGCTCACGGCGGCGGACGGCGACAGCGTCCAGGCACGCGCCTACGCCTATCGCGCCGACGGCAACCTCACCTGCGTCGAGGACCAGCTCAACGGCGCCCGCCATTTCGAACTGGACACGACAGGCCGGGTCACGGGGGTGCAGGCGGCCGACTGGACCGAGACGTACGCCTACGACCAGGCGGGCAACCAGACCTCGGCCTCCTGGCCGGGCATCGCATCGGGCCAGGAGGCCGAGGTCTGG
>NZ_JAFLRJ010001402.1 GCF_017315755.1 Streptomyces beijiangensis
GGTACGTCTCGCTCGCGGTGGGGCGGTTCCTGAGGGAGCTCTTCCGGCGGGTCGTCGTGGAACCGGTGCGCTGGGTGTACGCGCGTGTGCTGACGCCGGTGGGACATGTGGTGCGGGACGTGGTGCTGCGGCCCGCCGCCACGGCGGCGCGTGCCGTGGGGCGGGCCGTACGGCAGTCCCTCGCCTCCGCGCGCCTGACGCTGCGGCAGGCGCGTGCCGACCTCCGCCGGGTGCTGGTC
>NZ_JAFLRJ010001403.1 GCF_017315755.1 Streptomyces beijiangensis
GCACCTGACCGCGAGGGCCCGTAGCGTCGTCGGCGTCAGGGAAACCGGGGCGAAGCCTCACCGACGAAAGGCGGCCGTCATGGTCACTCACGTGCCCGCGGAGACCCGGGGCGACGAGCGCGGGGCGCTGCTGGCGTTCATCCAGGAGCAGCGCGGGGGCATCCGCCGGTCGGTGCTCGGCCTCACCGACGAGCAGGCCGCGTCACGGCCC
>NZ_JAFLRJ010001404.1 GCF_017315755.1 Streptomyces beijiangensis
GGCTGTGGCGTCTGCCGGTGCCCGAGGCGCCGGTCCCACGGGTGATCGGGGTGGACGATTTCGCGCTGCGGCGCCGTCGCCGCTACGCCACGATCATTACCGATGCCGTCACCGGCCGGCGCATCGAGGTCCTGCCCGGCCGGGACGCCGACCCCCTGGAAGCCTGGCTGCGCGAGCATCCCGGCATCGAGGTCGTATGCCGGGACGGCTCGGCCACCTATGCCGAGGCCATCCGTCGCGCCCTGCCCGACGCGGTGCAGGTCAGCGACCGCTGGCACCTGTGGCGCAACCTGTGCGACAAGGTCCAGCTCGAGGTCCGCGCGCACGCCGGCTGCTGGGCCGCCGTCCTCAACCCGCCGCTGCCCGGCGGCGTGCGCGAGCAGACCACCCGTGAACGCTGGAACAAGGTCCACACCCTGCTCGGCCAGGGCGTCGGCCTGCTGGACTGCTCCCGCCGCCTCGGCCTCGCGTTGAACACCGTCAAACGCTACGCCCGCATGCCCGAGCCCACCGGTCTGCGCATCGCGCCGGCCTACCGGCCCACCCTCGTCGACCCCTACCGCGAACACCTGCACCGGCGCCGGACCGAGGAGCCGGGCGTCCCCGCCCTCCACCTCTTCCATGAGATCAAGG
>NZ_JAFLRJ010001405.1 GCF_017315755.1 Streptomyces beijiangensis
TCGTCACCGAGAAGCTGGGGCCCGCCATCGTGCACATCACCTCCGCCCTCACCTTCGCCTTCGTGCAGCTCGCCGAAGTGCACGACGCCGGCCGCACCGACGTGTCCTCCGCGGACGTCCTGCGCTCCATCTCGCTGCGCTACGAGCCCGGGGCGGAGCGGTAGGCGGGGCCCGCCCGACGGTTGGAACGACCCCCGGAGGGGAGGGGGTCCCGCGGAGCCAGGGTTGGCGACGTTCTCGAACCTCTCGGAGGTTCTGGTGCTCGGATCCCCGCTCGGACCGCGTCCGTCC
>NZ_JAFLRJ010001406.1 GCF_017315755.1 Streptomyces beijiangensis
CTGCTTCCCCTTCGGGAGCAGCGATGTCAAGCCCCTTATGCTTTCCGCCTCTCGTACCGAATTGATCTGTGATCTCTCCTTTAATCGGTTCAATCCACTCTGAGGCTTCCGCCCCCGGGGCATTGACGAAAAGCGCCAATCCCGAAAGCCATGCGATCGCGAACAGGAAGTTTTGATGTCTGAGTTTCTTCAAGGTTTTCCATATCCTCCTATTACATGCATCTTCGGTAAAATTGCCCCCTATTCGGAGACAGCTTAGTATACTTC
>NZ_JAFLRJ010001407.1 GCF_017315755.1 Streptomyces beijiangensis
GATCAATAGAGCGCCTACAAGCCCCGGTCCTTCCGTTACTGCAATGGCATCAATGTCATCAAACGTCATGTCCCCTTGTGCAAAGGCTTCATCAAGCACGATCGTGATCTGTTCCACGTGATGCCTTGATGCGATCTCGGGAACGACGCCCCCAAACCGTTGATGACTCTCGAGTTGCGACGCTACGACATTTGAGATGATGTCCGTCCCGTTTTTGACAATCGCAGCGGCAGTCTCATCACAGCTTGTTTCGATTCCTAATACATACAG
>NZ_JAFLRJ010001408.1 GCF_017315755.1 Streptomyces beijiangensis
GCTCCTGAGAGTGCGAGGCGGTGATCCATCCCATGCCCTCGCGTCGCGACGCTATCGCCGATGACCTCCGCGACCGGATCGCCACGGGCCGGCTCAAGCCCGGCGAACGCCTCCCCTCTGAGTCCCACCTCGCCGCGCAATACAGGGTCAGCACACCAACGCTCCGAAGCGCTCTCGCCGTGCTCCAAGTGGAAGGTCTCGTCGAGAAGGTCCACGGCAAGGGGAACTTCGTTCGTCGTCCTCTGCGCAGGGTCACGTACATCGGTGGGGACCGGGCCCCCGACGGACAGGCCGCCGCTGACACCGCTCTGAGCATCACCGTCCACACCACCCGGAT
>NZ_JAFLRJ010001409.1 GCF_017315755.1 Streptomyces beijiangensis
GGCCAGGACGGTCGCGGTCTCGCCGTGACCGAACGCGACGGGGCCGGATTCCCCGGCCGTGGCCAGCTCATCGGCGACCGTCGCGGCCAGCGCGCCCAGCAGCAGGCCGGGAGGGGTGAGCACAGGGCCGTCGGAGCGGAAGCGGACCCAGTAGGGGCCGGAGGAGCGGGTGCACCCGCGCGTCGCACCTTCACCCAGCAGCCCCGGCCCAGCACCCGCACCAGCGAGGTCTCCGGCAGCCCCCACGACTCGGCGCGCCCCGGGGCGATGAGCCAGTACAGGTAGTGGGCGTAGGGGTCGCGTATCACCGGCCCGGACTGCTCACCGAGCCGGTCGAGTACCCGTTCCCCCAGGTAGGAGGGCATCCGCGCCGCATCCCACCACCGGCCGGCCGCCACCAGCCCCTCGCCCGGCCCGTACGGGAACG
>NZ_JAFLRJ010000148.1 GCF_017315755.1 Streptomyces beijiangensis
GTTGATCCCCACCCGTAAGGAAGAACTGATGTCCTCCACCCCTGCCGCGTCCGTGCTGTTCGTCTGCGTCCACAACGCGGGCCGCTCGCAGATGGCCGCCGGATTCCTCGCCCACCTCGCGGGCGACCGGATCGAGGTCCGCTCGGCCGGGTCGATCCCCGGAGACCAGGTGAACCCCGCCGCCATCGAGGCGATGAAGGAGATCGGCATCGACATCTCCGACCAGAAGCCGAAGGTCCTCACCACCGAAGCCGTCCGGGCATCCGACTACGTCATCACCATGGGCTGCGGCGACGCCTGCCCAATCTTCCCCGGCAAGCGGTACCTCGACTGGTCCCTCGAAGACCCCGCCGGACAGGGAGTCGAGGCCGTACGCCCGATCCGCGACGAGATCCGCACCCGCATCGAGTCGCTGATCGCGGAGATCGACGCGAAGCCGCCGCACGCATGACAGCCGCTCTGGCGGCAGCGACGGGGAGCTACCACCGATTGACCGTAGCCCGGGAGGGCATACCGCCCATCGCTGCGCTGCGCGCCGAGGGGATGCGCGGAGACCAGCTCGACGTTCACCGTGCTGTCGTCGTACAAGAACAATCCCTCGACAGCGCTGTTCGAACTGTCAGGACAACTCGAACTCGGCGTGCGGTGTTGCTCGTTGCCGCACGGCCTCGAAGGCGGATTCGCAGAGCTTCGCCACCTCGGGGGCTTCGTTGCCTGGCGACGCGAGAGCCGGCGCACGTCCTCCCCGGCGGCAATGTTCAGCCCGTCCGTCACGGCGAGCTCGAACCGGATGTACTCGCCGACGGGCGTCGACACGACGCGGGCCGGAAGGACCTCGACGCCTCAGGACCCTCGTCACCCTTCAACTCCAGGAAGAACTGCACCATGCGCCGAGGAATCTCCACCACCGACTCGTGACCCGGAATATCCATCTCGTCGAGGCGCTCGTCGTTCACGAGCGGCGGCCCCCGCTCGGATTCTCCGGGTCCTTACTGAGCTTCATCACGGCCATGACGCCCGCCTCCGTTGACGGTAGCGATCGACGTACCACAGCTTGCCCGCAACTCAGTTAGTGGAACAGGAACTTGCCGGAACCTTCATGGCGTCGGGGCAGAGCTCTCGGGCTCGGTGCAGGCGGAGCATGATCGTGGCTAAGGAATCGTCCCGTAACTGCTGGTCGCGGGCTAGGTGATCTTCTGTGGCTGGTGTCGCCGCCCGGACGGTTCCGCGTAAGGATGGGCGGCGTGCAGCCCCATACCGACCGTCGCATCCGCGTGACACCGCCCGCGCTGACCGGGCCCGATGTCCAGCTGGCCCAGATCGCCTCGCTCGACGCCGGCCGCGGCCTCCTGCACGGCTTCCACTGCGTTGGGGCAGAGCTGCGCGATCTCGAACTGGACCAGGCATATCTGACCACTGGCCGCGTCACCGGTCTGCGTTCCACCCGCACCGACTTCACCGGCGTCCGCACCGACTCCCTCGCATTCGAGGATTGCGCGCTCGGGACACTCCAATGGAGCAAGGGCAAGCTCTCCAGATCCGCGTTCCGCGGGTGCAAACTGATGGGAGCCGCGTTCACCGACGTGACCGTCGACAACGTGCTCTTCGAAAACTGCCGACTCGACTACACCGCTTTCACCCGCCTCCGGACAGCCGGCCGCCTGGTCTTCTCTCGTTGCGTGCTGACCGAGGCCAGCTTCACCGGCTGCGACCTGCGGCACGCGGTATTCGATGACTGCACCCTGCGCCTGACGGAGTTCGGCCGCGGCTACTACCGGAACTGCGACCTGCGCGGCAACGACCTCTCCACGCTCCTCGGGGTGCACCGACTGGAAGAGGTCATCATCAACAGCGGCCAACAGTTCCAACTCGCCGAGGCCCTCGTGGCAGCACTGGAGGTCACCTTCGGCGAGGACCTCGACGACGAACACTGAGCAGTCCCGCCAAGGAGATCGTCGTCGACGGCTGGGACCGCTACGAGTCCGATCCGAAGACCGACGGCAGCGCCAACACCATCGCGCTCGGCAGCCTGAACATCGCGGTCCTTCGGGGCCACAAGGCTCGCCAGGACGCGGAGCGGGCCGCCTGGGGCTCGGCCTGGAAGGAGTCCGGCAAGGTCTTCACTCAGGCGGACGGGTCCGCACTCCACCATCGTGGTCACCTCTGACACGTACACGAGCCTGCTCCCCGAGCTCGATCGTGAGATCGCCGAGATCGCCGCAAGGCTCGTACCCAGGGCCCGCCAGTCCGCCGCGGTCCAGGCGAATGCCGGCGCATCCGCTCACGCATCGCTCACGCACGAGACCCAGAACACAGAAGCGCCTCGGCCAGAAGAGACTGGTCGAGGCGCTTCTTAGCAGATCAGAGGGGTATTCCCCTCTCGCTCTTGGTAGACCGTGTGGGACTCGAACCCACAACCAATGGATTAAAAGTCCACTGCTCTGCCAATTGAGCTAACGGTCCGCGGCTGTGCTCCCCCGAGCATAGCCGGACGGGAGCGCAGCGCCGATCTGGTATCAGGGGTCGATGGGCTCCGGGGCCCCCTTACGGGATGCCTCGCGCACCTTTGTCCGCACATGGTCAGGATTCAGGAACCAGCGGCGCGCCGAGGCGAACCACCACACCGCCGCGAAACCGAGCACGGCCAGGACAGCCACCGGGGCGTAGTTGAAGGTCTTCCAGGTGACCGGCGAGACCTGCGGCAGCATGAAGAGGACCGTGATCACCGCCACCCACACCACCGCGACGATCCCGATGGGCCGCGAGAAGCGGCCCAGGTGCCAGGGGCCGCGCTGGAAGTCGTCGCCGCGCAGGAGACGCAGCAGGGTCGGGATGACGTACGCGATGTAGAGCCCGATGACGGCGATCGAGGTCACTGCGGCGTACGCGGTGACGTTGATCAGATACGGCAGCCCGAGGACGAGCGCGCTGAGCGCGGCCAGCCAGACGGCGGCGACGGGGGTACGGGTGCGGGGGCTCACCGAGTGCCAGATGTGCGAGTACGGCAGGGCGCCGTCGCGTGAAAAGGCGTAGATCATGCGGGAGTTGGCGGTGACGGAGGCCATCCCGCAGAAGAGCTGGGCGCCGATCACGACGAGCAGGAGCAGCTTGCCGCCTGTCGCGCCGACCGCGTCCAGGAGGATCTGGGCGGGGGGTGCGCCCGTCGGGGATCCGAGCTCCTTGTCGTACGACTGGATCGCGTACGTGAAGCCGAGGAGCAGGACGAAGCCCGCGACCCAGGACGTCCAGATCGACTGGACGATGCCGCGCGGGCCGGCCGTGGAGGCGTCGTGGGTCTCCTCGGTCATATGGGCGGAGGCGTCGTACCCGGTGAAGGTGTACTGCGCCATGAGGAGGCCGATGAGGACGACGTAGAAGCCGCTGCCGAAGCCGGTGTTGTTCACGAAGTGCGTGAAGACGAAGGACGTCGACTGGTGGTGGTCGGGGGTGAAGGTCAGGGCCGCGACGATCACGACGACACCGACGACGTGCCACCACACGCTGACGCTGTTGAGAATGGCCACGATCCGCACGCCGAAGGTGTTGAGGAGGCCGTGCAGGATCAGGATCGCGGCGAAGAGCAGGATCGTGCGGCCGGGTGTGACCTTGAAGTCGAACTGGAGGTTCAGATACGCACCGAGGAAGGACGCGGCGCCGAAGTCGATGCCCGCGGTGACGGCCACCTGCCCCAGGACGTTGAACCAGCCCGTGAACCAGGCCCAGGCGGCGGCGCTGCGCGGCGGGGCGAGGCGGTGGGCCCAGAAGTAGAGGCCGGCGGAGGTGGGGTAGGCCGAACAGATCTCGGCCATGGCCAGCCCGACGAAGAGCGTCATCAGGCCGACTCCGACCCAGCCCCAGGTGATGAGGGCGGGGCCGCCGGTGTTCATGCCGAACAGGTACATCGTCAGGCAGCCGGAGAGGACCGAGATGATGGTGAAGGAGACGGCGTAGTTGGAGAATGCCGACATCCGGCGGGCGAGGACCTGGGTGTAGCCGAGCTCGGCGAGCCTGTCCTCGTCGGACTGCGGGGCTGCGGCGGGTGTTCCGCGCGGATCTGGTGTTGTCATGCCCCCAGCGATTCCCTCGCCGGGGGCATGACATGCGCCAACAGGTGGCCTAAAACAGGGACTTGTAGCCCTTCCAGCCGGTGGCGATCTGGACGCGGCCCCCGAAGGATCCCTTGCCGTTGCCGTCACTGCGGTAGAGCCTCCCTGCCGAGTCGCGCACGACGAGGTCGGCCTTTCCGTCACCCGTGGCGTCGCCGACGCCGACGATGGCGTTGTACGAGGTGCCCCAGTTGGAGAAGACCTTCACCCGGGCCGCGAACTTGCCGTCGGAGCGGCCCGCGTAGAAGTACATGTCCCCGGTGGTCTTCTGCCGGACGACGAGGTCGGCGCGGCCGTCCGTCTGAACTTATGACGGTGTATCAGGATCCCCACCAGGCCTCCCCGGACCCTCGCTTCGCACCTGCATGCGAGAGCCGGAGGCTACAAGTACACGGGGCACCGGACGCCGGACAGCGGAAGGGCCCTGCCCGATGCGGTGCATCGGGCAGGGCCCTTCCGGTCAGTCAGTCAGCCAGTCAGCTGCGATCAGCTGCGCTTCCAGCGCGGCTTGTCGTCACGACGGCCGAACGTGCCGGTCTGGGTGCCGGTGTTCGGACGGTGGTCGTCACGACGGCCGGTGGGGCGGTCGCCGCTGCTGCCGCCGGCGCGGAAGCCGCCACCGGTGGCGGGACGGTCGTCACGACGGTCGCGGTTGAACGGACGGTCGCTGCCTCGGTGACCACCGGTGGGGCGGTCGCCGCCACGGTCGTCACGGTTGAAGCCGCCCGAGGGACGGTCGTCGCGGCGGAAGCCACCACTGGCACCACCCGAGGGACGCTCGTCACGACGGTCACGGTTGAAGCCACCACCCGAGGGGCGGTCGTCACGACGCTGGAAACCGCCCGAGGGACGGTCGTCGCGGCGGAAGCCACCACCGCTGCTGCCACCCGAGGGACGCTCGTCACGACGGTCACGGTTGAAGCCACCACCCGAGGGGCGGTCGTCACGACGGTCACGGTTGAAGCCACCACTGGCGCCGCCCGAGGGACGGTCGTCACGACGCTGGAAGCCACCGCCGCTGGTGCCGCCGCTGTTGCCGCCGCGGTAACCGCCGCTGCTCCCACCGCTGTTGCCGCCGCGGTAGCCACCGCCGCTGCTGCCACCACTGTTGCCACCGCGGTAACCACCACGGTCGTTGTCACGGCGGTCGCCGCCGCGGTCGTCACGACGACCGAAGTTGCCCCGGTCGTCACGACGCTCCTCGCGGACCGGCTCGGCCTGCTCGGGGACGGTCACCGCGGCTGCGACCTCGGCCACAGCGGCCTCCGTCACCTCGGCGACAGCGGCCTCGGGGTCGTCTCCACGCTCGCGCGCGGCACGGGCGACCAGGCGGTCGGCCTCCCCGCGCAGCTCGGTGGCGCGGCGGGTGGCGCGCTCCAGCTCCTTGGTGAGCTGGGCGACGTCACGCTCGGCCTGCTTGGCGGCGTTGTCGGACGCGTCGGCCTGGACCTCGGTGAGCGAACGGGCGCCCGTGATCTCGGCGACCTCCGGCTCGAAGGCGCCGGCGCTCTGGATGATGTGGCGCGAGGCGTCGACGCCCGCGTCCTCCATCAGCTTGAAGATCTGGCGGCGCTGGTGCGGCAGCGACAGGGAGACGACGACACCGGACTTGCCGGCACGGGCGGTACGGCCCGAGCGGTGCAGGTAGTCCTTGTGGTCACCGGCCGGGTCCACGTTCAGGACCAGGTCGATGCCGTCGACGTGGATGCCTCGCGCGGCGACGTCGGTGGCCACGAGGGCGTTGACGTAACCCTTCTTGAAGTCCTCAAGAACGCGGGTACGGGCGCCCTGCGTCATGCCGCCGTGGAGCGCGTCGGCCTTCACACCGTTGTCGATGAGCTGCTCGGCGATACGGTCGGCGCCCAGCTGCGTACGGACGAAGATGATCGTGCGGCCCTTGCGGGCTGCGATGGCGGCCGTGACGGGCGCCTTGTCCTTCGGCTTCACGACGAGGACGTGGTGCGACATGGTCGAGACATTGCCCTGGGCGCTGTCGACCTCGTGCGTCACCGGGTTGGTCAGGTAGCGCTTGACCAGGGTGCCGATCTCGTTCTCCATGGTGGCGGAGAAGAGCATGCGCTGGCCGCCGCCGGGGATCTGGTCGAGCAGCTCGGTGACCTCGGGCAGGAAGCCCAGGTCCGACATCTGGTCGGCCTCGTCGAGGACGGCGATCTGGGTGTTCTCGAGCGAGCAGGCGCCGCGGCTGATGATGTCGCGCAGACGGCCCGGGGTGGCGACGAGGACGTCGACGCCGCGCTCGAGTGCGTAGATCTGGTTGCTCATCGACGTACCGCCGCAGACGACCTTGATCTTCAGGCCGAGCACGTCGCCGTACGGCTGAAGCGCGTCCGCGACCTGCATCGCGAGCTCACGGGTCGGGGTCAGGATGACGCCGCGGGGCTTCTTCTTCTCCGTGCGGCCGCCGGAGAGCTGCGTCAGCAGCGGCAGGCCGAAGGAGAGGGTCTTGCCGGAGCCGGTACGGCCACGGCCCAGGATGTCCTTGCCGGCCAGGGCGTCCGGGATGGTCGCGGCCTGGATCGGGAAGGGCGCGGTGACACCGTTCTGGGCGAGCTTGCGGACGATGCCCTCGGGCAGACCGAGGTCGCTGAAGGTGATGGTGGGCTCAGAAGGCTCGGCGGGCTCGGAGGCCTCAGCAGCCTCCACGACCTCGACGGTCTCAACAGCGTCAGAGGCCTCAACGGCCTCAGCAGCGTCGGAAGCCTCTTCGACGGCAGTCTCGACGACCGCGACGGTCTCGACGACTGCGACGGTCTCCGCGACCTCGGCGGTCTCGACGACCGCGATGGTCTCGGCGACCGCTTCGACGATTTCGGCGGCCTCTACGACGGCCTGCGCCTCGGCGACAATCTCGTCGTTCTCGGGCATGACGGTGTGGTCAGAACTGGAATTGGACATACGAAATGCGAAACCTCTCGGAGTCTCGGCACGCGCCCATAACTCCGTGAATCGCAATTTCGACCGCCTCAATGCGGTCCAGCCACGGCAAGGGAGAGTACGCGCCACACGGCGCTCTTCTTTTTCGGCGCCGGGCAATGGGATCAAACGATCTATAACCATACGCACCCTCCCCCCCTCGTGGCAAACCGGGCCCTCCTAAACCGGCCTCACCTGCGGAGACGCCACCGGCTGCCGCAGTGCCAGGGTGTGCGTTCCGACCTCCGGGTCCGGCGAGGGCGTCGGCCCCGGAGGGGTGCTGCTCGGCTCGGGCGAAGGGCTCGCACTCGGCTCCACGACGGGCGGCTGCGAGGGCGGCGAAGGGGCGTCCGACGGTGCGCCTGAGGGCGGCCGGGAAGGCAGTGGGCCCTTCGGGTGGCTCTGCGGGGGTGCTGCGGGCGCGGAGGCGCCCGGCGAGGCGGACCCGGAAGGTGAGGGCGACCCGCCCTTGCCGTCCGCGCCCTTCTTCCCCGGGGCGCGCCCATGGCCACCCTGCGCCGCCCCGCCGTCCGGCTCGGCGGCGGCGCCCCGCAGCGAGGCGGAGGCCGACGAGGAGGGTTTGCCCGGATGGTCGCTCACGCTCATACAGCCGGCCGTGGCCAGAGCCGCCAGCGAGACGACCACCAAACGGGCAGGGGCAGGCAACTGGCGCACGGGGCACCACCTCCGGGGCATGGTGAGTGGATTCACACTCCCAACGCCCTTTCGCCCGCCAGGGACACGCCCAACCCGGCTACCGGGCTACCGGGCTACCGGCCCCACGACACCGCGGCCCCGCTCACCCGTACCCCAGTGCGTGCAGCCGCTCGTCGTCGATCCCGAAGTGGTGCGCGATTTCATGGACGACGGTGATCTCGGTCTCAGCGACCACGTCCTCCCGGTTCGCGCACATCCGCAGCGTCGGCCCCCGGTAAATGGTGATCCGGTCGGGCAGCACGCCCGCGTACCACTCGCCGCGATCCGTCAGCGGGGTCCCCTCGTAGAGCCCGAGCAGCTCCGGGTCCTCGCTCGCCGGTTCGTCCTCGACGAATACGGCCACGTTGTCCATCAGTCGCGTCAGCTCGGCCGGAATGCGGTCCAGCGCCTCACTGACAAGCTCCTCGAACTCCTCACGCGTCATCTCCAGCACGCGCCTATTGTCGGCCA
>NZ_JAFLRJ010001410.1 GCF_017315755.1 Streptomyces beijiangensis
GGTGAAGTCCGCGAAGTGAGGTGCGAGGACCGACGGCGGCGCCGCTTCGGGCCTCCGTAGGTCCCCGTATCGACAAGTCGGTTTACAGCGCCGGGCACCCCTTCTGAAGGGGGCCCGGCGCTGCACATCGGGCGGCCGATGCTGCATGCTGTGCACTGCTGCAATCCTCTGGGCTGCGCGCCAGACCCCCTGTGACTGCACTTCTCCGGGGGCCGACCGGCCGGCCCCAGACCCCCGATCTTGGTATGGAGCGGCGCATGACATCGACCTTCCCGGACATCTCGATCAGCACGGACCGGCTCGTGCTGCGCCCGTTCGAGGAAGCGGACATCCCCGCGCTCACCGAGATGATGGGGGACGAACTCGTCACCGCCTGGACGTCCGTGCCCTGCCCGTACAC
>NZ_JAFLRJ010001411.1 GCF_017315755.1 Streptomyces beijiangensis
GGCGCGGTCCGCCTTCAGGGGCGCGGCGTCCGCGAGGAGGCGGCGCAGCGTCGAGACGTAGGCGCGGTGGTCCTCGTCGGGGTGGAAGTCCATGGCCGCTCAGCGCCCCTTCGGCAGGCCGAGCAGGCGCTCGGCGATGATGTCGCGCTGGATCTCGTTCGTACCGGCGTAGACGGGACCGGCGAGCGCGAACACCCAGCCGTCCATCCAGCCGTCCGCCCAGTCGTGCGTCCACGCGCCGTCGCCCTCCGGCCCGCGTCCCGGCTCCTCCGACGCGAACTCCCCCTCCGG
>NZ_JAFLRJ010001412.1 GCF_017315755.1 Streptomyces beijiangensis
GCTGTTCGACGAGCCGTTCAGCGCGCTCGACCCCCTCATCCGGCGCGACATGCAGGAGGAGGTGATCCGGCTGCACCACGAGGAGGGCCGCACGATGGTCTTCATCACCCACGACCTCAGCGAGGCGCTGAGGCTGGGCGACCGCATCGCCCTGATGCGCGACGGACGGGTGGTCCAGCTGGGCACCCCCGAGGAGATCGTGGGCTCGCCCGCCGACGACTACGTCCGCGACTTCGTCCGGGACGTCCCGCGCGAACAGGTCCTCACCGTCCGTACGGCCATGCGCCCCGCCTCGTCCGCCGACGAGGCGGGGCGAATGGCCGTACGGACGGTGAGGACCTGTTCGCGCGGGACGTCCCGGACGAAGTCGCGGACGTAGTCGTCGGCGGGCGAGCCCACGATCTCCTCGGGGGTGCCCAGCTGGACCACCCGTCCGTCGCGCATCAGGGCGATGCGGTCGCCCAGCCTCAGCGCCTCGCTGAGGTCGTGGGTGATGAAGACCATCGTGCGGCCCTCCTCGTGGTGCAGCCGGATCACCTCCTCCTGCATGTCGCGCCGGATGAGGGGGTCGAGCGCGCTGAAC
>NZ_JAFLRJ010001413.1 GCF_017315755.1 Streptomyces beijiangensis
GTGACTGATGCGATTATCGGAGGCGTTTTTCTAATGATCGCAGTTATTGCGGGAGTCATAATTACGAAGGTGACTGTAAAATCGTATGAGAAGAGCCATTGTAGTTGGGATTACGAATGGTTTCCCGTGGTGCTTGCTGTTTGTTTTTTAGTGGTTACTCCGGGAGGATTCGGTATTTATGCGATCTCAGAAGGTATTAAAGCGCTAATCAATCCGGAATACTACGCGATCAAGGAAATTCTCGACACGATCGGAGGCAAGTGATCGAATGTTTAAGC
>NZ_JAFLRJ010001414.1 GCF_017315755.1 Streptomyces beijiangensis
GGCTCAGGCGGACCGTGGTCCGTGAGCGGGGCCGTCGGCCGGTGCGCCGCGCAGGCGCGGAGAAGCGATCCGGACGGCTGCGAACGTGAGGACGGCTCCGAGGACGGTGAGGGCCGAGGGGGAGCCACTGCCCGACGGAACGAAGAGATCCAGCGCGATGGAGCCGGTCAACTGGCCGGCGATCGAGGCCATGCCGAGCAGCAGCACCCCGATGCGGTGGACGAGAAAGGCGGACGCCCCGATGAAGACCACACCGCACAGTCCGCCGAGATACATCCACCAGTCGGTGGGAAGCGGGTGGCCGGACGTTCCGCGGACAAGCGCCCTCACAGCCCAG
>NZ_JAFLRJ010001415.1 GCF_017315755.1 Streptomyces beijiangensis
GCCCTGGTAGGCGACGGACGAGTCGATGTAGCGGTCCGAGATGACGACGGCTCCGCGCTCCAGTGCGGGACGGACGACGGTGTCGACGTGTTCGGCGCGGTCCGCCGCGTACAGCAGGGCCTCGGAGCGGTGCGAGAGCCCCGCTGAGGAGACGTCGAGCAGGATCGAGCGCAGGCGCTTGCCGATCGGCGTCGAGCCGGGCTCCTTGGTGACGACGACCTCGTGCCCCTTGGCGCGGATCCACTCGGCGAGCACCTCGACCTGCGTGGACTTGCCCGCTCCGTCGCCGCCCTCCAGCGCGATGAAGAAGCCGCTGGCGGCCGGGGCCTGGCGCGGCTGGCC
>NZ_JAFLRJ010001416.1 GCF_017315755.1 Streptomyces beijiangensis
ATCTTTAACACTCCTGTTCTATGTAGTTTTATCGACAATTAACCCCATAAATTCCGCCATCGCCGCATAAAAATCGAGCCACTCCTTTGGCGGGATCTCGCGGACGACTTCCTCTGTCCGATTGTCCACGACTTTCACATAATACTCTCCCAATTTTTCGTGAAGCACAAACTGTAGGTGCACCTGCGACGGCTCCAAAAGGTTGTTTGCGCCTTGTACGGTTTTTTCAAGCTGAGCAAATGTAAATTCTGCAGCGTCCGTCTGCTGCGGGCGTTCAACAGCTTCGTACTGTTTATTCAACATCTGTGTTTTGTAAGCATCAATAATGGGTTCTAAAGATGACAAT
>NZ_JAFLRJ010001417.1 GCF_017315755.1 Streptomyces beijiangensis
GGAGCTTCCCGGCCTGAGCGAGGCAGACGACGCGCAGATCTTCGGCGTCGTGGAACGCGTCGTCCTGGCCCTGAACGCCGTGAACGAAGCCCACAACGAAAGCGCCTACGAAACCGACGAGCGCGAGCAACTGTGCGACTTCATCGACCAATCGCTGACCGAGCACGGCATCGACATCGTCGCACTGGCCGCCCGGCATGGACTCGGCCGTTACCAGATCACGGACAAGTGGCGGAAGTGGTGAGCCGCTCGCTGAGGCTGCCCGCTGGGCACCCGTTCCTGACACAGCACCACTGCCGCACCACAGCCGCACCAGATCCAGCGGGGAACAGCGGGGAACCACGGTGAAAGCAA
>NZ_JAFLRJ010001418.1 GCF_017315755.1 Streptomyces beijiangensis
CTTTCACAAGCTGCGGCTTCATGCGGTATCCCCCATTGGCAATCGTTGATACGTACTGAGCCAGCTGCAGCGGTGTGTATGTGTCATACTGTCCGATGGAAAAGTCAAGCAGGAAACCGGGCAGTCTTTGAGATCCTTTGTAGCCTGAAGCTTCATTTGGCAGATCGATTCCGGTTTTGACGCCGAGGCCGAACTGGCTGAAATAATACCTGAATGTATCAAATGCTTTTGTTTGAAGGTCGAGCGGCTGATGCGCCTTATATTGGCCTTTACCAAGGGCGATCGCCGTTTTAAACATGAACACGTTTGAAGACTTTTCAAGAGCTCCCTGGATACCAAGTGTTCCCAAGTTGCTCGCCCAAGATTTTTTCGGTTTTCCTTTTCCGATATAGAGCGGTTCATCAAGAAAAGTCGTATTTAAATTAATGGCTCCCGTCTGCAGACCTGTTAAAACAGTGGCCCCTTTGACAG
>NZ_JAFLRJ010000149.1 GCF_017315755.1 Streptomyces beijiangensis
GCGCGGCCGACGCCACCACGACGTACTCGGGCCGCGCCCGGGTCGCGCCGACGATCACCGCGTCCCCGCCGCCCGCCCCGCCGCCCGCCGAGCCGACGGCCGCCGCGGTGTCCAGGAGGACGGAGAGCGCGTCCGCGTCCAGCACCACGTCGTCGTTGAGCCAGAGCTGGTGGTCGAAGTGCGGGGCGCCCGACATCCGGCTGTTGCGGCTGGCCAGGCGCATGCCGTGACCCCAGTAGACGTCCGGGCCGACCTCCATCACCTCGACGCCGGGGTGCGCCGCGCGGACCGCTCCCGCCGTGCCGTCGCTGCTGCCCGCGTCCACGAGGTGGGTGCGGACCACCGCGGAGACGGAGTGCTGTCCGGCGAGGGCGGTGAGCGCGGAGAGGGTCTTCTCGCGCCGGTTGTGGCTGGTCATCAGTACCGCGATCTGGGGTGGCTCCACGGGGACTCCTCGCCTTGAGCACCCCATCATTGCCGGACAAATGACTCATAAGTGTCTAGCCTGGCCGGGCGCGCTCCCCCGAACGACCCGATGAGGTGCACAGCTTGGAACTCCGGAGCATTCTGCGAGCACTGGCCCGCAGCTGGCCCGCCGTCGTGGCCTGTGTCCTGCTCGGCGCCGCCGCCGGCTGGGCCGCCACCGCCATGACCACGCCCGTCTTCCAGGCGCAGGTCCAGCTCTTCGTCTCCGCCCGGTCGACCGGAGGAGGTGAATCGGGCAACGACACCGCCCAGCTCCAGCAGGGCAGCAGCTTCTCGCTGGCACGCGTCCAGTCGTACGCCGCCATCGTGACGAGCCGTCAGGTCACCGCCCCCGTCGTGAACACGCTCCACCTGGACGCCACTCCGGAGGAGCTGGCGGGCCGTATCACCGCCGAAGCGCCGCTCGGCACCGTCCTCATCGACATCACCGTCAGCGACACCGACGCCCGCAGGGCCGCCGAGACCGCCGACGCCGTGGCCGTCCGTTTCGGCGACGTGGTGGAGCGGCTGGAGACCCCGGACGGCTCGGACAAGTCCGCCGTCAAGCTGGGCGTCACCCAGACCGCCGCCGTCCCCACCGCCCCCGTCAGCCCGCGGCCCGGCCTCAACCTCGCCGCAGGGCTCCTCGTCGGGCTGCTGCTCGGCACCGGGCTCGCGCTGCTCAGGGAGATCCTGGACACGACCTTCAAGTCGGCCAACGCACTGGCCGAGTTCACCGGGCTCCCGCTGCTCGGATCGATCCCGTACGAGAAGCCGGACGACGGCCGGCCGCTCACCTCAGGCACGGTCGGGCACTCGGCGCGCGCCGAGGCCTTCCGTCATCTGCGCACCAATCTGCAGTTCGCGCAGATCGACGACCGGCCGCGGGTCGTCGTCGTCACCAGCTCGCTGCCGGGCGAGGGCAAGACCAGCACCGCCGCGGGCCTCGCGCTCTCCCTCGCCGAGACCGGCACCTCCGTCTGTCTGGTCGACGCAGACCTGCGGCGGCCGTGCGTGGCCCGCTCCTTCGGGCTCGTCCAGGACGCGGGGCTGACCAGCGTGCTCATCGGCCAGGCGCGCACCGACGAGGTGATGCAGCAGGCCGCGGGCCGCCTCGCCGTCCTCACCAGCGGACCGATGCCGCCCAACCCCACCGAGCTGCTCGCCTCCGAGCGGATGGGCGAGATCCTGCGCGAACTCGCCGACCGCTACGAGCTCGTGATCGTCGACAGCGCTCCGCTCCTGCCGGTCGCCGACACGGTGGGGCTCGCGCCGCTCGCCCAGGGCACGATCCTGGTCGTACGGGCAGGAAAGACGCCCCGCGACCGCGTCGTCGCCGCCGCCGAAGCCCTGCGTACGGTGGGCGGCCGCACCCTCGGAACGGTCTACTCCATGGCGCCGCTCACCAAGCGCGCCGGCTACGGATACGGCTACGGCGACCCGTCGGCCGGACAGCAGCTCGCCGCCCCGCCGCGCCCGCGCGCGGGCGCCGTGAAGGAGGAGGCCCGATGAGCGGTGCGACGGGGCGACTGGACCGGACCGCCCGCGTCCATGTCGCCGGTCACCGCGGCCTGGTCGGCTCGGCCGTCGTACGGGAGCTGCGCCGCGAGGGCTTCGGCGACCTGCTCCTGCGCACCTCGGGTGAGCTCGACCTGCGCGACCGCGAGGCCGTGCGCGCCCTGTACGCCGCCGAGCGCCCCGCCGTCGTCATCCTGGCCGCCGCCCGCGTCGGCGGCATCGCGGCCAATGCCGCGCGCCCTGTCGACTTCCTCTCCGACAACCTCCGCATCCAGCTGAACGTCCTGGACGCGGCCCGCGAGTACGGCGTCGGGCGGCTCCTCCTCCTCGGCTCCAGCTGCATCTACCCCAAGCACGCCCCCCAGCCGATCCCCGAATCGGCCCTGCTCACGGGCCCCCTGGAGCCCACCAACGACGCGTACGCCATCGCCAAGATCGCCGGCATCGTGCACATCCAGGCGGTGCGCCGCCAGTACGGCCTCCCGTACATCTCCGCCATGCCCACCAACCTCTACGGCCCGCACGACAACACCGACCCGCGCACCTCGCACGTCCTGCCCGCGATACTCCGGCGCACCCATGAGGCGCAGCTGCGCTCCGCCCCGTCGATCACCCACTGGGGCAGCGGCACCCCGCGCCGGGAGTTCCTGCACGCGGACGACCTGGCGCGGGCCTGCCTCTTCCTCCTGGAGCGGTACGACGGGGACGACCCGGTCAACGTCGGCACCGGCGAGGACCTGGCGCTGAGCGAACTCGCGGAGCTGGTCGCCGGGGTCGTCGGCTACCGCGGGACCATCACCTGGGACACCACCAAGCCGGACGGCACCCCGCGCAAGCTGCTCGATGTGACCCGCATCAGCGCCCTCGGCTGGAAGCCCGAGACCAGTCTGCGCGACGGCATCGAGGAGACATACGCATGGCTGAAGACCGTGACGACGCCCGTGGGCTGACGGTTCTCTTCGTCTGTACGGGCAATATGCACCGCTCCGTCCTCGCGGAGCGCCTGCTCGCCCCACGGCTCCCCGGCGCCCGGGTGAGCAGTGCGGGCACCGAGGCGGGGGAGGTGGTGGGAATGGACCCCGCCACCCGTTCTGTTCTCCGTCAACTGGGCGGGGACGACCGGGAGTTCGTGTCGCGGCGGCTGACCGCCGCGCTGGTGGCCGGGTCGGACCTCGTACTCGGGATGGAGCGGGAGCACCGGGAGGCGGCGGTGCGCCTCTCGCCCGTGTCGATGCGCCGGTGCTTCACGTTGAAGGAGTATCTGCGGCTGGACGGCGACGCGGGGCGCCGGGGCACGGTGGCCCCCGTACCGGCCGCGGCGGACGGGGTCGCGGATCCGTGGGGGCAGCCGTATGACGTGCTGCACGCCTGCGCGGAAGAGGTCGACGGGCTGACGGCGAACATCGCCGCCCTCCTGACCAGGGGAAACGCCTAGTTGCGCGTAAGGGATGAATAAGAGTTGAGTGGGGTCGACTCAGCTCTGTTGACGGGCGCGGATCTCTCGTGCATCCTTGAGTCAGTTCCACTCAAGTCAGTCAGCTGGAGGATTCACCATGGCACGTGCGGTCGGCATCGACCTGGGCACCACGAACTCAGTCGTCAGCGTTCTCGAAGGCGGCGAGCCCACCGTCATCACCAACGCAGAGGGCGCCAGGACCACGCCGTCCGTCGTCGCCTTCGCCAAGAACGGCGAGGTGCTCGTCGGCGAGGTCGCGAAGCGCCAGGCAGTCACCAACGTCGACAGGACGATCCGTTCGGTCAAGCGCCACATGGGCACTGACTGGAAGATCGAGATCGACGGCAAGGGCTTCAACCCGCAGCAGATGAGCGCCTTCATCCTGCAGAAGCTCAAGCGTGACGCCGAGGCGTACCTGGGCGAGAAGGTGGCCGACGCGGTCATCACCGTCCCGGCGTACTTCAACGACTCGGAGCGCCAGGCGACCAAGGAGGCCGGCGAGATCGCGGGTCTCAACGTCCTGCGTATTGTCAATGAGCCGACGGCGGCCGCCCTGGCCTACGGGCTCGACAAGGACGACCAGACCATTCTCGTCTTCGACCTCGGTGGCGGCACCTTCGACGTCTCGCTGCTCGAGATCGGCGACGGCGTCGTCGAGGTCAAGGCCACCAACGGTGACAACCACCTCGGTGGTGACGACTGGGACCAGCGCGTCATGGACTACCTGGTGAAGCAGTTCGCCAACGGTCACGGCGTGGACCTGTCCAAGGACAAGATGGCGCTCCAGCGTCTCCGCGAGGCCGCGGAGAAGGCGAAGATCGAGCTGTCGTCCTCGACCGAGACGTCCATCAACCTGCCCTACATCACGGCGTCCGCCGAGGGCCCGCTGCACCTGGACGAGAAGCTCACTCGCGCCCAGTTCCAGCAGCTCACGGCCGACCTGCTGGACCGGTGCAAGAACCCGTTCCACAACGTGATCAAGGACGCGGGCATCGCGCTCTCCGAGATCGACCACGTCGTTCTCGTCGGTGGCTCGACCCGTATGCCCGCCGTCGCCGAGCTCGTCAAGGAGCTCACCGGCGGCCAGGACGCCAACAAGGGTGTGAACCCGGACGAGGTCGTCGCCATCGGCGCCTCGCTCCAGGCCGGTGTCCTGAAGGGTGAGGTCAAGGACGTACTGCTCCTCGACGTCACGCCCCTGTCTCTCGGTATCGAGACCAAGGGCGGCATCATGACCAAGCTCATCGAGCGGAACACGACGATCCCGACCAAGCGGTCCGAGATCTTCACCACCGCCGAGGACAACCAGCCGTCCGTCCAGATCCAGGTCTACCAGGGCGAGCGCGAGATCGCGGCGTACAACAAGAAGCTCGGTATGTTCGAGCTGACCGGTCTGCCGCCGGCCCCGCGTGGTGTCCCGCAGATCGAGGTCGCCTTCGACATCGACGCCAACGGCATCATGCACGTCGCTGCCAAGGACCTCGGCACCGGCAAGGAGCAGAAGATGACCGTCACCGGTGGCTCCTCGCTGCCGAAGGACGAGGTCAACCGGATGCGCGAAGAGGCCGAGCAGTACGCGGACGAGGACCACAAGCGCCGCGAGGCCGCCGAGTCCCGCAACCAGGGCGAGCAGCTCGTCTACCAGACCGAGAAGTTCATCGCGGACAACGCGGACAAGGTCCCGGGCGACGTCAAGGCCGAGGTCGAGGAAGCCATCACCGAGCTGAAGGAAAAGCTCAAGGGTGAGGACACCGCCGAGATCCGTACGGCGACCGAGAAGGTTGCCGCCGTCTCGCAGAAGCTCGGCCAGGCGATGTACGCCAACGCCGACCAGGGTGCCGCCGCTGCCGGTGACGCCCCGGGCACCGAGCAGGCCGCCGACGCCGCGGACGACGTCGTGGACGCCGAGATCGTGGACGACGAGAAGCCCGACTTCGGTAAGGGTGGCGCCGCATGACCGAGGAGACTCCGGGCTTCGACGAGAAGTCCGACGTCCCCTCCGGCGCCAACCCCGGTGACGCCGAGTCGAAGGCTGCCGAGTCCGACCTCGCCTCCGCTGCCGCGGAGAAGGAGTCGGGCCCGGCGGCCCCGGCCGGGGACGTATCCCAGGACGTCGCTCTGACTGCTCAGCTGGACCAGGCACGCAGCGCGCTCGCCGAGCGCACCGCGGACCTCCAGCGGCTGCAGGCGGAGTACCAGAACTACCGCCGCCGTGTGGAGCGGGACCGGATCACGGTCAAGGAGATCGCTGTCGCGACCCTCCTGACCGAGCTCCTCCCGACCCTCGACGACATCGGCCGCGCCCGTGAACACGGCGAGCTGGTGGGCGGGTTCAAGTCGGTCGCCGAAGCGCTGGAGACGGTCATCGCGAAGATGGGCCTCCAGCAGTTCGGCAAGGAGGGCGAGCCCTTCGACCCGACGATCCACGAAGCCCTGATGCACTCGTACGCGCCCGACGTCACCGAGACGACGTGCGTCGCGATCCTGCAGCCGGGGTATCGCATCGGCGAGCGCACCATCCGTCCCGCGCGTGTCGCGGTGGCCGAGCCCCAGCCGGGCGCGGCGGCGAAGACGGACGAGGCTTCGTCGTCCGACGAGGACAGCAGTGGCTCGGACGAGGGCTGAAAACACAGCAGTTGACCGGAAGGAGGGACGTCGGGGATGAGCACCAAGGACTTCGTCGAGAAGGACTACTACAAGGTTCTCGGCGTCCCGAAGGACGCCACCGAGGCCGAGATCAAGAAGGCGTACCGGAAGCTCGCCCGCGAGTTCCACCCGGACGCCAACAAGGGCAACGCCGAGGCGGAAGAGCGCTTCAAGGAGATCTCCGAGGCGAATGACATCCTCGGGGACCCCAAGAAGCGCAAGGAGTACGACGAAGCGCGTGCTCTCTTCGGCAACGGCGGGTTCCGGCCCGGACCCGGCGCAGGCGGCGGGAACTTCAACTTCGACCTGGGAGACCTCTTCGGAGGCGCCCAGGGCGGGGGGCAGGGCCAGGGCGCCGGCGGCTTCGGCGGCGGCCTCGGGGACGTCTTCGGAGGCCTCTTCAACCGGGGCGCAGCAGGCGGTACGGGCACGAGGGTGCAGCCGCGCCGCGGCCAGGACATCGAGTCCGAGGTGACGCTCAGCTTCACCGAGGCGGTGGACGGGGCGACCGTTCCCCTCCGTATGTCCTCGCAGGCACCGTGCAAGGCGTGCTCCGGCACCGGCGACAAGAACGGCACACCCCGCGTGTGCCCGACCTGCGTCGGCACGGGCCAGGTCTCGCGCGGCAGCGGTGGCGGGTTCTCCCTCACCGACCCGTGCGTCGACTGCAAGGGCCGCGGCCTCATCGCCGAGAACCCCTGCGAGGTCTGCAAGGGCTCGGGGCGCGCCAAGTCGTCGCGGACCATGCAGGTCCGTATCCCGGCCGGCGTGACCGACAGCCAGCGGATCCGGCTGCGCGGCAAGGGCACTCCCGGAGAGCGGGGCGGCCCGGCGGGCGACCTGTACGTGGTCGTGCACGTCGACGCCCACCCGGTCTTCGGCCGCAAGGGCGACAATCTCACCGTCACGGTGCCGGTCACCTTCACGGAGGCGGCACTCGGCGGCGAGGTCAAGGTTCCGACGCTGGGCGGCCCGGCGGTCACGCTGAAGCTCCCGGCAGGCACCCCCAACGGGCGCACGATGCGCGCCCGCGGCAAGGGCGCCGTGCGCAAGGACGGCACCCGCGGGGACCTGCTGGTCACCGTCGAGGTGTCCGT
Organism: Streptomyces beijiangensis; assembly: GCF_017315755.1. Classification (GTDB taxonomy): domain Bacteria; phylum Actinomycetota; class Actinomycetes; order Streptomycetales; family Streptomycetaceae; genus Streptomyces; species Streptomyces beijiangensis. The sequence continues at coordinate 7,183 of NZ_JAFLRJ010000149.1, forward strand.
ACCGACCGAACTGGACGACAAGGCGCGCGAGGCGCTGGAGTCGTACCGCGAGGCGACCGCGGAGCAGGATCCGCGGGCGGAGCTGTTCGAGGCCGCGAAGGGAGCATGAGATGGACGGCCGACGACGTACCAACCCTTATGAACTGACCGACGAGTCACCGGTGTACGTCATCTCGGTCGCCGCTCAGCTCTCGGGTCTGCACCCGCAGACCCTCCGCCAGTACGACCGCCTGGGCCTGGTCTCTCCCGACCGCACGGCCGGGCGGGGTCGGCGCTACTCGGCCCGCGACATCGAACTGCTGCGTACGGTGCAGCAGTTGTCGCAGGACGAGGGCATCAACCTGGCCGGCATCAAGCGCATCATCGAGCTGGAGCACCAGGTCGCCGCCCTGCAGTCCCGTGTCGCCGAGCTTTCCTCGGCGGTCGACGGTGCGGCGGCGGCGATGCAGCAGCGCGAGGCGCAGGTGCACGCTTCCTACCGGCGCGATCTGGTGCCGTACCAGGATGTGCAGCAGGCGAGCGCGCTGGTGGTGTGGCGGCCGAAGCCGAAACGGTTGCCGGAGTAAGGCAGTTGGGCATGACATGGCATGGCTGAGGGCCGTCACCCGGGTGGGTGGCGGCCCTCAGCCATGTCTGCCGGACACCAGGTCAGAGCCAGGAGTCCCAGATGCCGTAGGCCTGCTGCCTGACGACCTTCTCGCTGCCCGCCGAGTCGGTGTACACGGCCCGGTAGTAGTACAGCCCGAGCCGGTTTCCGTTCACCGTCGCGTCCATATGGGAGGCCGGGGCGTCGACCTTGCCCGTGGCGAACACGGTCCAGGCGCCGGCGGCCGCGTCCCACCGCTCCCAGCGGTAGTCGGTGTAGTCACCGCAGGGGATGTCGTCGAAGGCGACCCCGCAGCGGACATGGAGATCCGGGTACTGGTCCTCGCGGACCTCCGTGCCGCTCCAGCCCGGCGGCCGGGTGTCGGGCAGCGTGACCGTGATGTCGGAGGTGTGGAATTTCTCCGGCCCGAGGTACTCGAGCTGGGCGTCGGTCGCGGCGATCCGGTAGACGTGCTCCTGCCCGTCGGGGACCGTCGGGCAGAGGATTTCGGTCGGGGCCAGTGACTGCCCCTGCCAGCAGTTCTTCGTCCAGACGGTTCCGCCGGTGTCCGGGTCGGTCGTGCCCTGCCACACGTAGTAACCCTGAACGTCGTCGTCGGCGGGCGGCGTCCAGGTCAGACGGACGCCGAGGGGGATCTGCTCGGCGGTCAGGTTCTCGACCGGGGCCGGGCGCACGGTGTCCAGAGTGGTGACCGCGGACGCCTCACTGGGCTGCGAGGCGTGTCCGTACGCGTCGAGTGTCACGATCCGGTAGGTGTACGCCGTCTCCGACTCGCCCGAGCGGTCGGTGCAGTCTCCGTCGGCGACCCGGCTACCGGCGGCGAGGGCGGGGTCCACGCCGTCGGCGAAGTGGGTATTGACGATCGGGGTGCACGGATCCATCGTCGTGCTCCCGGTCACCACGTCGGTGCGCAGGATCCGGAACGAGGGGGGTGCGGTGTCGCTGACCGACCAGGGGTCGGCGGCACGCCACTGCACATTCACGCCCGACCTGAAGGCAGAGGTGACGAGCCGGTACGGGGGAGCCGGCTCGGGGCGGTCGGCCATCGACAGGGCGATCTCCGCCGGGGCCGAGGCGTTGCCCTTGGCGTCCACGGAGCGCACCGCGTAGCGGTAGGTGTCGGTGACCGCGAGACGCTGGCGCGGCACGACGTCCGTCAGCGCGGTCGACGAGCCCTTCACGAGCGCGTCGAGATATCCGCCGGTCGCCGGGTCGTACTGGAGGACCTGGTACGAAGCGGCTCCTGACACGAGGGACCACACCAGGTGAGGCACGCCCGCCCGGTAGTCCACGCGCGCGTCGGCGACGGGCGCGGGCGGCGTCAGGTCGGAGGTGGTGAAGGTGGTGGCGGCCGAGTACGCGGACCAGTTCCCGGCGGCGTCGCGGGCCCGTCCCCGGTAGGTGACCTCGCTGCCGTCGGCCCGGTGACCGGTGTCGCAGATAGCGCCCTTGGAGCCGGTATACACGGTGGTCCAGGCGTGGGAGACGGGGTCGAGGCGCTGCATCTCGTACCCGGTGATACCAGCCTGGTTCGCGGCCGTGGTGACGAGTTCAGGGGCGGCGTACGGCTGGTCGGCCGGGCAGGAGTCCATCTCGACGAACGGTGCTGCGGGCGGGGTCTTGTCGATGGTGGTGACCGGCATGTCCGCCGTGCCGGCGGACTCGCGGCCCGCCTTGTCGTAGGCGCGGGCCTCGTAGTAGAAGACCTGGCCCGTGGGCGGCGGGGTGTCCGCGTACGACGTCGCCGTCGTCTGCGCGACCCTCGTGTACGCCGACGTGCCCTGGAGGCGGCGGTAGACGCGGTAGCCCGCCAGGTCCATCTCCGGGTTCTTCGCCCAGTTCACCGTCGCCTTGCGGGTGGTGGCGCTGTACGCCGCCTTGATCCCGGCGGGGGTGAGGGGCGCGGTCTTGTCGACCGTGGCCGAGGTGCGGGGCGCGTACGAGAACGTGACGTTCGCGTTGCCCGTCCATGCCGCGAAGTCGATCCGCAGGGTGTGCCTGCCCTTGGGGATCGTGAGGTTGAGCGTCTTCTTCTGGGTCGTCGAGACGTTCTTCCAGACGTCGATCTTGCGGACGCCGTCGACGTACACCCGTATACCGTCCTGTGACTGCGCGGTGAAGGCGAACGGGCCGCCGGAGCCGAAGTCGCGGGTGACGGTCCAGCGGATGGAGAAGTTGTCCTTCGCGATGCCCGAAAGAGGTGTGCCGGCGCGGTAGTTCTGGTTGATCGCGTCGTCGCAGTCGGTCTTCCTCGGCTTGCCCGACAGGCCCGTGTTGGCGAAGAAGTCGCGCTTGAAGTAGTTGGGCTTGCAGGTCAGGGTCGTTGCCGCGGCATCGGCGACAGCGGGCAGCGCGAAGCCTGCGAACGCCGTCACACCGGCCGTCAGCAGGGCGGTGCGGTAACGCCTGGTCATGGAGATGAGGGCTGCTCTCGACTGGTCAGGGTGGCACCAGGGTGTGGGGGGAGCGCCGGGATGCATGATTCCACGGGGTGTGACGTGCGGCAATGGCGTGATCGGAGGGTCACCCGGGGGTCACCCGGGCCTCCGGGCTCCTTTGTGTTCTCACAGAAGAAGCACAGAATGCTGTTGCCATCTCGTTAAGCGGATACTCATTGACGCTGGAGTGAAGGGCGCGTTGGCTTTCAGCCACCTGGGTCGCAGTGCTGCACCCTTGTCCGGAAGGCACGTGTTGTGAACACCTGTACCACCCATAACACCCATAAGGCCCGTATGCGCCGCGCGACCATAGCCCTGGCCTCCGCCATGGCGGCCGTCTCGCTGTCCGCGTGCAGTGTCGTCGACAGCATCGGTGGCGCCGACAGCTCGGCGAGCCCCAAGAAGGGCGACGACATCACGGTGGGCCTGCTCCTTCCGGAGAAGGAGAACTCCCGTTACGAGAAGTTCGACTACCCCATCATCAAGAAGCAGGTCGCGGAACTCACCAACCAGAAGGGCAAGGTCACGTACGCCAATGCCGAGGCGGACCCCGGCAAGCAGAACACCCAGCTCCAGCAGATGATCGACGCCAAGGTCGATGTGATCCTCCTGGACGCGGTCGACTCCAAGGCCATCGCGAGCGGTGTGAAGAAGGCGAAGGACGCGGGCATCCCCGTCATCGCGTACGACCGGCTGGCCCAGGGGCCGATCGACGCGTACATCTCGTTCGACAACGAGCTGGTCGGCGAGGTGCAGGGCAGGGCCCTCATCGAGGCGCTGGGCACCCGCGCGGCCAAGAGCAAGGTCGTGATGATGAACGGCTCGGCGTCCGACCCGAACGCGGCCCAGTTCAAGGCGGGCGCCCTCTCCCAGCTCCAGGGCGTGGTGCAGATCGTCAAGTCGTACGACACCAAGGGCTGGAAGGTGAAGTACGCCAAGGCCAATATGAAGGATGCGATCTCCGCCGTCGGCCTGGGTGACATCGATGCCGTGTACTCCGCCAACGACGGTCTGGCGGGCGCCGTGATCGACACCCTGAAGACCGCGGGTGTCAGCAAGGTCCCGCCGGTCACCGGCCAGGACGCGGAGCTCGACGGGGTCCAGCGGGTGATCTCGGGCGACCAGTACATGAGCGTGTACAAGTCGTACCCGGACGAGGCGTCCGCCGCCGCCGAGTTGGCCGTCTACAAGGTGCAGGGCCGCGGGATCGAATTCGAGGCCCTCACCGGCGACCTCGTCGACAGCCCCACGAACAAGGGCATCCCCTCGCGGATGGTCCCCGTGGTCACCCTCAAGAAGGACAACATCAAGGAGACCGTCGTGCAGGAAGGCATCTACACGGTCAAGCAGATCTGCACGGACAAGTACAAGTCGGACTGCGCCGCCATCGGTCTGAAGTAGCCCCATGACAGCGGCGGAGGCGTCGGGGGATGATCAGGGACGTGACTACTCCCGTACGCCGGTCCGTGCCCGCCTCCGCTGCCCTCGCCGCCCTCGCGCTGCTGACCGCCGTGGGTGCGACGGGCTGCGGGAGTTCGCCGAAACCGATGTCGGCGGTGGCGACGGACGGCGCCAGGCCCGCACCGTCGTCGTCCTACCTGGTGCATGCCGACAAGCTGCCCACTCCGGGCGGTACTTCGGCGACCCAGGCCCCCTACGGCAGCGCGACGCTGCCCGAGTACCGCCCCTCGGAGCAGCCGAAGGCCGACTGTTCCGCCGAGCCGGGGCTCGTGATCAAGACCGAGTTGGTGAACGCCGCCATGGGCCTGCGCTCCATGACCTTCACGCTCACCAACTGCAGCGGCCGCCCCCTCGCCCTCAACGGCTACCCGGACCTGCGGGTCCTGGACGCGGACCGCAAGCCGGTCACGCCCCGGGCCACCCCTTCGCCGTACGGGAAGAAGCCCGCCCCGGTCACCCTGCTCTCCGGCGAGACGGCGACGTCCTCCGTGATCTGGCGGAACACGGTGACCGACGCGAACGTCACCGCCACCGTCGGTACGTATCTCTTGATCGCCCCGGCGCGCGGCGACGCGACGCAGACCGTGAAGTCTGGTGAGCCGCTCGACCTCGGCAACACCGGGAAGGCGCAGGTCAGTCCGTGGGCGCGGCAGCAGTAGAAGTAGCAGTTGCAGTTGCAGTTGCAGTTGCTGCCACGGTGAGGACGATCTTCCCGGTCGTACGGCCCGACTCGCCGATCTCATGGGCCTTGGCCGCCTCCGCCAGGGGCAGCACGGTGTCGATGGCGACGCGCAGCTTTCCGGCCTCGACGAGTGCGGTGATCTCGCTGAGCCCGGCGTGGTCGGGTTCGACGATGCTGAAGACGGCCCGAAGCCCCAACTCGGCTGCCACCGGGCCAAGTGCGGCCTCTTCCGGGGACGCGATGGACAGCACGACGCCACCCGCGCGCAGCGTCTTCAGCGACCGAGGGCCGTACTCCCCTCCGACGGCGTCCAGCACGATGTCGATGTCCGACACGGCGTCCTCGAACGGCGTCTGCGTGTAGTCGACGACCTCGTCGGCGCCGAGCGCGCGCACGAAGTCGTGCTTGGCGGCGCGGGCCGTCCCGATGACGTACGCCCCCCGCGCCTTCGCGATCTGGACGGCGAGGTGTCCGACGCCGCCCGCGGCAGCATGGATGAGGACGCGCTGCCCTTCCTGTACGTCGGCCGACTCCACCAGCGTCTGCCAGGCGGTGAGCGCCGCGACGGGCAGTGCGGCGGCCTCCACGTGGGACAGCCCGGCGGGCTTGCGGGCGAGGTGGCGGGCGGGGGAGACGACGAACTCGGCGTAGGCGCCTGCCGGCCGGGGCAGCAGCGGCATGCCGTACACCTCGTCGCCCGCCTGGAATCTGGTCACCCCGAGGCCGACCTCCTCGATCGTCCCCGAGACGTCCCAGCCGAGCGGCACGGGCGCGCCCCCGGTCAGGCCGCCGCTGGCCCGGTGCCACCAGTCGGTCGGGTTGACGCCCGCCGCGTGGACGCGGACCAGCACCTCGGCGGGGCCGGGCGCGGGGCGCTCCACCTCGACGAGCTTGAGGACTTCGGGTCCGCCGAGGGTGTCCTGGCGGATGGCGTGCATGGTGGCGGTGGTCTCTGCGTTCGTCATGTGCACCAGCCTGCGGGAGAGATCACGCACCTTCGAGTGGCCAGATGGCCACAGTGTGGAAGGATCTGGCCATGCCTACCGTCGCTCCGCACCGCGTGGTCGTCCTCGCCCTCGAAGGCGTCTACCCCTTCGAACTGTCCATCCCGGTAAGGATCTTCGGCACGGCGGAGGCTCCGGACGGATCGCCGCTGTACGAGGTGATCACCTGCAGCGTCGATGGCGCCCCGGTCCGCACCAGCGCCGACTTCACGATCAACGTCGAGCACGGCGCGGAGGCGATCACGACCGCCGACACCCTCGTCATCCCGCCCTTCGCCTGCGGCTCGACGGAGGAACGCGACTGGCTTCCGGCCCCGGTCGCGGCAGCCCTGGCCAGCCTCCGTCCGGGCGCACGGATCGTCTCGATCTGCACGGCGTCGTACGTCCTCGCCACCGCAGGACTCCTCGACGGCCGACCGGCGACGACGCACTGGAACGATTCGGAGGACTTCCAACGCGCCTTCCCTCAGGTCAAGGTCGACCCGAACGTCCTGTTCATCGACGACGGCGACGTCCTGACGGCGGCCGGCGTCGCGGCGGGCATCGACCTCTGCATGCACCTGCTCCGCCGCGACCACGGCTCGGAGGTGGCGAACCGGGTGGCCAGGCTCTGTGTCGTACCGCCGTGGCGGGAGGGCGGCCAGGCCCAGTACATCGAACGCCCGCTCCCTGAACCGGCCGCCGCGAAGACGACGGCGACCCGGGCCTGGGTGCTGGGCGAGCTCCAACGCCCCATTGCACTGGGCGAGTTGGCGTCCCACGCCCGTATGTCCGTCCGCACCTTCACGCGCCGTTTCCGCGAGGAGGTCGGCATGACCCCGGGGCAGTGGCTGACCCAGCAGCGGGTGGAGCGGGCCCGCCGCCTCCTGGAGACGACGGACCTGGGCGTGGACCGGGTGGCGGAGGAGGCGGGCTTCGGCACGTCGGCGTCGATGCGGCAGCATCTGGTGGCGGCGATCGGGGTGTCCCCGATGGCGTACAGGCAGACGTTCAGGGCGGCGAACGACCGGGTTGCGGTCTCGGTGCCGGTTCCTGTGTGAGGTCACGACGAAAGGGGCCGGGCGCGGGGATCCCCCGCGCCCGGCCCCTTCGGGTCCGTGCCCCTCACCTTCCTCCGGCCTGCCACAGGGTCACTGCCAGTGCCGCGCACGAGGTGGCCGCCGCCAGGGAGGGCAGCGGCCACCGGGCGCGTTCGAGGGCGTCGAGACGGTCCTCGTGTTCGCTCAGCGTCTTGTCGGTCTGGTCGGCGCGCTGGAGAAGCAGCGCCAAGTCGCCCCGGGTGGTGGCGAATCCGACGTCCACGGAACGGCGCAGCCGCTCCAGCTCGATGGCGACGCCGGTCGCCTCAATCCCCGACATTCGCACCTTCCTTCCGCAGCCAGCCGGGCAGCAGGCGCTCCACCGCCGGGACCGCCATCAGCCGGCTGACCGCAGCGGAGACCGCCACCGCGACGGCGATACCCGGAAGGCCGGCGGCCGCAGGGTCCTGTGCGAGCAGTGGCACGGCTGCCACCAGGGCGAAGAGGGTCTGTACGGCGGTGCGTACGGCCCTGCGCGTGGGCTCGGTCATGGGCGGTGTCCCTTCTCAGAGGTGCGGGACGCGCAGCTTGTCCCAGCTGGCGCGCCCCGGAATGCCGTCGGCCGCGCTGCCCGTGTAACCGAGCCTGCGCTGCCAGGCGGCATACGAACGGCGGTCGGCCTCGCCCCACACAGGACCGGGGCCGACCGTGTAGAGGCCGCACCCCTCTGCGTTCAGCCGTCTGCCGACGGCCGTGATGAGGGGGCTGTTGCGGCCGGGGCGGAAGAACGCGGCGCCGGGGAATGCGACGTACGGCGGTGGTGTCGAAGGCGCGGTGCCGATGCGCGCGCCGATCCTGTCGCGCATTCCCGGCATCGAGAACGACGGGTCGATCTTGCGCCGGGTCCACTCCTTGTGGCCGATGACGCTCGCCGCCGACCAGCCGTGCGCGCGGCAGAGAGCAGCCGACAGCCTTTCCACGGCGTCGAGTTGGGCCGTCGGATACGGGTCTCGGCCATCACCCCGGTTCTCGATCTCGAACCCGTAGAAGCGGGAGTTGCCGTCCACGGTGTCGGGCCCGGTGGACGGCAGCGGCTTCTCGGCCTGTACGGCTGCGAGGACGGCGGAGGAGCCCGAACCGGCGTGGTTCGTGCGCCCGTACCCGACGAGATGGATGGTGCCGTCCTTGGTGATCAGCCCGATGCAGAGCGGACCGGGAAGGTCCGGAGTGCCGGCCCGGCAGAGCGCGAGGCTGTCCGTGCCCGCTGTGTGGTGCAGCATGACTCCGGCCACCGGACCCCAGGCGCCCTTGTGATTCCGGTTGTGGGTCTGCCAGTTGCCGTGTTCGGAAACGCGGACGCCCTCGCCGCGCAGTGCGCGGGCGAGGGCGTCGGCGGACAGAGGTGTCGCCATCGGACCAGTCCTCACATCAGGGGGGTGACAGTGACGAAGCGGTTGGTGAAGGTGACCGTGGAGGTGGCCACGGACGAGCGGGCGGCGAGGGTCGCGGTGTACGCGCCGCCCGCGCCGAGGCCGGTGACCTGGAACTCGGTGGAGGCCGAGCTCTGGTTCGTACCGCTGACGATCGCTGCGCGGGTGTCGGCGGCGGCGAGCACGGACGTCGTACCCGACTTGAGGACGGCGGAGAGAAAGGACGAGGCCGTCGCGACACTGTTGCTGATCCGGCCACCGACCCGGACCAGGACGGATCCGGACGGCGGTGCCGTGAAGGAGGCGATGGTGGGGTCTCCCGTCGACCCGGTGAGCGTCTCCGCATACGTGATGGACGTGGTGGTGCCGGTGGTGGTGTTGGCCTTGTGGGAGGGGCCGGGCGCGACCAGGGCCCAGTTCGTGCCGGTGTAGTAGAAGAGCCGGCCGGGGCTCGCCAGCCAGGCGATCATGCCGGCGACCGGGGCGTTGACCTTGGCGTCGCGGGTGGCGGCGTCGGCGAAGCGCAGGACGGTGCGGCCGTCCACGGCTTCGGCGAGCGACTGGAGGTGGAGCGGGACGTTGGCTGCGTCGGTGGGCTGGGGGTAGGGAAGGTTTCCGAGCAGCGTGAGCTGGGCCATGGCGAGGGCCTCCTGGGCGAAGGAATGATTAGGTACGAATGCGGCGGAACGAAGAGGGACTGGTCAGGCGTCCATCGGCGGAGGCAGGACGTCGAGCGGCGGGCCGTCGTCGCCCTCCCTGGCTGCCGGGCTGTCGACGAGAACGGGCAGAGCGGCGTTCTCGCTCCCGCCGGTGTCGTCAGCCACGGGCAGGTCGTCGACCGGTCCTTGCGGTTGCTCACTCACTGCACACCCCCGGGCGTGTCCACCAGCTCGCGATAGCTGATCTTCGTGACGGTCAGGGCGTCGAGCGTGGTGTACTGCGCGGTCACCTGGCTGTAGGTGCGCTGGGTCCCGTAGCGGGGATCGACCGGTGCGTCAGGTGTCAGTCCGCTGTCGAGCGGGACACCGTTGTACGCGGTTCCGCGCAGCGTCAGGGTCTGCTGAGGGGCAGCGCCGGCCTGGCAGGTGACCTTTGAACCGACCACCCAGGCAAGGGTGTTGAGTCTCGCCCCGGCCGAGTCGATCACCCGTACGGCATCCCCGAGCTGGATGCGCGGATCATGGAGCACCTCCACCTCCCCGAGCACCGGGACCGGAAAGCGTCCGGCATCGAGCATCGCGTGCGAGAGGTCGGAGGCGGCCGTCGCGCTCTGCACCCATTCACTGGCGGGCGCCTGGTACTGCTGCTTTCCGTAGTAGTACTGGCTGGTGGTGTTCCACCACGCCCAGGTGCGCTGCCTGGGATCGGCGCCGCGCTTGATGGGGATGATCTGCACCGACGGCTTGCCGTCCTTGGTGACCGTCCAGACGGTCGCCGTGCCGTAGTTGATGAACCGCACGATGTAGTACGGGCCTTCGTGCCGGGCGCTGACCGTGACACTGCCCTTCACCGAGGTCCCGCCGGTGGCCGCGCTGCCGAAGCGGACCCGATGGCCGGTGATCGGAGCGGCATCGTCGTCGATCTGCAGGGGGCCGATGTCGCACTCGTCCTCGGCGAGCGCATAGGTGACCTCCACGATCTGTCCGGCGCCGATCTGCCGTATCGAGGTGTCGGGCACCGCGTCCCCGGCCACGGCGCCGATGCCGGACCAGTCCTGATAGGGCTGTTCGCAGTAGTTCCGGCAGGCGTCGATCTCTTCGCCGACGGTCAGCGCCGCGATGCTGCGCCGGGTGGTGACCGTGACGTCCGGTTCGGCGGGTACGGACGCGAATCGTCCCGGCCCCTTCCATCGGAAGATGCCCTGCTCGTCGAATTCGGCGGTGGAGAGGGTGGCACGCGCGATCTCCGTGATCGCGTCCCACTGGGAGCCGGCGATCTTCGGCACGTCGAAGAGCGGCACCCCGGCACCGTCCAGCACCGCGCCCTTGGCCCAACGGCCGGTCTGCTCCCACTCGTTGCGGGTGTACGAGTCCAGATCGGGCCAGGACTGATCCGTGACCTGCAGGCACTCGACAGGCATGTCGGTCTTGAGGTCGACACGCTGAAGCTCCGAGGCGGGCTGCGCGGCGGACGCGTCCACATAGGTGTTGGGAGTACCGGCGATGTACTCCCCGTCCGGTGCGGTCAGCCGCGGCTTCACCGTGGCCAGCACGCCCCCGCCGGAAGCAGCTGCCCGGGTGTCGACCGCGAAGCCGATGTGCCAGGCGCCGCGGAGAGCGGCGAGTTTGCTGAAGGTCCACTGGAAGTACCAGGCGGCGCCCCCGGTCTTGCCCGCCTCGATCCGGATGATCCCGGTGGAGATGTCGAAGGTCCCCTTGTAGTAACCGGACGCCCCCGCACTCCGGTCGAAGACCAGGGTGAGCTCGACCAGACTGTCCTTCGCGAGTGCCGTGTTGACCCAGCACTCGGCCTGGAACACCTTCCCCTGGACGACGAAGCGCGAGCGCGGCATCCAGGAGACCGCGAGACCGGCCGCCTTGGGCCGGAGGGCCATCTCGTACGGTGCGCCGTCCCGTATCCAGTCGTACGCGGAAGGGGAGGGCAGCGTCTCCGGCTGGCCGTAGCTGGCGTTGAACCCACCGTGCAGCGACGCGTACAGCACCGTGAACTGCTTGGACGTGTCATTGCTGACGGAGGGCGCGCGAGGCGGCGGGCAGGAGTGGATGTCGCCTTGGCGCAGCAGCTCGTCCACGCACCAGGTCGCGGTGGCGACCGGCTGCCCGTAATAGAAGCCGTGGTACGGCCGCGGCAGCGCGGCGGGCCCGCGCAGCCGCTCCGCCCCGTCCAGCGCCTGCACGGTCACGGTGTCGCTGCCGGAGGCGGCGGTGCGCGAGCGCACGGTGCCGCGGAAGGCGGGCAGGGTGCGCTCGCCGACACCGGCGGCGTGGACGACGGACTGGCCGGGGCGTACGGCGTCCCCGGTGGCGCGGCCGGCCCACGCCGAGTACAGCTGGGGCGCGGGCACACCGTCCGTACCGCCGAGCTGGATCTCCAGCTGGGCGGATGCGCTGCCGGAGACGGCGCGCATGGCTTCGGGGAGGTCGGTGCTGTAGGCGCGCTCGACGGTCCAGGCCTGGACCTGGCCACCAACCTCCTTTCCCCCCACCCGGGTTGAGTGCGAGATGGACCGATCGGGAGCGTCGAGTGCCGCGTCGAGCACTTCGTCAGAGGACTGCACTGTTCACCTCCACCAGATCGATGCTGATGCTGCGGTACGGGAGCCGGGCGGCGGGCGTGTCGGTGTATCCGGTGACGGACATCGCCGGGCACCCGTCACCGAGCGCGAAGGCCACCGGCTGCTCGCCGATGGTCAGGCAGGCCCCGGCAAGTCCGGTCATCCCGGTCGCCCCCGGTCCGCCGACGGGGGTCACGAAGGCGGCGCCCGCAGGGGCGGTGGCGGTGACGACGGAACCGGTGACGGAATCGGTGCTCAGATACGCCCCGTCCACGTCCTTCCAGTCCAACTGGGCGGTCGCGACAGCCGAAATCCAGTCCGGCGGCACCATCCACGAGACCTGCATCCCGGGCACGACGGGCCACCCGGTCCAGACGCCGTGCCGCCAGCCGATCCGGGTGGCCGGGTCCTGGCAGTCGCCGACGACGGTGTCCCCGATGAAGGGGCTGATGGTGATGGCCCCCTGCACGGTGAACCACTGATCGGCCCCGCCGGCCTCACTGCTCTGCCCGGCGGCCTGATACGGATCGAGGAGATTGACGGAAGCGGGATCGAGCACGACGACGGGCCCGGCTCCCGCGTTACGCGAACTGCCTGTCATCCCAGGCCCGTTGATGCGGCGCGCGATCCGTACGAGATGCTGTGCGTCGGCCGGCTCCATCGAGTCCCACGACAGCTTCAGCCGACGTGAGGAGCGAGCGGGCGCGACGGTGGTGATCCGCCCCTCCAGAGACTTGAACTCACTCACATTGAGCTCGGCGCTCCGGTCCCAACTACGGGCCGCCTGCGATATCTCCCGCAGCAGCCCGGGCTTGCCTATCCAAAGATTCCTGGCCATGTCTGCTCTCACCTCCGGGCGAGCTGGCGCTGTCCGTTGAAGACGGCGCGAGCGATGGTCTGGGAGTCCACATCGACGTGCACGGGCCGCTCGGCGAGCTGCTCGACGGCTGCCGCGAGTCGGTGCAACGCGGCACCGCCGCCCGGGTGCTGGCCGAGCATGCGCTCCAGCTTGGAGAGCGGGATGACGGCCTCGTCCTCGCCGCCCTCGCCGATGAGCGAGAGCATGCCGCCCGAACGGGCGCGTACGACACCGCCGTTGGCCAGATGCGGCACGGGCACCTGCGGCAGGTTGAACTCGAACTTCCTGCCGCCGTACTTCGGGATCCAGCTCGGGACCGAGACATGGATCGTGCCCAGCGAGGAGGCGAGGGCGTTGTACGCCCTCGCGATGCCGGCGATGGGCATGAGCATCGCGTTCCCGTAACCCTTGACGATCGGCAGGATCGTGTTGACCGCGTTCTTGGTCGCGGACACGATGGCCTTCCAGGCGATCACCGCGCCTTTCTGCACCAATGCAATGATCTTGTCCATATTGACGAACTTGCTGATCAGCGGGGCGAGCAGCGTCATGATCAGCCCGAAGGCATTGGCCTTCATGGCGGTGTTGAGCCCCTTCTGGGCGAGGGACGCCCCCTTGAGTCCCTTCCCGAGCCCGCCCATGGACTTACCGGTCCCGTCCGCTCCCTTGCCGGCCTTCCCGACGGATTTCTCGACCGCATCGGCTTGGGACTTCACATCCTTGAGCGCCTTGTGGGCTCCTCCTGCGGCACCCTTGAGCTTGTCGAGCGAAGCCTTGAACTTGTCGGTTCCGCTTCGGGCCTTCCCTATTCCGCTGTCGGCCTGGGACGCTGCGGTCTTGACGTTGCGGAGCCCAGCTGTACTTTGGCCGGCAGCAGTTTTCAGCTTCCCGAATGTGGGGCTGAGCCTGTCCGTTCCAGATTTCAATCGACTGAGTGCTGGAGTGGTCTGCCCTACGGAATCCTTTATCTCGCGAATCGCTGTCTTTGCGCCTCGGGAGCCGCTGGAGAGTTGGCGAAACGCACTATTTGCGTTCTTGATGCTCTGCACGAGTGACATGCGGGTGTCTCCTCTCCTAATTTATGCGTCGTTCGATATCTGTCAGGAGGTCCAGGAAGGCGTCCATATCGGAAACAACTCTTCGAGTGCCGGTCTGGAGTGACGTAATCTCGCGGTTGGTTCGGACTACTGCATCGTTCTGCCTGGCCATCCGAACGTGAAGGCCTTCGAATTGCGCCCTGACTCGATGGTCGAGCTGGCGAACGGAATCCTTGGCCTTTGATGCCGATTCCTTCGCTGTGGACGCGGAATCCCTCACCTTGGCGAGTGCTTCCTCGGTGATCGGTGCTGGACTCTCGACAGGGGGTTTGACCTTTTTGATCATATTTGTTACATAAGGGCCGATGATTGTGTTAAGCGAGGGGACGCCTGGTATTTGGACCCCTGCAACCGTAAGGCCCTTTTCGTCATATTTTATGAGCGATGGGTCAAATTTGAAAGCTTGCATTGAGGCTGCTGATGCCTGAATGCCGGCGGTCTTGTGCACCTGGGCTTCGCCCAAGAATTTGGTGACGGTGGATCTGGCTTCTCGGGCCGCGGTATCTTGAACCTGCTCCATTAGGGCAGATAGTGGCTGTAGTGTTTGTGTGGGCTGATAGGACATGGGATCTGCCTTCTGTCTGCAACATTGATCCGTTTATCCAGTGGGGGGGCCGATGGGTGTATGGGTGCTGTTCTTGCTATTCCTCAGCGTGACGCTGCGATCTCTGTTGAAGGAACGGGCGATTGATCAACTGATTGCGAACGGACTGCGCGCGGATGCGGTATGCGAATTCATTAAGTGGGACGAGGGGAATGCGTCCAGTGTTTGCTATTTCACGACGGTAAACGGAGCTCGAGCAGAGGTTGCATCTGCCGCGAGCGACAGGCCGCTTTTGCAGCCCGGAGAAATGGCAGAAGTTGCGTACGACGCAGACAATTCACGCCATGCCGTTCTGCTCGCCGACAGGAATAACCGGCGTGGTGAAATGAGGGTTGTCGCGGCCTTGTTCGGACTCGCCAGCGTGGTCACTGCGGTAGTAGGGTTGATCAAAGCGTTTGTTTGAGGACTCCGAACCGGAGCCTCCGGGCAGGCTCCGGCCGGTGGGCAGGCGGAGGATGACTCCGGGAGTCAGCCCGCGAAGAACTGGGACAGTTCCGCCGGGCTGGGGTTGCGCGGCACGGCCTTCGGCGCGGATCCGTCGAGCGGGGGAATCTCCTCCGTGATGCCCGGACGCCGCAAGGGTGCTGGGTACTCCAGCGGTTCCTCGTCCTCGTCCCGGTTGACTGTGGCGAACATCCAGTTGGCCTCTGCCAGTTGGTCGACCACGTACGCCAGCAGGTGATCGGTAGCGGTCCAATCGGCGGCCTCGCCGTGGATCGCCCGGGCCAGCGCGCTGTCGCGCGGCATGTGCTGCACCAGCACCGCGAGCCGGCGTGAGCTCAGCCGGCCGCGGTGCCAGTCCAGCAGGTCGACGCCGTAGTGGCGGAGCAGATCCGCCTCGAGCGCCTCGGCGTGCTCGTCTACGAGCTCACCGAGGCCGAGTCTTCCCCCAGGCCGAGCCCGGTCTCCTTGCCGTACGCCTCAAGGATCGCCCCGATGTCCTGCATCGTGACGGCGTGGCGTCCGAAGCGGGCGAACTGCTGCTCACCCAGGAGGAGTCGGAGCAGGCCGTCGACGTCGTTGTCGTCGAGGGCGCGCAGCTGGTGGGCGACGGTGCGGTCGAGCTCGGTGGGCAGCTCGAAGCTGTCCTCGTCGAGCTCGAAGGTCCATGCCCGGCCGAGCGCTTCGAGGCGCTGGGCGCGGGCCGCGTTGACGTTGAATCCGGCCATCGTGGGCTCCAGTTCGTGGGCGGGTAGGCGAGAGGGGGCGGGGGTCCGGCACGCGGCACGCGCGCCGGACCCCCTGATCGTGCGGGCCGGGATTTAGGCGTACGACCCGTCCTTCATCAGCCAGTACGCGAGCGGCTTGGTCGGGTCGTCCTGGCCGACGGCCGTGAAGGTGACCCCGAGCTTGATCGCACCGGACCGGGTGAGCGACAGCTCCTCGGTCTCGGTCACCTGGCCACGGGGGACGATGAAGCGGTACGCCACCGCCGTGGTGCCGTTGTAGTCCGTGAACTCGAAGCCGAGCTGGCGCTCGTCGGACTGCGGGTTGGTGGCGAGGTCGTAGCGGTAGGTACCCGCCTCGGCCGGCGTCGCGGCAACGGCCGCCGCGCCACCGCCCATGAAGAACGGCAGCGTGTCCTTGTTCAGCTGGAGCAGCTGGAACTTCACGGTCAGGTCGCGGTCGGAGTAGATGAACCGCGCCGGGCTCACCGACTGCCAGGTGTCGACCGGATCGATCTTGTCCTTCTTGTTGAACTTGATGCCGTCCGTGGTGGTGTACCCGAGCTCGACCCACCCCGTGGGCCACGGCACGGTGGTGTCGACCGGAGCGGCCGACGGGGTGGCGCCCGCCTTGCCGACCAGGACCCTGCCGGTGCCAGCTACGCGGATTTCCTTGCCACTGTTGCCTGCCATGCGAACTCCCAATGATTCAGCTGGATATGTGGATACGCGGATACGCGGTGGTGCGGTGGTGCGGACATGACTCAGGCCCCGCCTTGCGGCAGGGCCCGTATGCGGGGTGTGCTCTGTCGCCGCCTCAGCCGAGGTGGAGCAGCAGTCGCACGGTGAAGAGGTAGCGGTTGCCGGCGGGCCGGTTGTAGTCGGGCAGCCAGCGCGGACCGTCCGTCTCGATGACGTCGGATACGGCCGAAGTGCCGTACACCGTGCCCGCGAGCTCCATTACGCAGGCCCGGGCGGCCAGGGCGACGGCGTGCGCCGTCGTCTTGTCCGGGCCGTACACCTCCAGGTCGAGCAGCGGCTGGTCGAGATGCTGGTCGTCGACCCAGGCACCGCCGACGCGGGAGACGAGGACGGCCTTCTGGGTGCCGTCGAACCCGGCGGGCGGGCGGTTGTCGACCACCGAACCGGCGAGCTCTGCCCGGTTCTTGAGGAAGTCGACGACGAGCCGTTCCGCGTCGGGGAAGGTCAGGATGCTCACATGGACGCTCCCTGTCTGTCTGAGGGGCGGATGGGGTGTGTGCGGGTGTGTGCCGTACAGCGACGAGGGCAACACAAAGCGGCAGGTCCGCCGCCCGTTTCGTGGGCGCAGCTCTGCCGCTGCTCCAAGTGTGATCCAGGTGCGCCGATCCCGCAACTCGCTTGAGTCCAGGGGAAGTTGAGAGTCCTGAGACACAAAAAGAGAGGGCCCCGCCGCAATGGCGGGACCCTCTTTCGTCGTCGGCCGACTCAGCTGCTCGTACCTCTCCGGCGGACTGCCCGCTCGGCGGCGAACACGTCCTCCAGCCGGTACAGGAGCCGCCGTCCTTGCCGGCCGGCGGCCCGCAGGTGTCCCAGCTGCACCCACTTGCGGATGGTGGCGGGTGAGACGTCGACCTCGATCGCTGCGAGGTCCCCGGAGATCAGTGCCGTGCTCACGCGGCGTCCCCCTCCACCGTGTGCCGACACGAGGGGTTCACACACATCACGGCGGCCCGCTCGGGGAACGCCCGCAGTGATACGGAGTCGCATGCCGGGCACCGCCCCGGCAGCCGCACCATCTGCTCAGGGTCCCCGAGGAGCCGGGCGCAGCGCCGGGCCATGCGGCGGGTCTCCTCCTCCACATGGGCGGCCAAGTCCGGGTGTTCGTCGATCCGGTCGAGGAGGCCGGCGATCCGGCGAAGCCTGTTCGGTACGAGTGCCGGGGTCGCGGGGCGCAGGCCGAGGCGTTCCCGTACCGCCTCTTCCAGCTCCACCACCCCGTCGGTGATGTCGCGCAGCGCGTCCGACACGTGCAGTCGCACCGGCGCGATCGTGCCTCCGACCGGACCTCCGCCGTGCCGCTCGCGCAACCGGCGACCGGTGCTGGGCACGAGCTCTTCCAGGAGTTCGGGGAACCGCTGTATCAGCGAGTTGATCCACACGGCACTGCCCGCGCTCATCGTGCGACCTGCTTGACCTCGCGGCCGTTGCGCCACAGGCGCCCGCCGCTCACTCCGTCGAACCAGGTGTGCGCGGGGTCGACCACGGCCTCGCACTCCCTCTTGATGGGGCACTGATTGCAGGCGCGCAATACGGGCTCGGCCTCGGAACGGAGTCGTGAGAACACGGAACGTTCGGGAAGATTGGCGCAGGCGGCTGCTCTGCGCCAGTCGAGCTGGGTATTCGTATGGGAATAAGCCCTGGTCGTAGCCATTGTGGAAGCTTTGGTCTGCGTAGACATGTGCAACCCCTCCCCGCTCATGCGAACATAAGTTCGAACGTTGCGAATGCGTGATCAGAGTTACATGGTGCGAGCGCGTACGCAACTAACTACGGACTGTTGGTGGTGTCGATGTGAGGACCCAATTGCCCTTCTGTGTGGGTATGTTGACCAAATCTTCACTGCTGCGCGCGAGCGCGCACTTCGTTACGTGCGTGCACGATCGATACGATGTCCCCGCGACGAGGGGAGAGCGGTCATATGGGTTCCAGCGCGCGGGCCAGCGCTCGCAACGACCAGAGCGTCCGAGGGGACGATGTCCGAAATCGATCGATGGAGCTCGAGGGGTTCGCCGACTGGATAGAGAGCCTGATGCGACTGCGGCAGTACGACATCGACAGCCCGCGCGGGGGCGGGAAGTCGAAGCTGGCCGACGACGCAGGGGTGCACAGGGCCGCCGTGAGCCGGCTGCTGCAGCGGCAGAGCATGCCGGACCTGGAGACGATGCGGCGGCTGGCAGCGGTACTTGGGGTGCCGCTCCGGGACATGCTGATCAGGTCCGGACGGCTCTCGGAGTCCGATCTCCCGATTGCCGGGGGAGGCCGAAGGGAAGAGGGGGAGGAGCCCCGGCGTCTTACTCCGGAAGAGGCCGCACGGAGAATGGGCGTGCCTGCTGAGTTGCAGGAGACATTCGTGAAGGTTGCGAAGCAGTTCCTGCCGGAGGCCGGATAAGCGGCTGCGCACGTCATGGGGGTGCTTTGAGGAGTGGGTGGGGATGGCGAACGAGGGGGGCGGCGACCCGGAACGGCTCGCTCAGCTGGTGGGGGACCTGCTGATCGAACTGGGGCGCAAGGTCCAGGAGGCGGGCCCGGACGGCGTGCGCATCCTCACTGAATCGACCCTCCAGGAACAGCAGTTGAGCTGGTACCGCGCCGGCTGGAGCGAGCACGCCCGCGCGGCCGACCCCGAGCGGCGTTCCCCCATGGGCCACCCGGACGGTGAGGACTCGCTGCCGCCGCCCGAGGGGCGCCTCCTGCGCTTCCCGCCGCAGCCTCAGGAGGACATCGGATCGCACCCGCTGCCCATAGTCGGCGCGAGCGAGGCGGGCGGCGAGAGCGAACTCATGCCCCATCGCCGTCGCACGGCGCGGCCTGAACGGCGGCGTAGAGGCGAGGACTGAGCGCTGCCTGCGGGGCGGCCCGTCGGTAGAGCGGGGCGAAGGAGATCAGCAGGAGCACCGCGCCCAGGGGGATGAGGTCCTTGTCCGCGAAGGGCAGAGTGGTGTCGATCAGTACGAGGACCGGGGCCCACGGCTTCAGCGTGCGGCGGGTGGCCAGTTGGACGACCAGGATGAGCTGGCCGACGAAGAACAGCATCGGGCCGAAGCTGTAGAAGGCGGGCTCGATGCCCGGAACCCCCTGGATCTTCGTGAAGAGGTCCTCCATCGCACCCCGGTCGGCCGACATGAAGCCCACCACGATGTCGATCACGAACTGCCCGCCCACCGCCACGACTCCGGCGGTCCCGGCCCAGAATCCGACGGCGGCCAGTCGGCCCCGGCCGGCGATGGCGCGCATCTCAGCGAAGCCACGGACGAAGAACGCCAGCGCCCCGAGGAAGCAGAGGTGGCCGGTGGTCCAGGCGAGGCCGGGGCCGTGGCTGCCGTCCAGTCCGTCGAGGATGCGGATGATGCCGTAGGCGCCCATCAGGACCGGGGCGGCGACGAAGGCGGAGCGGGGTATTTGCATGGACATGACGCTAGGGCGGCGCCAGGGGTCGGGGTATCGGGTGAAGACCCTGACGCCACCCTGAAGTTGATCAGTGCGTACCCCTGGGGGTTCAGCTCGGCTGGGACTTGAGGTGGTGGAACAGGGCGGGCGGGGGCGTCAGTCGGTGAGGTGGAGCGAGGCGGTGATCGCGGGCAGGCGGTCCGGGTCCGAGATGAGGTTGATCTCGGCGACCCTGCCGTCCGCCACCGTGAACGACATGACGGAGACGGGGCGTCCGTCGACGGCCGTGAACAGGCCCACCGCGCCGTTGATGAGGACCAGGCGTGCATGCGGTGCGTGCCGCGAGAAGGTGATGGCGCCGCTCGCCACGGTTGTCGCTCCCCGTACCAGCTTCGACAGCGCGTCCGGGTCGGAGCCCGCGTCCACGCGGAAGACGATGTCCGGGTCCAGGACCGAGACCAGCGCCTCGAAGTCGCCGCCGCGTGCCGCCGCCATGAACGCCTCGACCACCTCGCGCTGACGCGTCTGGTCCGGGTCGGGGGACGGGGCCGAGCCCTCCACCTTGTGACGGGCGCGGCTGGCGAGCTGGCGGGTGGTGGCAGGGGTGCGGTCCACGATCGGGGCGATGTCGTCGAAGGGGACGGCGAACATGTCGTGGAGTACGAAGGCGAGACGTTCGGCGGGGGGAAGGGTCTCCAGGACGACGAGCAGCGCCAGTCCGACCGCGTCCGCCTGGAGCACCTCCTGCTCGGGGTCGACCGCCGGGGCGTCGAGACGGCTGACCACGGGGTCGGGGACGTGCGTGTCCAGGAGGTCCTCACGGAGGGCCTTGCGGGTACGGAGCATGTCCAGGCAGACCCGGCCCACGACCGTCGTCAGCCAGCCGGGGAGGTTCTGCACCGAGGAGAGGTCCGTACGGTCGGCCCTGAACCAGGACTCCTGGACCGCGTCTTCAGCCTCGGCGATCGAGCCGAGCATGCGGTAGGCGACCGCCCTGAGATGGGTGCGGTTCTCCTCGAAGCGCTCGGCCAGAAGATTCTTCTCGTCCACCTGTCACATTCCTTCGTCGGGATCCGTCAGTGCTGCGTACGGACGGAAACGGGCTGCTCGCAGGTACGGGACTGACCCGAGCAGAGGTGGTCCTCGTTCGGGGGCGGGTCGTCGAGTGCGGTCCAGCCCACTACGGCTGCCCATCCGGCCCAGAGGACGAACGCGACGCAGGCCGTCATCGTCGCCCAGAGCGCGGTCCTCTTGAGCGTACGGCGGTCCTTCGCCGGGCCGGGGGTCGCCCGATCCCGGAGCGCGCTCGGTCTGCTGCCCGTGTGGCGTCCGGTGTAGCGCTCGCTCATGCCGTCGTGGTCATCTCGTCCGTGGTGCGGGCATCGTCGACTCCACCGTACGGGCGCCCGGGATCAGCCCGTGGGCTTACGTCCTCAGGCCAATGTCCCGCCGCAGGTCAGATGGTTACGCTCGGCCCATGGCGATGACGCGAGAGCAACAGGGACGGGTTCGGACCGTACTGGCGTGGTGCGGGGCGCTGCTCTATCCGCCGCTCATGATCGCTGCGGTGCCGGTCGGACCGACATTCCGCTCCGACGGCTCGGTGGTCGTCCTCGCGGGCGCCCTCACGGTCCTGTGCGTCGGGCTGCTGCGGCGCAGGCCGCTGGTGGCTCTGGTGCTGCTGCTCCTCGGGTCGGCCGGCGCGGGGGCGTCGCATTCCGTCTGGGCGGTCACATATCTGCTGCTGTTTGTGGACGACGCCGCCGTCGCGTACATCGTGGCGACCCGGTCGCGTCGCACCGGGATCGTGGCCGTCGTCCTCACCTTCCTCGTGCAGCTCTTCAACACCTCTCGGGACAGCTCTCCCCTGAGCTCCGCCGCGATCCCGGCGCTCGCGCTCCTCGCCGCCTGGCTGCTCGGCTACTCGGTCCGTGAGCGCCGGGAGCATACGGCGGAGCTGGCCGCGCGGGCCTCTGAGCAGGCCGTCACGGCCGAACGGCTGCGTATAGCAAGGGAGTTGCACGACATGATCGCCCACAGCATCGGGGTCATCGCCATTCAGGCGGGCGTGGGCAGCCGGGTCATCGACACCCAGCCCGCCGAGGCCCGCAACGCGCTCACCACCATCGAGGCCACCAGCAGGGAGACCCTCGCCGGGCTGCGTCGCACGCTGGGCGCGCTGCGCCGTACCGACAGGGGTGCGGGCGACGGCGGTGGCGAATCCGTACCCCTCGATCCCACCCCCGGGCTCGCCGACCTCGACCGGCTGATCGCGTCCACCCGGGACGCGGGGGTGCGCGCCGACGTCGAGTGGCTCGGCGAGCGGCGCGAACTGGCCGCCGACATCGATCTGGCCGCGTTCCGGATCGTCCAGGAGGCGCTCACCAATGTCGTACGGCACGCGGGCACCCGGGAGTGCAGGGTGACGGTCGACGCACGCGATCCCGCGGAGCTCGCCCTGTCCGTCGTCGACGAAGGCAAGGGCGGCCTGGTGTCCACCACCGGCTTCGGGCTCATCGGGATGAGGGAGCGAGTGGCCCTGCTGGACGGCGAGTTCACGGCGGGCCCGCGTCCGGAGGGCGGGTTCCGGGTGGCTGTACGGCTGCCGGTGCCCGCCGGGATCGAGGTCGGCCGATGACGGCGATCCGTATCGTCCTCGCCGACGACCAGCCCCTGGTCCGCTCGGGGCTCCGCGTGCTCATCAACGACACCCCGGGGATCGAGGTGGTCGGCGAGGCGGGCACGGGCGCCGAGGCGGTCGAACTGGCCGCGTCCGTCGCCCCCGACGTCGTCATGATGGACATCCGTATGCCCGGCATGGACGGCATCGAGGCCACCCGCCTGATCACTGCCGCCGGCGCGACCCCGCACGTCCTGGTCCTCACGACCTTCGACGACGACGAGTACGTCTACGCCGCCCTGCGCGCGGGCGCCTCCGGCTTCCTGGTGAAGGACATGGCCCTGGAAGAGATCATCGGCGCGGTCCGGGTGGTCGCCGCGGGCGACGCCCTGATCGCGCCGAGCGTCACCCGCCGCCTGATCGGCGAATTCGCGTCCCGCCCCGAACCGGCCCCGCCCGGACGGGAGTTGAACGCCATCACCGAGCGCGAACGCGAGGTGCTCGCACTGGTCGGCCGGGGTCTGTCGAACTCGGAGATCGGCGACCGCCTGCACATCACCGTCGCCACGACGAAGTCGCATGTGGCCAGACTGTTCACGAAGCTGGACGCGCGCGACCGCGTCCAGCTTGTGATCATCGCGTACGAGACGGGACTGGCGGTCCCGCCGCGCGGCGGCCGATGAGCCGATGAGCGGTCAGGCCTTGGGCGGGAGGATCTCCCAGGCCGCGCCGGGCGCGGACTCCCTGCCGTCCGCGTACACGGCGCTCACCCAGTAGAAGTGGGTGGTCCCGGAGCCGGCGGCGGTGTCCATGTACGTGGTGTCCGTGAACGGGTCGGCGGTCAGCTTCTCGTACGTGAGCGTCGTCGGGTTCCAGCGGTAGACGCGGTATCCGGTCGCGTCCTGGACCGGCTGCCAGTCGAGGCGGATCGCGGTGCCGCCCTCGTCGCTCATCGCGCTCGCCGTGACCGGGGAGCCCTCGGGAGTGGCGACGGACGGGGTGAGGTCCAGCTCGGTGACGACCGCGACGTTCGCGTCGCCGGTCCACTTGAAGCTGGAGTTGCCGGACTGGTCGATCGCGTCGACGAAGTAGCAGACCTCTTCACCGTCCGGCAGCCTGTCGTCGAGGTACGACGTGGTGGCCGGGGAGAGGAAGTCGTACTGGCCGGCGGAGCAGACCTGCTCGCCGGGATCGCCGATCACCTCGCCGCGGTAGATCTCGTAACGCTTGAGATCCGCCTCGGTGTTGGCGTTCCAGTGCAGGACGATGCCGTACTCGGTCGCCTCGGCCCGCAGCCCGGCGACCGGTGCGGGCGGGGTGCGGTCCTCGCCGAGCGTGGTGACGGTCACGGGGGCGGAGGCGAGTGACTCGTCGCCGGTGTCGTCGTACCCCTTCACCACGTAGTGGTACGTGGTGTTCATGGCCGCCGAGGTGTCGGTGCAGACGGACGGCTCGCGGGAGTACGCGCACTTCACGGGCTCGGCCGTCGTGTCCACGGGGAGCGTCGTCGACCGGTAGACGTGGAAGGCGAAGTAGTCGCCTCCGGTGGCAGCGTCGGTCGCCCAGTTCAGGACGACCTTGCCCGTCGCGGGCACGGCGGTGACGTTCCGGGGCGCGGCGACGAGACGGCGGGCCTCGACGCTGTGTGCGTCGTACTGCGAGAAACGGCCGGCCCCGTCCCTGGACGAGACCCGGTACGACCACTTCACCGACCGTGCGACTTTGGTGTCGGTGTAGGACCCGGTGCTCTTGGTGGAGAAGTAGGCGTTTTCGCCGTGGTCGTCGAGGCGCACGATGTCGTACATGACAGCCCCGGGCACGGGCTTCCAGGCCAGCGCGATGCCGGCGTCCGTGCCCTTGGCGGTGAGGCCGGTGGGGCTGGTGACCGCGTACGTGGTGATGGGCAGGTCCGCGGTGCCGGTGGATTCGCGGCCGGCCTTGTCGTAGGCGCGGACCTCGTAGTAGTAGGTGCTGCCCGGCATGGACGGGACCTGGGCGAAGGAGGTGCCGGTGGTCTGGGCGACCCTGGTGAAGGCGGTGGAGCCCTTGAGGCGCCGGTAGACGCGGTAACCGGCGAGGTCCATCTCCTTGTTGGCGGCCCACGAGACCCTGGCCTGCGCGGTGGCGTTGTCGAGGACGGCCTTGGCGCCGGTGGGGGTCAGGGGTGCGGTCTTGTCGACGGTCGCCGAAGTGCGGGGTGCGTAGGCGAATTTGACGTTCGCGGAGCCCGTCCAGGCGACGAAGTCGACGCGGAGGGTGTGGGTGCCCTTGGGGACGGTCAGGTTGACGGTCTTCTTCTGTGTGGTGGAGACGTTCTTCCACACGTCCATCTTGCGTACGCCGTCGAGGTAGACCCGTATGCCGTCGCGCACTTCGGTGGTGAGGGCGAAGGGGCCGCCGGAGCCGAAGTTGCGGGTGGTGGCCCAGCGGACGGTGAAGTTGTCCTTGGGGAGGGTGACTCCGGCCGGGTCGCCGGTCCCGTAGTTCTCGCTGATGGACGAGTCGCAGACGGTCCTCTTCGGCGTACCGCTGAAGGAGGTGTTCGCGTAGTACGTCGCCTTCCACCCGCCTGCCGCGCAGTTCACGGTGGTGGCGGCTTGGGCGGTGGCAGGCAGGGCGAGGCCCGCTGCGAGCGCTGTCGCGGTCAGCAGGGCAGCGCTAAGACGCTGAGGCATGAAGGGTGAGCCCGCTCTGGTGAGAGGAATGAGAGGAGGAATGAGAGAGGGGGGATACCGGAGCGTATGGCGGCGGCAGGTGTGAGGGGAGCGTGAAGACGATCACGGATCCATCACAAAGCCGTCTGCTCTGCGGTTCTCGCCCGCGCAGTCCTTCTGTCAGCCCTTCGGGCAGTCCTTCCGGGCGTCCTTCTGTCAGCGGCCGCTCGGCCTGTCAGCGGCCGCTCGGCCCCAGAATCCCCGACTGGGCGATCAGATAGCCGAGTTGGGCGCGGCTGTTGGCGCCCAGTGCGGCGGAGAGCTTGGCGACGTGCGAGCGGCAGGTCCGTACGTTCATGCCGAGCCTGCGGGCGATGGCCTCGTCGACATAGCCCTCCACGAGGAGCTGGGCGATGGAGCGCCGTACGCCGGAGATCCCCTCGGGGGTCGGGTCGTACGGGATCTGCTCCTGCAGCGGGACCGCGCGCCGCCAGAACTGCTCGAAGACCTTGACCAGGTACTCGACCATGCCCGGGTGGCGGAGTTCCAGCGCGACCTGGCGGTCGTCCGTGGCGGGGATGAACGCCACCGTGTGGTCGAAGATCATGAGGCGCTCGATGAGCTCCTCCAGGGTGCGTATCTCCACCTTGCCGTCGGCTATCCGGTCCACATAGGTGAGCGTGCCGCGGCTGTGCCTGACGGTGTGCTGGTAGAGGGTCCGCATGCTCACGCCGCGGTCGACCAGCGGCTTGCCCCGCTCCAGGGCCTGGGTGAGCTCGTGCTCGCTGCGGGCGCCCCCCGGCTGGATCGTGAGCACCTCGGTGTGGCACTCGGCGGTGGCGAGATCCAGTGCCGCGTTGATCCGGTCAAACCCTTCCAGAACGGTAATGGCGTGGGTCGGCGCCGGGTTCTGTGCGCTGATCGCCATGAACGGCTCGAAAGCATCGGTCAGTTCGACGGAGAGTCGTCTACGGTCCTGGATCTCACGTTCGATCGGATGGAGCCGCTGCGTGAGCGCTGCGGCCGGAGTGACCGGCCGGAGCCATGTGGCGTCGTCGGGGTCGGGGTGGAGCAGTGCGAACTCCAGCAGGCAGGGAGTGCTCTCGACTTCGCCGCGGGAGATCCGTCCGACGCTCAGGGCGCTGGCGTAAAGCCGTGCTCCCTCATCGCACAAAGCGGTGATGGGGTGGGGATGTGTCTCGTTTGTGTAGTTCATTGGCATTTCTCCACCCCCCAGGAACATGAATGTGCAGGAACATGATGCATCGCTCCTGTGGCCTTGACGTGCCTGAATGAGCCATCGTCTCTTAAGACGCGGGGGAGAGGAATCCATCAAGTGAGGACGAAGCCGGCTATGAAGAAGAAATTGCTTCGCTCGGTGCTTGCGGTTGCTTTCTCCGCAACTGTGCTTTTCGGGGCAGCGACCACCGCGGACCTCGGCTGGGGGAGCTCGCAGGCAGCAGGCCCGCCTGACCTCGGCTGGGGCAGCGTGCAGGCGGCAGGCCCGCCGGACCTCGGCTGGGGATTCGCGCAGGCGGCTGACCCGTCGGACCTCGG
The DNA here is from genome assembly GCF_017315755.1 of Streptomyces beijiangensis. Classification (GTDB taxonomy): domain Bacteria; phylum Actinomycetota; class Actinomycetes; order Streptomycetales; family Streptomycetaceae; genus Streptomyces; species Streptomyces beijiangensis. The sequence goes on from NZ_JAFLRJ010000149.1 coordinate 33,765, forward strand.
CTGGGGCAGCGTGCAGGCAGCGGGACCTTCGGACCTGGGCTGGGGCATTGCTCCTGCGACTTCGACCTCCGCAGACGCATGACAGTCCCGCCGGACGACAGAGTCTTCCAGCGCGAGATGGCCGTGGCCTATCGCTCCGGATGGCACTTCATCGACCTTGCCACGGCCATCCCCCACCGTGGTGACTCGTTGATGGTCACCCTGTTCGGGGAGCCGATCGTCGTCGTACGCGAAGAGGACGAGGACGTCCGCGCCTACCGCTGTCTTCGCAAGCCCAGGGGCGCCCCACAGCCCGTGCGCTGTGCCATCAGGTACGGCATGGTTTTCGTCAATCTTGACCGGCGCGATCACGAACTGATCGAGCCGAGTCCCAAACAAGCCATCACCCCCCGCAGCGCCTGAAGCGATTCCCCCGTCGTTGTAGATCGCTCAGGTGCTTCCCCCACACAGCGGCGCCACCGTGACCTGAACACGGTGGCGCCGCTGTGCTGTCCCCGTGCGTGACGTCCCCGTGCGGGTCATGTGTTGCCGAGGGTCCGGTCCACCGTGATCTCGACCAGGACCCGGTCCGGGTTCGGGGCCGGCGTGCGGCCGTAGCGCACCGCGTAGCGGCTCACCGCGTCGGCGACGGCATCCGGCTCCGTCCGTACGCGTGCAAGCCCTTCCAGTGTCGCCCAGCGGGCCCGGTCCACCTGGCAGAGTGCGACCCGTGCGCCCTCCGGACCCGCCGCCAGGATGTGGGCGATCTTCCGTGTCGCCTTGTTGGTGATGATCCGGGCCACGCCCTCCTCCGGTTCGTACGTCACGCCCACCGGCACCACATGGGGTGTGCCGTCGGAGCGGAGGGTCGTCAAGGTGCAGAGGTGGTTCTCACGCCAGAAGCTGGTCGTGGTGCTGGTCATGGTGCTGGTCATGGGGCCGAATGTACTCATCTCACCTTGAGTGGAATAGACTCAACTTTGTACAGGTTGCTCCAGTCAAAGACAGAGCTGAGCCCGCTAGGAGGAGAGAGCACACGTGGAAGCCGAGCTGACGAACAAGAGCCGGGATGCGATCAACGCGGCCACCGGCCGGGCCGTGTCCGACGGACACCCGGATCTGACCCCCGCACACCTGCTGCTGGCCCTTCTCGCGGGCCAAGGCCAACAGGCGAGCGCGAACATCACCGACCTGCTGGCCGCTGTGGAGGCGGACCAGGCCGCCGTACGCGCGGGAGCCGAGCGGATCCTGTCCGAGCTGCCCACCGTGACCGGCTCCACGGTCTCGCCACCGCAGCCCAACCGTGAACTGCTCGCCGTCATCAACGACGCGGCACAGCGCGCCAGGGAGCTCGGCGACGACTACATCTCCACCGAGCACCTGCTCATCGGCATCGCCGCCAAGGGCGGCCGGGCCGGTGAGCTGCTCTCCGGGCAGGGCGCCGGTGCCAAGAAGCTCCTTGAAGCATTCGAGACCAGCAGGGGAGGGCGCCGGGTGACCACTCCCGACCCCGAGAGCCAGTACAAGGCACTGGAGAAGTTCGGTACGGACTTCACCGCCGCGGCCCGTGAGGGCAAGCTCGACCCGGTCATCGGGCGGGACCAGGAGATCCGCCGGGTGGTCCAGGTGCTGTCCCGGCGTACCAAGAACAATCCGGTGCTCATCGGTGAGCCCGGCGTCGGCAAGACGGCCGTCGTCGAAGGCCTCGCGCAGAGGATCGTGAAGGGCGACGTACCCGAGTCGCTCAAGAACAAGAAGCTCATCTCGCTCGACCTGGGGGCGATGGTCGCGGGCGCCAAGTACCGCGGCGAGTTCGAGGAGCGGCTGAAGACCGTCCTCTCCGAGATCAAGGAGAGCGACGGGCAGGTCATCACCTTCATCGACGAGCTGCACACCGTCGTGGGCGCGGGCGCCGGCGGCGACTCCGCCATGGACGCGGGCAACATGCTCAAGCCGATGCTGGCCCGCGGCGAGCTGCGGATGGTCGGCGCGACGACGCTCGACGAGTACCGCGAGCGCATCGAGAAGGACCCGGCGCTGGAGCGGCGCTTCCAGCAGGTGCTGGTCGCCGAACCGTCCGTCGAGGACACCATCGCGATCCTGCGCGGGCTCAAGGGGCGGTACGAGGCGCACCACAAGGTGGTGATCGCGGACTCCGCGCTGGTCGCGGCGGCCACCCTCTCCGACCGGTACATCACCTCGCGCTTCCTCCCCGACAAGGCCATCGACCTCGTCGACGAGGCCGCCTCCCGGCTCCGTATGGAGATCGACTCCTCGCCGCTGGAGATCGACGAGCTGCAGCGCTCCGTCGACCGGCTGCGTATGGAGGAACTCGCCCTCAAGAACGAGTCCGACCCCGCCTCCAAGCAGCGGCTCGACAAGCTCCGCCGCGACCTCGCCGACAAGGAGGAGGAGCTGCGCGGTCTGACCGCACGCTGGGAGAAGGAGAAGCAGGGCCTCAACCGGGTCGGTGAGCTGAAGGAGAAGCTCGACGACCTGCGCGGCCAGGCCGAGCGCGCCCAGCGCGACGGAGACTTCGACACCGCTTCCCAGCTGCTGTACGGGGAGATCCCCGGTCTGGAGCGGGAGCTGGAGGAGGCCGCCGAGGCCGAGGCCGAGGCGCGGACCGACACCATGGTCAAGGAGGAGGTCGGCCCCGACGACATCGCGGACGTGGTCGGCTCCTGGACCGGCATCCCGGCGGGACGCCTCCTGGAGGGCGAGACGCAGAAGCTCCTGCGCATGGAGCAGGAGCTCGGCAAGCGGCTCATCGGGCAGAGCCAGGCCGTGCAGGCGGTGTCGGACGCGGTCCGGCGTACGCGCGCAGGGATCGCCGACCCGGACCGGCCCACCGGCTCGTTCCTCTTCCTCGGCCCGACCGGTGTCGGCAAGACCGAGCTGGCGAAGGCGCTCGCGGACTTCCTCTTCGACGACGAGCGGGCGATGGTCCGCATCGACATGAGCGAGTACGGCGAGAAGCACTCCGTGTCACGTCTCGTCGGTGCGCCCCCTGGCTACATCGGCTACGAGGAGGGCGGCCAGCTCACGGAGGCCGTGCGCCGGCGACCGTACAGCGTGGTGCTCCTCGACGAGGTCGAGAAGGCCCACCCGGAGGTCTTCGACGTGCTGCTGCAGGTCCTCGACGACGGGCGGCTCACGGACGGGCAGGGGAGGACGGTGGACTTCCGTAACACCATCCTCATCCTGACCTCCAACCTCGGCAGCCAGTACCTGGTCGACCCGCTGACCAAGCCGGAGGAGAAGAAGGCGCAGGTCCTGGAGATGGTGCGGGCGTCCTTCAAGCCGGAGTTCCTCAACCGGCTCGACGATCTGGTCGTCTTCTCGGCCCTGAGCAGGGACGAGCTGGCGCACATCGCCGACCTTCAGATCGGCCGCCTGGCGAAGAGGCTCGCGGACCGTCGGCTCACGCTCGACATCACGCCCGAGGCGCTGGCCTGGCTGGCGGACGAGGGCAACGACCCGGCCTACGGAGCGCGCCCGCTGCGCCGCCTCATCCAGACGGCGATCGGGGACCGGCTGGCCAAGGAGATCCTGGCCGGCGAGGTCACGGACGGTGACACGGTGCGTGTGGACCGGGTGGGGGACGGCCTGATCGTGGGCCGGGCGGAGACGAGCGACACGGACGGCGAGTAAGCCCGCAGCGGGCTGTGTCTCCCGGGGGACGCTGTACCCGATTGCGGCTGCGCCGCGGGCCGGACCCCCGGCCGGAGAGGCGGGGGCGGGGCTGGTCCGGGGCTCTGGCGCGGCGCCGCGAGTAAGCCCGCAGCGGATAGTGCCCGGCGGGGGTTGCCAGCCCCCGCCCGGCATGGGGGAGACTGGCGGGACTCGTACGAAGGGCAATCCAAGACATGAGCATCGACCCGTCCTCCATTCCGAACTTCGGGGGCCAGCCCGATCCGCAGGCCGGACCGGCGGGCCCCGTCGTCCCCGACCAGGATCTGGTCAAGCAGCTTCTCGAGCAGATGGAGCTGAAGTACGTCGTCGACGACGAGGGTGACCTCGCCGCGCCGTGGGAGGAATTCCGTACGTACTTCATGTTCCGCGGCGAGGACGACCAGCAGGTCTTCTCGGTCCGGACGTTCTACGACCGCGAGCACAAGATCGAGGAGAAGCTGCAGCTCCTTGAACTGATCGACGACTGGAACCGCCGCACCCTGTGGCCGAAGGCGTACACGCACACCCACGACGACGGCTCCGTCCGTCTCATCGGTGAGGCGCAGATGCTGATCGGCACCGGCGTGAGCCTTGAGCACTTCGTGTCGTCGACGGTGAGCTGGGTGCGCGCCTCGATCGAGTTCGACAAGTGGCTCGTCGAGCAGCTCGGCCTGGAGCAGGACCTGGAGTCCGGCTCCGAGCAGCCCGACATCGACGGCGACGAGAACAACGCCTAGTACCGCAGCGTTCTACAGAGGCATGTGCGCGCTGGTCAGCAGGTAGGCGCCGAAGCCGAACGACAGCCCGGCGAGGGCCGTGATCACCACGATCGCGGTCTTCGGCCGGGCTTTCGTCATGGCGAGCGCGAGCGGGATCAGCAGCGGGAAGGCGGGAAGCAGGAAGCGCGGCTTGGACTCGAAGAAGCCGGTGCCGCCGACCGCGACGAGCAGCAGCGCCCCGGTGTAGATCAGCAGGGGGAGCGGCGGGCGCTCCAGCGCGAGGAGTACGTACAGGAGCACCGCGGCGGCGACGATCAGCATGCTCACCGTGAGGACCACGGGGGCGGGGCGCAGCAGCAGGTCGCGGCCGAGCCGCAGCCAGCCGGCGCCGAAGTCGAAGCGGGAGCCCCATTTGTCCTGCACGGCGAAGTAGCCGCCGAGCAGGTCGCCCTTGCGGGCCCCGACCCACAGCACGAACCCGGCCCAGCCGAGCGGCGCGAGCAGCCCGGCCGCCCAGACGCGGGTGGTCGCCCGGCCGCGTACGGCCTCACAGAGCGCCGCCACGCACACCGCGGCCGCGACCGCGTAGCCATTGGGCCGGGAGAGTCCGGCGAGCAGCGCCAGGCTTCCCGCCCAGAGCCAGTGCCGGCTGAGCAGCGCGTAGAGCGACCAGGCGGCGAACGCGGTGAGCACCGGCTCCGTGTACGCCATCGACAGCACGACCGCGTGCGGCAGCAGCCCCCAGAGCAGGACGAGCAGGGTCGCCGCCCGCCGTCCGTACAGCCGCTCGCCCACCGCGTAGATCCCGCAGGCCGCGGCCGCGGCGCCGGCCCAGGAGACGAGGAGCCCCGCGCCGCCGCCGGTCACCGGGAGGACGGTCGTGACGACCTTGATCAGCGCCGGGTAGAGCGGAAAGAAGGCCAGGTCGCTCTGGACGTCGCCGCCGGGCCAGCGGAAGGTGCGGGCGCCGTACCCGTGTGCGGCGATCGAGGTGTACCAGCGCGAGTCCCAGCTGTCGCCGATGACGGCCAGCGGACTGTGCCCCAGGTGCCAGGACCAGAGCGCGAGCACCACGAGCCCGGCCAGCCGCACCGCGGCGAACAGCCCGAGCGCGGGGGCCGCGCGGCGCAGCAGGGCGGGGCGGCGGGTGGTGACGGAGGCCGGCCGGGTCTCGATGGCAAGGTCGGCGGACAGGGGGAACCTCCGGGCGGCGTACGGGGTCGGTCAGACCGACTTTCCGTGCTGACCGGGGAGCGCGCGAGCCGAGGCGGGCCGTCCGGGTGGTGCGGTGCCCCACCGGGGGCAAATCCCCTGTCAGGCAAGTCCCTTGAGGCGGTCCACGGCATCCTGGAGCACCTCGGTCCGCTTGCAGAAGGCGAACCGTACGAAGGGGGCGCCCTGGTCGCGGTGGTCGTAGAAGACCGCGTTGGGGATCGCGACCACGCCGATGCGCTCGGGGAGCGAGCGGCAGAAGGCGAAGCCGTCGCCGTCTTGGGAAAGCACAGCTCCCAGCGGGCGGATGTCGGTGGTGACGAAGTAGGTGCCCGACGGGCGGTAGACCTCGAAGCCGGCCGCCGCGAGGCCGTCGCTCAGCAGGTCGCGCTTGGCGCTCAGGTCGGCGCGGAGGTTCTCGTAGTACGCGGCGGGGAGGCGCAGGGCCTCGGCGACCGCGTACTGGAAGGGCCCCGCGGAGACGTATGTGAGGAACTGCTTCGCCGAGCGGACCGCGGTGATCAGGGCGGGGGAAGCCGTCGCCCAGGCCACCCCTTGTTCATACACTCATTCGTATGCGACGCAACAAGGACACCACAGGCACCTCCGGCACCATGGCTGGCGAGCCTGCGGCGATCTACTGCCGGATCTCCCAGGCGGAGGACGACGACCAGACGGGCGTCGACCGCCAGGAGCGGATCTGCCGCGAGATCGCCGAGCGCCGCGGGCTCGTCGTGAACCAGGCTCACGTCTACGTCGACAACAGCCGCTCCGCGTGGAGCCGGCGGCGGAAGCGACCGGGCTGGGACGAGCTGCTGAGCCAGGCGCGCGAGCGCGGCTTCCGGCACATCATCGCCTATCACCCGGACCGGCTGATGCGTCAGCCGCGAGACCTGGAGGAACTGCTGCAGGTCTCCGACGACCACGCGATCACGCTGCATGGGGAGGCGAATCGGCGGGACCTGTCGGACCCCGACGACCGGTTCATCCTGCGCATCGAGGTCGCGCACGCCTGCCGGTCGTCCGACGACAGCTCGCGGCGGCTGAAGTCGGCGATGCAGGACCGGGCCAGGGAGGGCAAGCCGCAGGGCGGCGTCCGGCGGTTCGGGTACACCCCTGACGGGATGACGATCGTCGTGGAGGAGGCGGAGGTCGTACGCGAGGTGTTCGACCGCTACCTGAAGGGGGAGGGGGCGTCACCGATCGCGAAGGATCTCCACAGCCGGGGGATCAAGACCGCCGGAGGCAAGGCGTGGAACAGCGGGACCATCCGTGCCCTGCTGGATTCCCGGCATGTGGCCGGCATTCGCATGCACCAGGGCGAGGAAGTCGGCCCCGGTACCTGGCCCGCCATCATCGACGCGGGCATATGGGAGGAGACCCGGGCGCGTCGCGAGTACCGCTCCGCCGCCCACCAGCAGCTGCTCAGCCAGCCCCCGCAGCGCTACTACCTGCTGCGGGGGCTGGTGATGTGCGGGCGCTGCGGGACGCTGATGTCCGGCACGCCGAAGCAGAAGGGACCGACCTACCAGTGCAACCGCCGGGGGCGGAACGACGACAAGAAGTGCGTCCGGTCGATCAGGGCGGAGTCGCTGGAGGGCTTCGTCACCGACGCCGCGATCGAGCTCCTCAGCAGGCTCACGGTGGATGGCCAGCTCGCCAGCAGCAGCCTGTCCGAGGAAGCGACACAGTCGCTGGAGGACGACCAACAGCAACTCGCCGAGCTGAACGAAATGTGGACGGGCAAGGAGATCTCCACGGCGGAGTATCGCAAGATGCGCAAGGAGCTCACCGACCGCATCGGCAAGACGCAACGCAAGGTCGTAGTAAGGCCGTTGGTGCTGCTCGACGGCCTGACGGGGGCGGGCGCCAAGGCCGCATGGAAGGCCGAGACGATGACGGACGAGCGGCGCAACGCAGTGCTGCGGTTCCTGTTCTCCGGGGTGGTCATCGCCGAGCCGAAGAAGGCCGGCCGCTACATGGACTGGGACCGGATCAGCATCGAGCAGAACCCGCTGTAGCGGACGAGGCGACGACGGCAGCGAGGGCTTATACCACCGAAGTCCGGTTCGGCCTGGACGCGATCGCATGCCAACGTACGTCGCGCACCAGCAATTTGTGTGTGGCGAGCCTGCGGATCGAGCTGCCCGCTCGCAGGTGAGATGCCCCCTGTCCAGAGGGCAAGGGTGCGGGGAGGAGGGGGCAACATAGCCGAACATCGCCGGTTACCGAAACCGGCGATTCTCCAGACACTTGATCTACGCCTCCGGGGCCTGCCAGCCCACGGGTGTGCGTCGCGCGTGGCTTGGGCGTTGGAGCGCCTGGGCTGTCGCGTGTGAAACGACCGCCCATCGATCGACGGACGGTGCGGAGACTGCCATCCCCGCACCGTCGGCAAGGACCTGCCCATGTCTGTGCTGCCCGGCTCCCGTACGACCTCGACCAGCCCGCGTGACGCCCGAAAGGATGCCAGGGCGCAGGCCCTGGCGCGTGTCTGCGCGGGCTTCACCACGACGATCAGTCCGCAAAGTGCTGCGCGGCTGGCTGACCTGATGACGGTCACGACGTACGCGAAGGCCGCATAGAGCCGGCTGCAGAAATGGGAGCGGCCCCCGGTGTTGGAGCACCGAAGGGCCGTAGCGACTCCCAGATGACCGCCCATAAACGATCTGTCCCGGTGCCAGGGCCTGCCAGCCTTGTACGGCACCGAGTGAGGAAGCTCTGTGCCCCAGGGTACGACGCCCCGCCCCGAAACCGCATCCCCGCATACCAGCGCCCCACAGGCGCCTGGATGGCGCGACCTGCCCCCGCCGCCCCACGACGCTGAAGCCGAGCAGGCGGTACTGGGTGCCTGCATGTTCCAGAGTGCGGCCATCGACGTGGTCCGCCAGATCCTGGAGCCCGTCGACTTCTTCCGACCCGCGCACGCAACTATCTGGCACACCTTGCTTGAGCTGCGGAAACGGGGAGCGCCGACCGATGTGATCGCGCTGACCCACCAGCTGCGGTCAACGGGTGATCTGACACGCGTCGGCGGCCCTCCGTACCTCCACATCCTCGCCTCAGCCGCGGTGGCGGGTTCCGGCGAGTACTACGCCGAGATCGTGCGTCACCATGCCGACCTCCGAGTGCTACAGGCCACGGCGATCCAGGTTCTGCACGGTGCTGGTGCACCCGGCGCAGACCCCGGCGAGGTCCACGGCCTGCTGACCGCGTCGCTGAACGAGCTCGCCGAGCGAGCCCGCCGCAGCTCGGGTGGGCGGCTCCACCAGTACGCCACGGACGGCTGGTCCTTCGTGAACGACGCCCCGACATGTACGACTCCTATCTGGGGCACACCGGGCAAGGCGGCCTGGGCATCGGGCGAGAGTCTGATGCTGGTCGGCCCACCCGGAGTGGGGAAGTCCACAATCGCCCAGCAGATCGTCCTGGCCCGCCTCGGTCTCCTCAGCATGGTCCTGGACATGCCCGTACAGGAGGGCAAGAAGGTCCTCTACATCGCAGCGGACCGTCCCAGCCAGCTCGCCCGCGCCTTCAACCGCGTCGTGCACAAAGCCGACCGCGACATCCTGCGACAGCGCCTGGTGTTCTGGTCAGGACCGCTGCCCGCCTCGCTCAACGCCGAGCCCCAGCTGCTCGCGGAGCTGGCCGCCGAGCATGGCGCGGACACCGTGGTGATCGACAGCCTCAAAGACGTGGTCGGCAAACTCACCGACGACGAGGCGGGCCTCGCCTACAACAACGCTCGCCAGCAGCTCCTGCGTGGCGGCGCCGAACTGCTGGAACTGCACCACCAGCGCAAGCAGGGCGCCGACGTCTCCCGGACCCAACGCCCCGTCCTGGACCAGGTGTACGGCTCCGCCTGGTTCACAGCCGGAGCCGGAAGTGTCCTGTTCCTCAGCGGCGCGGCAGGCGACCCGGTGGTTCAGCTCCACCAGCTCAAGACCGTCGACGATGAGATCGGCCCGTTCCCGGTCCTCCACGACCACGAACGCGGACTCTCACAGGTGGACACCAGCCTGAACCCGCTCACGCTGCTGAGGCAGGCGGTCCCTCACGGTCTCACCGCCCGCCAGCTCGCCCAGAGGACGACCGGCGAGGACAAGCCCAGCCCGGCGGACATCGCCAAGGCCCGGCGACGTCTGGAGACCCTCACCAAGAGCGGCCACGCCGCCCAGGAGACCGGGGCCGGCGGCGGCACAGGGGGCGGCCAGGCCACCCGCTGGAAGGCCACCACCCGCCACATGACAGCCGTCTCCTGACCCGCGCAGGTCCCGTACGCGCTCGCGTAGGCGCCCCACACCGCTGAACCGGCCGACGCACCGCCCACACCGCGTACGAATCTCACAAAACCACAGGTCAAACGCCTACGCGTGCCCGTACGGCGCCTACGCGTCCAAGCGCCTACGCGCGGCCCCCTCCTTGGAGAGGGGGCCGCGTAAGCGCCCCGCCTCCCAGACCCAGGAGAACCTCGCTTGACTGCCTTGTCTCCGCCTCCCGTCTCTCCTCCTCCGCACCATGAGCCGCCGGACAGCCGGCGGGAATGGTGGCGGACGATGACCAAGCAGGATGCCGAGCGGTACGCGCTCGGTGCGGCCGGCATCGTCATCATCGCCCTGACCGCGGGAGCGTTCTGGCTCTCCTACGCCCACCTTGCCGGTGTTGCCGGCCAGCACGGGCTGGGAGGATCACGGGCCCGCCGCTGGGCGTGGCCGGCGACCCTGGACGCCTTCATCCTCGCGGGCGAATTGCTCATGCTCCGCGCGGGCCTGCGCCACGTCACTGACATATGGGCTATCGGCGTGACCGCCATCGGGTCGGCCGGCTCGATCGCGCTGAACGTCGCCGGGGTCAGCGGCACGAACAACGGCCATGAGGTACCGCTCCTCGGCTATGTGGTCGCCGCGGTACCTCCTGCCGCCGCGATGGTGGCCTTCGGTGTGCTGATGCGCCAGATCCACCAGCTCGTCGAGGAACCTGGCGAGCGCTCGGACCAAGGCTCCCCGCGGGGGCCGAAACCCCCGGCCACCACATCCGTCCAGCCCGCGGAGGTTTCGGTCGAGCGCGTTGGGCCCGCCGGGCAACGAGTTGAGCCCGGCCAGGTCGCGGAGCTGCCAGCCGCCGTATCCGGCCAGCACCCGCAATTGCCCGCCGAGGCTGCGGAAGGCAAACGGCGCGGTGGCCCCCCGCCCGGCGCCCCGCTCGAAGACCTCGTGGAGATCGGCCGGATCGCGGCCGCTGAGCAGGGCGGACTCACCCGAGCCGTTGTCCGAAAGGCCGTTACGGCCAAAGGGCTCACGGTCGGCAGCAAGCGGCTGACTGAGGTGATGGAGGTCCTTCGAGCCGAGTTCGAAGCCGACGCCGATGTCGGACCGGCCGACGGCTAGCTGGAACCCCAGCGGGTGCCCGGAACCCTTCCGGTCACCCGCCCAGTCGGCCACTGCCCCGCTTATCCACACCGGTGGACAAGGCGGCGATCGCCCACCCTCTGTGGGACCGCCGCACGCCACACCTCCTACCTGACGCACCCTGCCCGGAGAGCCGACCATGCAGCACGACCCACATCACCGCCAAGACGACCCCGACGAGCCGTCGACGCCCGCGGAATCTCTTACGCTGAAGGAGCGTTGGGGCCGGGCGTTCGGACGGGTAGCTCCTGGCGGAGCCAGTAGTACCCCGAGTCCGACTCATGGCCGGTCTTCGGGAGTCTCCGCCCCGGGGGTGGCGGAGACGGCCCAGCGCCAGGGGGCGCCGGACCAGGAGGCCGTGGCCGAGGGCGGCCTCGACCTGGACACGCTCCACGCTGTCCAGCGAGAGATCCTGCGCCCTGTCCACGCCGTTGAGACCGCTGACGGCGAGCCCGCTGTGAAGAGCTTCCAGCCAACGATCCGCCGGTTCACCGGCGACAAGCGTGACCAACGTGTCGGTCCGCTGCGGTTCCTTGGAGGAGAGCGCGCTCTCCTCCAGGAGACCGCCGAACAGCATGGATACAAAGGGGAGTCCGGGTTCGCAGCAGACATCGTTCTGGCCTTTCTCACTGATCGGTTCACCGCCAACCTGCCGTTGTCTGAAGACCGTCGCCGCACGCACATGTTCCGCGCCCAGGTCCTGCGCCAGCTCAACCGCATCGGCGTGAACGTCAACCAGATCGCCCGTGCCCTCAACAGCGACCTCACCCCACCCGACATCCGCCAGCACCTGACCGAACTCCAGCAGCTGCTGGANNACCCGGGGCCTGCTCGCCTATCTCTACGGACCTGGCCGCCAGGACGAACACCTCGACCCGCACCTCGTCGCCGCCTTCGCGATGCTCGGCATGCCCGACCCCGGCCGCGACGAGAACGCCACCCTCACCCAGCTCGGCCATCACCTCGACGAACCCGTGCATCTGCGGAACAGCGAGTTCGGCCGGACGGTCACCGACCATGTCTGGCACTGTCCCGTGCGCGCCGCACCCGAGGACCGCCACCTCTCCGACGCCGAGTGGGGCGAGATCGCCCAGCGCATCGTCGAAGCCGCCGGCATCGCCCCGCCCGGTGACGACCTGGCCTGCCGCTGGATCGCCGTACGTCACGCGGACGACCACATCCACATCCTCGCCACAACCGTCCGCGAAGACGGCTGCCGACCCAAACTTCACGACAGTGGCGTCCGCGTCGGAGACGCGTGCCGCCAGATCGAAAAGGACTACGGGCTAAGGCAGTTGAAGAAGGGAGACCGCACTGCCGCCCGTCGCCCCACCCAGGCCGAGATGCACAAGGCCGAACGCCTCGGCTGGGAGCAGACCAGCAGGGAATGGCTGGAGGGCCGCATTCGGGCCGCTATCCCGCACGCCGGGGGACCGGAGGAACTTCTGGCCTATCTCGATGCCGGTGACGTGCTGGTCAAGGCCCG
>NZ_JAFLRJ010001419.1 GCF_017315755.1 Streptomyces beijiangensis
GTCGTACGGAGACTCACCGGGGAGGACGGTGAGGGGGAGGCGTTGGGTGGCGTGAGTGCCCACCGGCTCGGGGGGTACCGGCTGCGGGCCGCGGCCGCTGTGCCGGAGCGGGATCTGGAGGCCGTGGCCGCTGTGGGCGGGCGGTTCGTCTGTCCCGGGGATCAGGAGTGGCCCCGGCAGCTCGACGACCTGGGCGATGCCAGGCCCATCGGGCTCTGGGTGCGGGGCCGCCCCCATCTGCGGATCTGGGCGCTGCGGTCCGTCGCGGTGGTGGGGGCCAGGGCGTGCACGCCCTATGGGGCGCACATGGCGGCGTCCCTGGCGTCCGGGCTCGCAGAGCGGGGG
>NZ_JAFLRJ010001420.1 GCF_017315755.1 Streptomyces beijiangensis
CTCCAGGTTGTCGAAGTCGAGGTGCGGGTCGAAGGCGGTGGCCTTGAGCTCGTGGAAGTCGAAGGCGCCGGGGGCGGACTGCGTGTAGTACTCGCCCTTCAGTCCGCGTATGTCCACCGGGTCGTCCTCGGCCGCGGTCGCGGTCCGGCCGGTCGCGGTGAGCCCTGCGACTCCCAGTGCGGCGGCCAGGAACAGGGCTAAACGGCCCCTGAGTCGTCTGATGCGCACGGATCCTCCGTCTGTGAGGAAGGTGACGGCTCTCTGCTCAGTGCTCGGTCTCAGTGCTCAGTTCGTGTACTCGGTCCCGCTGTTCGTGTGCTCGGACCCACCGTTCTGCGCGCTGTTCTTTGTTCTGTTCTGTGCGTTGTGTTCGGCTGTACAACGTTGTCACGAACAGCACTTGGCATAACAGCACGGATTCCGCCGCTCGTCCAGGGA
>NZ_JAFLRJ010001421.1 GCF_017315755.1 Streptomyces beijiangensis
GTATTGCGGCATCGCTTCATGCCATCTTGTGATGCAGGTCATTTCCGGTTCGCCGTCGATCTTCATAATCCGTTTTAAATCGTCGAGGACGATTTTCACCATTTCGTTATCTGACTGTTCGACAACGGACTCATCGCCGGCTTTCCCTACATAAGCCCTTAGCAGGACTTTTCCTTCAGGCGTTGTGCTCGGCCATTTTTTGTTTGTCCAGGTACACGCCGTAATGGAAAAATCGCTGTTTCTTGAAATGACAAAGCCCGTGCCTTGATGCTCCATTTGGACGGCTTCTTCCGGAAATCCGAGCGCCACATTGGCGACAGATGTTGACACCATATCCTCAAAACCCTTCAGCCAATCCTCTTTTTGAAACATCGCGGCAGCTGCTTTATGAGGAGCGGTGACCACGGCCGAATCGGCGTGAAGCACCTTGCCGTTGTCAAGCTTCATGCTGTAA
>NZ_JAFLRJ010001422.1 GCF_017315755.1 Streptomyces beijiangensis
ACTTTCCTGAGCGCGTCGGCTGTCTGCCCCGATGCGGTTTCCGCCGCTTCCGGCACGCTGGACGCGGGTTCGGCGAGCGGGGTCCGCTCGCGAACACCGGAGGCACGAGGCGCCGGGACCTGCCTCGCCTCGAGCGCGACGCCGGGACACCACAGTCCGGTGCGCTCCGCCTCCAGGCCGTTGAGCGGCATCAGGGCGTCGGCCCGGACCGCCCACGAGGAACCGCTTCCCTCGACGACGTCCGTGACCAGCAACCGGACCGAGCCCACGAGACTCC
>NZ_JAFLRJ010001423.1 GCF_017315755.1 Streptomyces beijiangensis
GTACAGCTCGACCCCGCCGTCCGGACGGGGGACGGCGAGTCCGGCCTCGGCGCCGATGGGTGCGGGGTCCTGACGGCCGATGCGGTACAGGCCCTCGACGACGAGGTCACCGGCCGCGTCCGGGTCGCCGTGCCGCAGCGGGATGTGCCGGATCAGGTTGCCGTCGGGGTGCAGCGGCTCGGCCTCGAAGGCCTGTTCGGGGTCGATCACCGGGTCGAGCACCTCGTACT
>NZ_JAFLRJ010001424.1 GCF_017315755.1 Streptomyces beijiangensis
CGGTGTACTTCCCGTTCGTGCAGTTCCTGGCATCGTCGGCAGCGGTGGCGGTCCTCGTCGTGGGCGGGATCAGGGTCGACAACGGGACGTTGACGGCGGGCGCGCTGGTCGCGTACCTGCTCTACATCGACCTGTTCTTCGCTCCGGTGCAGCAGCTCTCCCAGGTCTTCGACGGCTACCAGCAGGCGTCCGTCTCCCTGGGCCGTATCCAGGAACTGCTGCGGGAACCGGCGTCCACCGAGGAGGTCCCCGAACCCCTCGAC
>NZ_JAFLRJ010001425.1 GCF_017315755.1 Streptomyces beijiangensis
CCTCCACCATCGCCCGGTAGTCCGCGACGGTGAACTGGTACACCCTGAATCCGCGGTGCTGATCGGATTCGAGCAGGCCCTGCGCGGAGAGATCGAACAGCGCTTCGCGGACAGGCGTCGCGGAGACGCCGTACTGCTCGGCGATCTGTTTGACGGTGAACTCCCGTCCCGGCTGAAGACGCCCCGCAAGCACCTCGTCACGCAGCGCGTCCGCGATCTGCTGCCGCAGCGTACTGCGCGTGACAGCTCCGCTCGCGCGCATGAGCGCCCCTCCCCTGTTTCGGTTTCGGCCACCTTAGA
>NZ_JAFLRJ010000015.1 GCF_017315755.1 Streptomyces beijiangensis
CCGGGTTGATGCGGGCGGCGTCCAGCTGGTCCTCGGTGACCGTCCACCAGACGGCACGGGTGCGCAGGGTGCGGGGCGGCAGGTCGAGTTTCGACTCGCCGAGGATCTCGCCGGTGATGAGTTTGCGGCGGAGGTACGAGACGACCTGGTTGGTGACCTCGACAGAGCCGTAGCAGAGGCGGCCCGATCCCCAGGGGATCTCGGTGTCGGTCTCCAGGACGGAGATGGCGGTGGTGTCGCGGGCGGTCGTGGAGTACGGCGGACTGGCCTCTTCGACCAGGGCCGCCGAGTCCTCCAGGTCCAGGTGTTTCACCAGGTACGTACGGCCCTGGTGGAGGTGGACCGCGCCGTCGTGGACGGCGGTGTGGGCCGACCCCTCGTCGACCGTGCCCAGGAGGCGGCCCGTGGAGGCCTCGACGATCTGGACGGGGCGCCCGCCCCCGCCCCGGATGTCGGTGAGGTCTGCGGCGCGCTCGCGGCGGGTCCAGTACCAGGACCTGCCCCGTCGGCGGAGCAGCCCGGCCGATTCCAGCTGGGGCAGCAGATCGGCGGTCGCCGGGCCGAAGAGCTCCACATCGGTCTCGGTGAGCGGGATCTCGGAGGCGGCCGCGCAGAGGTGGGGGGCCAGGACGTACGGGTTGTCGGGGTCGAGGACGGTGGATTCGACGGGCTGGTCGAAGAGCGCTTCGGGGTGGTGGACCAGATACGTGTCGAGGGGGTCGTCGCGGGCGACCAGGATCGCCAGGGCGCCCTGCCCCGTGCGGCCGGCCCGGCCGGCCTGCTGCCAGAGCGAGGCACGGGTGCCGGGGTAGCCGGCGATGACGACGGCGTCCAGTCCGGACACGTCGATTCCGAGTTCGAGTGCGGTGGTGGCGGCCAGGCCCAGGAGGTCGCCGGAGTGCAGGGCACGTTCCAGGGCGCGGCGTTCCTCGGGGAGATAGCCGCCGCGGTAGGCGGCGACGCGGCGGACCAGGGAGCGGTCCACCTCGGCCAGGCGTTCCTGGGCGATGAGGGCGATGAGCTCGGCGGCGCGCCGGGAGCGTACGAAAGCCACCGAGCGCACGCCCTGGATCGTCAGATCGGTCAGGAGGTCGGCGGTTTCGGCGGTGGCGGTACGGCGTACGGGGGCGCCCTGTTCGCCGTGGAGTTCGGTGAGCGGGGGTTCCCAGAGGGCGAAGACCAGTTCGCCGTGCGGTGAGGCGTCGTCGGCGACCTCCTTGACCGGCAGGCCGGTGAGGCGGCCCGCGGCGATCGCGGGATCCGCGGCGGTGGCCGAGGCGAGGAGGAAGACGGGATGCGAGCCGTAGCGCGCGCAGAGGCGGCGCAGACGGCGCAGGACCTGGGCGACATGGGAGCCGAAGACACCGCGGTAGGTGTGGCACTCGTCGATGACGACATAGCGCAGGGCGCGCAGGAAGGACGACCAGCGCGGGTGGGAGGGCAGGATCCCGCGGTGCAGCATGTCCGGGTTGGTGAGGACGTAGTTCGCGTACTGGCGCACCCACTCGCGTTCTTCGACGGGAGTGTCCCCGTCGTACACCGCGGGGCGGATCGCGTTGCCGAGCGGAGCGGCGAGCTCTTTGACCGAGCGGCGCTGGTCGGCTGCGAGGGCCTTGGTGGGGGCGAGGTAGAGCGCGGTCGCGCCGCGGCCGTTGGGGGCCTCGGAGCCGTCCAGGAGGGCCGAGAGGACCGGGGCGAGGTACGCGAGGGACTTGCCGGAGGCGGTGCCGGTGGCGATGACCACGGACTCACCGTCCAGGGCGTGCTCGGCTGCGGTCGCCTGGTGGGTCCAGGGGTGCTCGATGCCACTCGCGTGGATGGCGGAGATCACTTCTGACCGGATGCGATCGGGCCAGACGGCATGGGTTCCCGCACGAGGGGGCAAGTGCTCCGTATGAGTGATGCGTGGAGCTCTCCCCTGCCGCGATGCGAGCTGATCGAGGACCATGCCTGGGAGGGGCCGGGCACCTGCGTTCGGCCTGTCAGGACTGGAGTGGGTCAGTTCAGCCATTGGCACTGAGTGTGTCACTGGTGTGGTGGACAATCATCACAGGCGTTGCCCGGTCGTCGGTGGCCTTGGTTGTCCCCGCCACAGCGGGGTTGCTCCGTGATTGAATGCCAACGCGGCTGGCGATCCGCCCCCTGGTTCGTCCGGGCAGGCCACCGGGCGACGCCACAATTGAGCAAGGTGCTGGAGGATCCGTGGACCTGTCCCTGTCGACTCGCAATGTGTCCGGCCCTGGTGGCGACCGTACGGTCGTCGAGGTCGGTGGCGAGATTGATGTATATACCGCGCCCAAGCTGCGCGAGCAGTTGGTCGAGTTGGTGAACGACGGCAGCTACCACCTGGTTGTCGACATGGAGGGCGTGGACTTCCTCGACTCCACCGGACTCGGCGTGCTGGTGGGCGGCCTGAAGCGTGTGCGTGCCCATGAGGGCTCGCTGCGCCTGGTCTGCAACCAGGAGCGCATTCTCAAAATCTTCCGCATCACCGGTCTGACCAAGGTGTTCCCCATTCACACCACGGTCGACGAAGCCGTCGCAGCTACCGACTGACGGCTTCCGGAAGAGAACACAGGGGTGCCGGGCTCCCAGCCCGGTCCCCTGGGATGCACGCTCGTACGCGCGCATGCCTGAACGCTCACGTGTCTGAACGTCCGTGTGCCGACACGTCCGAAGGTCTGAGGGGGATCGCATGGCAACCGTTGAACTCCGCTTCAGCGCCCAGCCCGAACATGTCAGGACGGCCCGTCTGGTGGCGGCTGCCGTGGCCCGCAGGGCCGGCGTGGACGAGGCGGTACTGGACGAGGTCAGGCTCGCGGTCGGAGAGGCGTGCTCGCGTGCGGTGGGCTTGCACCGTTCCCATGGCATCACGGCGCCCGTACGGGTCGTGCTGACCGAGGAGGAGAAGACTTTCTCCATCGAGGTCGGGGACGAAGTCCCGGGCCCGGGCGGTGCGGCCACATCGGTCCCCGGTGCGCGCAGCGCATCGGATCCGTCCGTGTCCGGCGCCGACTCCGACGACGACGGCGAGGACGAGATGGGTCTCGCGGTCATCAGCGGTCTCGTCGACGACGTCGAAGTGACCTCCAGCGTGTCCGGAGGCGTCATCCGCATGAGCTGGCCGACCACTCCTGCGACGGTTCTTCCGTAAACACCAGAGTTTCTTGATTCTTTTTACGGCCCTGCTGAGCAGGGCCTTTTTCTTTTCTCCTAGATCCTTTATGGGAGTGAATGGTTCTGGCCCATTAAGTCGAAGGTCAATTCCATTTGCAGCCCACTGTTTTGATCAGGTTCCGCTCCCTACAATCCGTCCACATCTTGAGCTTTGAGCGTCAAGCGTCAAGGAGGACGAATGGCGGTACTGACCCACGACAACCGCATCATCGTGATCGTCATCGCCGTGGTGGCTGTGGCGGCCCTGCTCGTCGCCCAGCTGCTGGTGCGCCAGGTACTGGCGGCAGGCGAGGGCACCGACTCCATGAAGAAGATCGCAGCAGCCGTACAGGAGGGCGCGAACGCCTATCTGGGGCGGCAGTTGCGCACGCTCGGCGTCTTTGCCGTCGTCGTGTTCTTCCTGCTCTTCCTGCTTCCCTCGGACAACTGGTCGCAGCGCATTGGACGTTCGGTGTTCTTCCTGGTGGGCGCGGTATTCTCCGCGGTCACCGGCTACATCGGTATGCGTCTGGCCGTACGGGCAAATGTGCGTGTGGCCGCTGCCGCGCGAGAAGCGACCCCCGGGGAGGGCGAGCCGGAAAAGGATCTCACCGCTGTCTCCCACAAAGCGATGAAGATCGCTTTTCGCACGGGCGGTGTGGTCGGCATGTTCACGGTGGGCCTCGGCCTGCTCGGCGCCTCCACCGTCGTCCTCGTGTATGCGGCCAATGCCCCCAAGGTTCTTGAGGGATTCGGTCTCGGCGCGGCCCTCATCGCCATGTTCATGAGGGTCGGCGGCGGAATCTTCACCAAGGCCGCCGATGTCGGCGCCGACCTCGTCGGAAAGGTCGAGCAGGGCATCCCGGAGGACGACCCCCGCAACGCCGCCACGATCGCCGACAACGTGGGCGACAACGTCGGGGACTGCGCGGGCATGGCGGCGGACCTCTTCGAGTCGTACGCCGTCACCCTCGTCGCCGCCCTCATCCTCGGCAAGGCCGCCTTCGGCGACTACGGCCTCGCCTTCCCGCTGATCGTCCCGGCGATCGGCGTGCTCACCGCGATGATCGGTATCTTCGCGGTCGCCCCGCGGCGCACCGACCGCAGCGGGATGTCCGCCATCAACCGCGGATTCTTCATCTCGGCGGTGATCTCGCTCGCCCTGGTGGCGGTCGCGGTCTACACCTACCTGCCGTCCTCGTACGCCGACTTGAAGGGCGTCACCGACACCGCGATCAGCGGACACAGCGGCGACCCGAGGACCCTGGCACTCATCGCCGTGGCCATCGGGATCGTCATGGCCGCCCTGATCCAGCAGCTCACCGGGTACTTCACCGAGACCACCCGACGCCCCGTCAGGGACATCGGCAAGTCCTCGCTGACGGGCGCGGCGACCGTCGTGCTCGCCGGCGTCTCCATCGGGCTCGAATCCGCCGTCTACACCGCGATGCTGATCGGCCTCGGGGTGTACGGAGCCTTCCTGCTCGGCGGTACGTCGATCATGCTCGCCCTCTTCGCGGTGGCCCTGGCCGGAACCGGGCTCCTCACCACCGTCGGCGTCATCGTCGCCATGGACACCTTCGGACCGGTCTCCGACAACGCCCAGGGCATCGCGGAGATGTCCGGCGACGTCACGGGAGCGGGCGCCCAGGTGCTCACCGACCTGGACGCCGTCGGCAACACCACCAAGGCCATCACCAAGGGCATCGCCATCGCCACGGCCGTGCTCGCCGCCTCGGCGCTCTTCGGTTCGTACCGTGACGCGATCGCCACCGCGGTGAAGGACGTGAACGCCAAGTCCGGCGAACTGGGCCTGAGCCTGGACATCTCCCAGCCCAACAATCTGGTGGGACTGATGTTCGGGGCCGCGGTCGTCTTCCTCTTCTCGGGGCTGGCGATCAACGCGGTGTCACGTTCGGCCGGGGCCGTGGTCTACGAGGTGCGGCGGCAGTTCCGCGAGCATCCCGGGATCATGGACTACACCGAGGAGCCGGAGTACGGGCGCGTCGTCGACATCTGCACCAGGGACGCGCTGCGGGAGCTCGCCACGCCCGGGCTGCTCGCGGTGTTGGCACCAATAGCGGTCGGTTTCACGCTGGGCGTGGGCGCGCTCGGCTCGTTCCTCGCGGGTGCGATCGGCACCGGGACCCTGATGGCCGTGTTCCTGGCCAACTCCGGTGGCGCGTGGGACAACGCGAAGAAGCTCGTCGAGGACGGGCACCACGGCGGCAAGGGCAGTGAGGCCCATGCGGCGACCGTCATCGGCGACACCGTCGGCGACCCCTTCAAGGACACGGCCGGGCCGGCGATCAACCCGCTGCTGAAGGTGATGAACCTGGTGGCGCTGCTGATCGCGCCCGCGGTCGTCAAGTTCAGTTACGGCGAGGACGCCAGTGCCGGAGTGCGTGCGGTCGTGGCGACGGTCGCGATCCTCGTCATCGTCGGCGCGGTGTACATCTCCAAGCGGCGCGGGATCGCCGTGGGCGACGAGGGCAACAACGAGCGGGTGGCCAAGTCACCGGACCCGGCGGTGGTTTCGTAACCTCCGCCCCTCCCTCACCACCATTCCGCGGCGGGCTTGCGGGGTGGTGGTGAGCCTTGTCTCCCTCCATCTGCTTGGTGCAAATGGCTGCAATACCGGACGGAACGGGTGTACGACACGCGAATGTAGCCCACTTGGCGTGTAAGTTCCGGGGCCGAGAGCCTTGGAAGGGACCAATCCGGTGAACAAGAAGCTTGCTGCCGCGCTGTCCGGCGGTGCGGTACTGGTGCTGTCTGTGTCCCTGTCGGGATGCAGCAGCGATGACGGCAACAAGAAACTCGACGACTGGGCCAAGACACTCTGCGGGCAGATCCAGCCGCAGCTGGCGAAGAGCACGAAGGCGAACCAGCAGATCGTCGCCACTGCGGCCGACGGCAAGCCCGCCGACATCCAGAAGGCCGACGCGGCCGCGTTCCAGGACCTGTCCGACGCGGACAAGGCCATTGCCGCGGCCCTGACCAAGGCGGGCGCACCGCCCGTCGACAACGGGGCGACCCTGCAGCAGAACGCCGTGAAGGAGCTGAACACCGCCTCGGCGGCCTATGCGGCGCTGGTGAAGCAGGTCAAGGCGCTGGACACCGGCGACCAGCAGAAGTTCGCCGACGGTCTGGCGAAGGTCTCCGACGGCCTGGACGCGATCAACAAGTCCGGAAGCGGCGCGGTCGAGAAGCTGCAGCAGGGCGATGTGGGCAAGGCGCTCGCCAAGCAGCCCGGCTGCAAGGTACCGACCTCGTCGGCCTCGCCGTCGGCTTCGGCCACCAAGTCGTAGCGCTTTCGCTGCGTCTCCACGTCTCCACGGATTGCTCACGGCCCGGCGCCCTCAGGGGTGCCGGGCCGTGATGCTGCCGTTGTCAGTGCGGACGGACACAATGGGCGGGTGAGTACGAGCACCAGTCTTCCCGCGTCCGACCGTTCCTCCGAGCTGCGCGAGGCCCTGCTCGCCGCCGCCTTCACCGCGGACGGGCTGCTCGATCTGCTCGGCGCGCCCGCGTACGCCGCGCTGGCCCGCAGCGAGACGGTGCCCGCACTGCGCGCCACGCGCGGCGACAGCCTGCTCGAGACGCTGGTGCGGCTGTTTCTGCTGCAGGAGTCCGTGGAGGCCGGGCGGGCCGCCGCCGCCCTGCCGCTCAAGCTGTGCCTCGACGGGGGATGGCTGGTGCGGGACGGGGACGGGGACGGGGACGAAGGCGCCGACGTCGTACGGGCGAGCGTGGACGTGCGTCCTTACGGCGGGCCCGAGGGGCAGGACTGGTTCATCGTCTCGGACCTGGGGTGCGCGGTCGGCGGGGCCGGCGGGGCGAGCGGGCACGGGGAAGGGGTGGTGCTCGGCGTCGGCGGGGCGTCCACCACGCTCGCCGGGATCACGGTGCGCACGCCCGTCGGGACGGCCCTGGACATCGGCACGGGGTCCGGCATCCAGGCGCTGCACGCCTCGCGGCACGCGACGAGCGTGACGGCCACGGACCTCAATCTGCGGGCGCTCGACTTCACCCGGCTCACCCTCGCGCTGTCGGGTGCCGGGGAGGCCGATCTGCGCGTGGGTTCGCTCTACGGGCCGGTGGAGTCCGAGACGTACGACCTGATCGTCTCCAACCCGCCCTTCGTGATCTCGCCGGGGGCCCGGCTGACCTACCGGGACGGCGGGATGGGCGGGGACGATCTCTGCCGCTCCCTCGTTCAGGGAGCAGGGGAGAGGTTGAACGAGGGAGGGTTCGCGCAGTTCCTCGCCAACTGGCAGCACGTGGAGGGCGAGGAGTGGCAGGAGCGGCTGCGGTCCTGGGTGCCGCGCGGGTGCGATGCGTGGATCGTGCAGCGCGAGGTGCAGGACATCACGCAGTACGCGGAGCTGTGGCTGCGGGACAGCGGGGATCACCGGACGGATCCCGCCGAGTACGCGGCGCGGTACGAGGCGTGGCTGGACGAGTTCGAGGCGCGCAAGACCAGGGCCGTGGGCTTCGGGTGGATCACGCTGTACAAGTCGGGGTCCGATCGGCCCTCGATCGTGACGGAGGAGTGGCCGCACCCCGTCGAGCAGCCGCTGGGCGATGCCGTACGGGAGCATTTCGCACGTCAGGATTACCTGCGGTCGCATGACGACGCGGCGCTGCTGGCCGACCGGTTCCGGCTGGTGGAGGAAGTGGTGCAGGAGCAGGTCGGGCTTCCCGGGGCGGAGGACCCCGAGCATGTGATCCTCCGTCAGAACCGCGGTATGCGGCGGGCGACGAAGGTGGACTCGGTCGGGGCCGGCTTCGCCGGGGTGTGCGACGGGACGCTGACGGCCGGACAGATCCTGGACGCCATCGCACAGTTGCTCGACGAGGACCCGGTGGTGCTCAGGGACCGGACGCCCGAGGCGATCCGGGTGCTGGTGGAGGAGGGCTTCTTGGAGCCGACGGGGGGAGCGGGGGTGGAGTGAGCGGGTTTCCCCGCTGAAGGGGTCCTGTGGGGGGCGGCTTCGCGGCTACCGTCGTAGGGATGCGGAGAGTGCTGTCTCGGGGGAGGCGCCATGGTGGGGGAGACGCCGGATCAGGGCGAGGGCAGGATCGTCGCCGGGCGCTACCGGCTGCTGCGCAAGCTCGGTGCGGGCGGGATGGGACGGGTCTGGCTCGCGTACGACCAGGGGCTGGCGTGCGAGGTCTCCGTGAAGGAGATCGCCGTTCCGGACGGCGTGACGATGGACCAGGACGAACGCACCTCGCGGATCGCGCGGGCGCGCAGCGAGGCCCGGCAGGCGGCGCGGCTCCGCGGTCATCCGTACGTCGCGACCGTCCACGATGTGGTGGTACATGACGAACTCCCGTGGATCGTCATGGAGTTCGTGCCCGATGCGATCGATCTCCAGGCGCTGGTGCGGCAGTCGGGGCCGCTGTCGCCCGCCGAGACGGCCAGGATCGGTTCCGCCGTTCTTGACGCGCTGATGGCCGGGCACCGGATCGGGATCCTCCGCCGGGAAGTGAAACCGGCCAATATTCTGCCGGCACCCGGTGTGGTGGGTGCGTCGGGCTCGGGGTGGTCGGAGCGCGAAGGGGCCCGTGTCCGGCGTTCACCCACGGTTCGCCTCTGCGCCGCCTTGTCGTGTCCCTGGCGCGTTCCGTGGGGGTCAGCCTTGATTTCCTGAGTGGTCAGGGGAGCGGGACTGGATGCGGGGGGCGGTACGGGTCATGGAAAGCACGCCTGCGATCTTCGCCGGGGCGGTGTTCGTGCTGTTCGGCGGCGCATTGCTGTTGTGGACAGGTGTGCGCACCCTGCACCGTGCGCCGGTCGC
This sequence comes from Streptomyces beijiangensis, assembly GCF_017315755.1. Taxonomy (GTDB): domain Bacteria; phylum Actinomycetota; class Actinomycetes; order Streptomycetales; family Streptomycetaceae; genus Streptomyces; species Streptomyces beijiangensis. The sequence goes on from NZ_JAFLRJ010000015.1 coordinate 8,964, forward strand.
GTACGGAGTGAGCCCAGCGGTCTCCGGCGTGCTCGCCGGGCTCGTCGGGGTGGCGTTTCTCGCCCTCGGACTGTGGTGTTTCACACGGCTGTGAGCCCGGTCTTTGACTCTTCGGGTCAGTTGACCCGTGGGGGGACGAACTCAAGCAATGAGGGATCGAAGGGAGCGTGCCTCGCTCTTCCCTTCGGTAGAGGTCTGACGACTACGGCCTGGACGACCGCGCTGATCGCCTTGCGCTTCTGGGCGAGGCCGAACGTCTGCCAGCGGTCTCGGCTGAACCCTGCGAACGCGTTCGCGGTGGCCTGCTGGGCCGTGAAGTCTGCTCCGTCCTTCTCGGATTCCGCGATGTGAGCGTTCAATTCGGAGAGCACGTCGAAGAAATCGTGAGGCGCTATGCCGCCGTGGGCGTACTGCCTCTTGAGGAGCGCAGCCCGCTCCCGCAAGGAGTCAAGGACGCCCTGTCCGTGCCAGGACGGTGTTGAGGGCTGCTCGGCCCCGTACCGTTCGGTCAGAGCCGAGATCACGTATCCCTCGACGGCCTCGTCCACCAGGGCGACTTGCCGGGCGACTCCACGGCACGACGGAAGCTTGCACGCGTACGAGGGGCGTCCGGTCGGCCTGCTCGGCGGATTGCCGACCATCTTGGAGTCGCAGAGGCGGCCGTGCTCATCCGGCTTTCCGCAGCGGACGATTCCCGACAGCAGGTATTTCCGGGCGGATTCCGGGTCTGGGCTCTTCCGGCGCTTGACGCTGCGAGCGGGATCTCCCTTCAGGGTCCCCGCATTGATGCGGTAGTGGCCGGGGTACAGCGCTGCGAGTCTTCTCCACTCATCCACCGTGGCGGCGGCGGCCCAGCTGCCGACCACAGGTGCACCTGTGGCGAGGTCGGTCACCAGCTCGCCGTCCAGCATCCGGTATCCGCAGATGGCTGGGTTGCTGACGATGTTCCGTACGGTATTGCCGGTCCATCGACCACCGCGCACGGTGGGAACGCCCTCATTGTTGAGCCACGCGCTGACCGACTCGCTGGACTCTCCGGACAGCAGCATGCCGATCATCTTTCTGAGACAGGCGGATTCGACCGGGTCCAACTCGTGGTTGTGCGGCCGGTCCTGCCGCCTGTCCCCGGGGAGCCAGCCAAAGCGCCGGTGCCCCCCCGACTGCTTGCCCTCCCTCGCACGGTCCCGGACGGAGCGAGCGGTTCGTTGTCTGACCGCCGTCACCTCGCCGTCCCAGGCATCACCATCGGTAGCAGTGCGATGCAGTTCGACGAAGCGATGCTCGTCGACCGCGTAGAAACAGCCGTCGTCGTTCACGGTCAGAGCTCGATGCACGCGCAGACGGTCTGAGGGAAGGCGGTACACGCGGTCTGCCGCGACGGCGACTATTCCGCTGACCGGAACTCCTTCCGCTGTCTGTCTGGCGCGCAGATCCCGGACCATCTGCAGGAACCCTGGCCGTGATACGGCGGGATCGGCTGCCGTGAGGTGATTGTCCGTGTAGTGGGCGACCACGGCGAGGCCCAGGGGGACTGCTGCGGCGGTGTTGTTCAGATGCTGTCGGGCGACGCCTGCGGCCTGCTGTTTCTCCTCGCTGATCCGCGCGTAGGAGCAGACGGGGCGGCGGTCTCCAATCCATTCCCTGGTGGTTGTGCCGCGAGCCAGAGCTTCGGACAGTTCGGGCGCGAGGGCCCAAGTGGACGTAGCCTGCATCTGTGCCCCCAGGGTTACTGTGATGCTTAAGCGATAGATTTACATACCGTTCGAGTGGCCGTTATGAACTTCGGCCATTTGACACCGGGGCGGGATGTACCGTCACACTCCGCAGCGTCACCGTGCGAACAGCACAGCCATTGAGCGTCGACCGGAGAGAAGAGCCACGTTGTCCCCGACCAGCGAGACCGCACACGGCGGCCGCCGACTCGTCATTGTCGAGTCGCCCGCCAAGGCGAAGACGATCAAGGGCTATCTCGGCCCGGGTTACATCGTCGAAGCGAGCGTCGGGCACATCCGCGACCTCCCGAGCGGCGCCGCAGAGGTGCCGGACAAGTACACCGGTGAGGTGCGCCGCCTCGGCGTGGATGTCGAAAACGACTTCCAGCCCATCTACGTCGTCAACGCAGACAAGAAGGCCCAGGTCAGGAAGCTCAAGGAGCTTCTCGCCGAGTCCGACGAACTCTTCCTCGCCACCGATGAGGACCGCGAGGGCGAAGCCATCGCGTGGCATCTGCAGGAAGTCCTCAAGCCCAAGGTCCCCGTCCACCGGATGGTCTTCCACGAGATCACCAAGGACGCGATCCGCGCCGCCGTCGAGAACCCGCGCGAGCTGAACACGCGCATGGTCGACGCCCAGGAGACCCGCCGCATCCTCGACCGTCTCTACGGCTACGAGGTATCGCCGGTCCTGTGGAAGAAGGTCATGCCGAAGCTGTCCGCCGGGCGTGTCCAGTCCGTCGCGACACGGCTCGTCGTCGAGCGGGAACGCGAGCGCATCGCTTTTCGTTCTGCTGAGTACTGGGACCTGACCAGTACGTTCTCCACCGGCCGCAAGGGCGACGCCTCCGACCCGTCGACCCTGCTGGCCAGGCTGAACACCGTCGACGGCCGCCGGGTGGCCCAGGGCCGCGACTTCAACTCCACAGGGCAGCTCAAGTCCGAGGTCCTGCATCTGGACGAGGCGAACGCCCGCGCGCTCGCCACCGCACTGGCCGACACCGCGTTCGCGGTGCGCTCGGTCGAGTCCAAGCCGTACCGCCGCTCGCCGTACGCCCCGTTCCGTACGACGACGCTCCAGCAGGAGGCCTCCCGCAAGCTGGGCTTCGGGGCCAAGGCCACCATGCAGGTCGCGCAGAAGCTGTATGAGAACGGCTTCATCACCTATATGCGTACGGACTCCACGACGCTCTCCGAGACCGCGATCACGGCGGCCCGTGCGCAGGTCACGCAGTTGTACGGCGCCGAATATCTGCCGGACAAGCCGCGTACGTACGCCGGGAAGGTCAAGAACGCGCAGGAGGCGCACGAGGCGATCCGCCCTTCGGGTGATCGTTTCCGCACCCCGGCCGAGACCGGGCTGACCGGCGACCAGTTCCGCCTGTACGAGCTCATCTGGAAGCGGACCGTCGCCTCCCAGATGAAGGACGCCGTCGGCAACTCGGTCACCGTGAAGATCGCGGGCACATCGAGCGACGGCCGGGTCGCGGAGTTCTCCGCCTCCGGCAAGACGATCACCTTCCACGGCTTCATGAAGGCCTACGTCGAAGGCGCCGACGACCCGAACGCCGAGCTCGACGACCGCGAGCGACGCCTCCCGCAGGTCGGCGAGGGCGACGCCCTGTCGGCCGAGGAGATCTCGGTGGACGGGCACGCGACCAAGCCGCCGGCCAGGTACACGGAAGCCTCGCTGGTCAAGGAGCTCGAAGAGCGCGAGATCGGCCGCCCGTCGACGTACGCCTCGATCATCGGGACGATCCTCGACCGCGGATACGTCTTCAAGAAGGGCACGGCACTCGTGCCGTCCTTCCTGAGCTTCGCCGTGGTCAACCTGCTCGAGACGCACTTCGGACGGCTCGTCGACTACGACTTCACCGCCAGGATGGAAGACGACCTCGACCGCATCGCGCGGGGCGAGGCGCAGGCGGTGCCGTGGTTGCGGCGGTTCTACTTCGGCGAGGGCGACGACCAGGCAGGCGCGGCCGCGGCCGTCGGCAACGGCGAGGGGGACCACCTCAGCGGGCTCAAGGATCTCGTCACCGACCTGGGTGCGATCGACGCCCGGGAGATTTCCTCGTTCCCCGTCGGCGACGGGATCGTACTGCGGGTCGGCCGGTACGGCCCGTACATCGAGCGCGGCGAGAAGGACTCCGAGAACCACCAGCGCGCGGACGTGCCGGAGGAGATGGCACCCGACGAGCTGACCGTGGAGTACGCGGAGGAGCTGCTCGCCAAGCCGAGCGGGGACTTCGAGCTGGGCGCCGACCCGGTCTCCGGGAACCAGATCGTGGCGAAGGACGGCCGGTACGGGCCGTACGTGACCGAGGTGCTGCCCGAGGGCACGCCGAAGACCGGCAAGAACGCGGTCAAGCCGCGGACGGCTTCGCTGTTCAAGTCGATGACGCTCGACACGGTCACGCTGGACGAAGCGCTCAAGCTGATGTCGCTGCCGCGTGTGGTGGGCGTCGACGCGGAAGGCGTGGAGATCACCGCTCAGAACGGCCGGTACGGCCCGTATCTGAAGAAGGGCACGGACTCGCGGTCGCTGACCGAGGAGGACCAGCTCTTCTCGATCACGCTGGACGAGGCCCTGGCGATCTACGCCCAGCCGAAGCAGCGCGGCCGGGCCGCGGCCAAGCCGCCGCTGAAGGAACTGGGCACGGACCCGGTGAGCGGGGCGCCGGTCGTCGTGAAGGACGGGCGCTTCGGTGCGTACGTCACCGACGGCGAGACCAACGCGACGCTGCGGACCGACGACAGCGTCGAGGAGATCACGCCCGAGCGCGGCTATGAACTCCTCGCCGAGAAGCGTGCCAAGGGGCCGGTGAAGAAGAAGACGGCGGCCAAGAAGGCGCCGGCGAAGAAGGCCGCGGCGAAGAAGACGACGACGGCCGCTGCGGCGAAGAAGACCGTTGCCAAGAAGACGGCGGCCAAGAAGGCGCCGGCGAAGAAGGCGACCGCCAAGGCTGCGGCTTCGGCTTCGGCGGCGGACGAGTAGAAGCCGGGGGTCCAGGGGCTCTGCCCCCGGCCCCCCGCTCCTCAATCAATTGCCTGAGGGGCTGAATGACGTCCTCGATCGCCGGACGGGCTTGAAAGTCCAAGCCCGTCCGGCGATCGAGGACAGATGTTCGGGTGCGCCCGGCAGGGAGTTGCACGCTCCGGATAGGCTGGGCGGATGACGCGAGCCGAGCAGCCAACGGTCGTGAGCCCCACCTCCGACGAACTAGCCGCAGACTCACGCGAGCGCGCCGTACGGGCATTGCTGCGCTTCCCCCCGCTCAGGCGGTTGTGGAGCGCTCACCTTGTCGGCGCGACCGGCGATGCCCTCGCCCTCCTCGTGCTTCTGCTGCTGTCGTTGCAGGCGGCCATCACGCAAGGATCTTTCGGGGGCGGTTACCGCGGTGCCGCCCTCGCTGTCACCGCCGTCTTCGGCGCCCGCGTGCTTGCCACGCTGCTCTTCGGGGCGGTGCTGCTGGGACCCGTCTCCGCGCTGACCGCGCCCGGAGGGCCGCTGGACCGGCGCTGGACGATGATCGGCGCCGACGGGATCCGCCTCGCGCTGCTCGTCGTCGCACCGTTGTGGATCGACTGGACCCCGGACAAGGCCCTCGCCTTCCTCTTGGTCACCGTCTTCCTCGGCGGAGTCGCCGAGCGCTTCTGGACAGCGGCCAAGGAGAGCGCGGCACCCGCCCTGCTCCCGTCCCCGCCGATCGAGGGCGCCGCGGTGCGCCCGCTGCCCGACCACATGGACGCGCTGCGCAGGCTGTCCCTCCGTACGGTCTTTGTGGCGATCCCCCTCGCGGCCGCGGCGCTTCTCGTCGCGACGCTGATCGGGAGGCTTCTCGGTACGGGCATCGACTGGTTCTCCGTGCACCAGGCGGCCCTCGGCTCCTACGTCGCGGCGGGGCTCTTCTCCGCCTCCGTATCGACGCTGTACTTCCTTGAGCTGCCCGGCGGCCAGACGCCCCGGCCGCGCTCCCCGCTGGAGGGTCTGCGCAGGCCCTCGACCGGCAACGGCCCGGACAACGGCCGTACCGGAGCGACCCCGTTGCTCGTGCTGGCCGCCGCAGCCGTTGCCGGAGCGATTGCTTCCGCCGCTGCCGTCGCCGTGCTGCACACCATCGACCTGCACGGCGGACCTGCCGCGTTCTCGCTCATGGTCCTGGTTCTGATCGGTGGCGTGGGCGCGGGCATCCGCAGCGCGGCCGCCGTACTGCCCGCCCTCTCGCGCCGCCGCCTGCTCGCCATCGCCATCGCGCTCACCGGCGTGGCGCTCCTGGCGATGGGCCTTGTCCCCGACATGGCGACCGTCCTGCTGATCGCGGCGCTCGCCGGTTACGCGGCCGGAGTCGCGGCCGCCACCGCGCACACCCTCGTGGACCTGGAGACCGAGGAGTTCCGCCGTGCGCGGACCACCGACCACCTCCAGGCCGTCGTACGGGTCGCGATCGCGCTCGGCGCGATCGTCGCCCCGCTGCTCGCCGCCGCGATCGGCCCGCACCATCTCGGCGACGGCACGTTCGTCTTCGCCCACGGCGGGGCCGCCTTCACGCTGATGCTGGTCGGCGCGCTGCTGCTGCCGGTGGCGGCGCTCGTACTGGCCAAGACCGACGACCGCTCCGGCGTACCGCTCCGCCGCGATCTGCGCGATGCGCTGCGCGGCGGCGACGACCCGGCGCAGGCCCAGTCGGCCACCGGTTTCTTCCTCGCCCTGGAGGGCGGCGACGGAGCCGGCAAGTCGACACAGGTCGAGGCGGTCGCCGAGTGGATCCGGGCCAAGGGCCACGAGGTCGTGGTCACGCGGGAGCCGGGTGCGACGCCGATCGGGAAGCGGCTGAGGTCGATCCTGCTCGATGTGTCGAGCGCGGGTCTGTCGAACCGCGCGGAGGCGCTGCTGTACGCGGCCGACCGCGCGGAGCACGTCGATTCGGTCGTACGGCCCGCTCTGGAGCGCGGCGCGATCGTCATCTCCGACCGCTACATCGATTCGTCCGTCGCCTACCAGGGCGCGGGCCGTGACCTCTCCCCGACCGAGATCGCCCGCATCAACCGCTGGGCGACGCATGGTCTCGTACCGCATCTGACGGTCCTCCTCGACGTCTCGCCCGAGACCGCGCGCGAGCGCTTCACTGAGGCGCCGGACCGGCTGGAATCCGAGCCGATGGAGTTCCACCAGCGGGTACGGGCCGGATTCCTGACCCTCGCCGCTGCGGACGCCGGGCGCTATCTGGTGGTGGACGCCGGGCAGGAACCGGAGTCGATCACGACGGTCGTACGTCACCGGCTCGACCAGCTCCTCCCGCTCTCCGAGGCCGAGGTCAAGGCCCAGGAGGACGCACGCAAGGCCGCCGAGGCCGAGGCCAAGCGCCTCGCCGACGAGGAGGCCGCGCGCAAGGCGGAGGAGGAGCGGCTGGAGGCCGAGCGCCAGGCCCAGCTGGCGAAGTTGCGCGCCGAGGAGGAGGAGCGCAAGCGCCTCGAACTCGAGGAGGCGCGCCGCCGCGAGGAGGAGCGCCAGGCCGAGGAGGCACGGCAGCGTGCCGAGGAGGCGCGCCGTCTCGCCGAGGAGGAGCGGCTGCGCCGCGAGGCCGAGGAGAGGGCGCGCGCCGCTGAGCAGGAGCGGCTGCGCCGGCAGAAGGAAGAAGAGGACCGGCTGCGGGCGGAGGCGGACGAACGCCGCCGCGAGAAGCAGCGCAAGGCCGAGGAGGCGCTGCTGCGCGCCGAGGAGGCACGGCGTCTGGCGGAGGCCGAGGCGGCTGCGGTCGCTTCGTCCGCTGCCTCGTCGGCCGCCGCGTCGGCTGCGGCCGAGGCAGGGGCTTCGGCTGCCGAGACGACGGTCGAGACGCCGGTGGTCGGTGCGAACGAGATCACCCAGCCGGTGCGGAGTCCCGCGGCGGACGCGGAGGAGACCACGGTCATGCCGCGGGTGCCTGACGCCGACCGGACCGCGGTGATCCCGAAGATCCAGGATGCTCAGGAGACGACGGTGATCCCGAAGATCCGGGATGCCGAGGAGACGGCGGTGCTTCCGCCGGTACGGGAGGACCGTGCGCCGCGCGGCTACTTCCGCGACGAGGCCGCGCCGGAGGGCGAGAACGAGCGCACCCGGGAGATCCCCAAGGTCGACCCGGCCAAGCCGCGGCCCCGCTCGGACTGGGCCGAGGAGACCCCGCTGGACGATCTGCCGTCGCTGGCGGACGAGCTGCTGGGGGATCACGACGACGAGAACGGCGGGAGCGGGCGCAAGGGCCGAGGGCGGCGCTAGCCGGGGCTGGTGCGCGGCCTTCGGCCGCTGGTCCTCAATCGCCGGACGGGCTTGATCTGCCCCTCCGGCGATTGCGGACCAGAGCCCCGTGCGGATCCTGTTGTCAGACCCCTGCCCCACAATGGGGACATCGCACGAAGCCACATCAAAGGGGCGAGCACCATGGCCGTATGGGACGACCTCGTCGGGCAGGACCGGGTCCAGTCGCAGCTGGCCTCCGCCGCCCGCGACGCCGACGCACTCGTCACCGCCGCGGCCACCGGCGTACCCGCCCCCGATGTGTCCAGGTCGACGATGACCCACGCCTGGCTCTTCACCGGGCCGCCGGGATCGGGCCGGTCCACCGCCGCCCGCGCCTTCGCCGCCGCTCTCCAGTGCGTCAGCCCCGACCGTGCCCTCGGCGGCGCGCCCGGCTGCGGCTTCTGCGACGGATGTCACACCGCCATGATCGGCAGCCACGCCGACGTCCAAGTGATCCGTACGGACCTGCTCTCCATCGGTGTGAAGGAGACCCGCGACCTGGTCCGCCGCGCCCAGCTCTCGCCGGCCACAGGACGCTGGCAGGTCATCGTCCTGGAGGACGCCGACCGCCTCACCGAGGGCGCGGGCAATGTGCTGCTCAAGGCGGTCGAGGAGCCGGCCCCGCGCACGGTCTGGCTGCTCTGCGCGCCCTCCCTGGAGGACGTGCTGCCCACGATCCGTTCCCGTTGCCGCCACCTCACCCTGCGCACGCCGCCCGTCGAGGCGGTCGCCGATCTGCTCGTCCGCCGGGACGGCATCGACCCGCAGGTCGCGCTGGCCGCGTCCCGCGCCACCCAGGGACACATCGGCCGCGCCCGCCGGCTCGCCACCGACGAGCGCACCAAGGCCCGCCGCGCCACCGTGCTCAAACTCCCGCTGCGCGTCGACGACATCGGCGGCTGCCTCAAGGCCGCCCAGGAGCTGGTCGACGCGGCGTCCGACGACGCCAAGCAGATGGCGGAGGAGGTGGACGCCAAGGAGACCGAGGACCTCAAGACGGCGCTCGGCGCATCCGCGGGCGGCCGGATGCCGCGGGGCACGGCGGGCGCGATGAAGGAGCTCGAGGACCGGCAGAAGCGCCGCAAGACCCGCACCCAGCGCGACAGCCTCGACCTCGCGCTGACCGACCTCACCGGCTTCTACCGGGACGTCCTGGCCCTCCAGTTCCGCTCCGGGGTGCCCCTCTCCAACGAGGACGTACGCGACGCACTCGACCGCATCGCCCGCGCCTCCGGCCCCGAGCGCACGCTGCGCCGCATCGAGGCGATCACCGCCTGCCGCCGCGCCCTGGACCGGAACGTGGCACCGCTTCTGGCCGTCGAGGCGATGACGGTGGCCCTGCGCGCGGGCTGACAGCGGCCCCTGCGGTGGCCCCTGCGGTGGCCCCCGCGGTGGCCCCCGCGGTTGCCCCGGCTTGACGGCTCACCCGTACGAGCGTGAAAGTACACGGCGCGTCAACACCCGACTACGCTCCGGGGATGGACACCAGGCGCCTGCTCTCCACCCTCGCGACCACACTGGCCACCGCCGGCCTGCTCATCACGGGCTGTACGGCGGGGAGTTCGACCCCGAGCGCCTCGGCGTCCGCGTCACCCAAAGCGGCTCCGGCCGCGAATCTCACCTCGTACTACGCGCAGAAGCTGACCTGGCGTTCCTGCGGTGCCCCCGGCTTCGAGTGCTCCACCATGAAGGCCCCCCTCGACTACGCGAAGAGCTCCTCGGGCGACATCAAGCTCGCCGTCTCCCGCAAGAAGGCCACAGGACCCGGCAAGCGGATCGGCTCGCTGCTGGTCAATCCGGGCGGCCCCGGGGGCTCCGCGGTCGACTACCTCCAGGGGTACGCGGGGATCGGCTACCCCGCCCAGGTCCGGGCCCGCTACGACATGGTGGCCGTCGACCCGCGCGGTGTGGCCCGCAGCGAGCCCGTCGAATGCCTGACGGGCAAGGAGATGGACGCGTACACCCAGGTCGACCAGACCCCGGACGACGCCGGCGAGACCACCCTGCTGACCATCGCGCTCAAGGACTTCGCGCGGGGCTGCGAGAAGCGCTCGGCCACCGTCCTGCCCCATGTCTCCACGGTCGAGGCGGCCCGTGACATGGACATCCTCAGGGGGATCCTCGGCGACGAGAAGCTCCACTACCTCGGCGCCTCGTACGGCACCTTCCTCGGCGCGACGTACGCCCAGCTGTTCCCGAACCGCACCGGGCGCCTCGTCCTGGACGGCGCGATGGACCCCTCGCTCCCGGCGATCGACATGAACCGCGACCAGACAGCCGGCTTCGAGACCGCCTTCCAGTCCTTCGCCGCGGACTGCATCAAGCACGAGGACTGCCCGCTGGGCACCACTTCCGTGGCGGACGCCTCCACCAACCTGAAGAAGTTCTTCACCACGCTCGACGCGAAGCCCGTCCCCACCGGCCAGTCCCGCAAGCTCGGCGAATCCCTCGCCACCACCGGTGTGATCGCCGCGATGTACGACGAGGCGGCCTGGCCCGAACTGCGCGCCTCGCTCACCCGCGCGATGGACGGCGACGGGGCGGGCCTGCTCTCGCTGGCCGACTCGTACTACGAGCGTCAGGAGAACGGCAGTTACGCGAACCTGATGTTCGCCAACGCCGCGGTCAACTGCCTCGACTCGCCCCCGTCCTTCACCGGCCCCGACGCGGTCACCGCCGCGCTCCCCTCCTTCGAGAAGGCCTCCCCGGTGTTCGGCGAGGGCTTCGCCTGGGCCGCCCTGAACTGCACCTACTGGCCGACCCCGGCCACCGGCCGCCCGCACAGCATCGAGGCGAAGGGCGCGGCCCCGATCGTGGTGGTCGGCACGACCCGAGACCCGGCGACCCCGTACAAGTGGGCCAAGTCCCTGGCCTCCCAGCTCGACTCGGGCACGCTCCTCACGTACGAGGGGGACGGCCACACGGCGTACGGCCGCGGCAGCGACTGCATCGACACGGCGATCAACACCTACCTCCTGGAAGGCACGGTTCCGTCAACCGGCAAGACCTGCCGGTGAACAGAATCTGACAGCCCCTCAACAACCTCCGGAACTCCCGTCCCTGGGCCCCTCGTGGCCGCTGGGGCGGGAGTTCTCGCGGTTACCGTCGGTCCTCTCGGCTCGGCCTCGGGGGGACGGCAATGTCGACGGAACTCAGCCAGGCGCTCTGGGCGGTGATCGCGACCGTCCTCGCCTCGGCCTGCACCGGCCTGTGGCAGTACTACCGCCTTCGCCACCGCATCGCGTACCGCATCCAGCTCAACATCCCCATCAGCATCGTCCGTGACGGCCCTGGCGGCGCGGTCCGCCTCCGCCCGCCCGGCACGGGCCCCTCCGACGGGTCCCCGGGCGAGTCCGCGAGCCTGGTGCTCCTGCGTATCGAGAACGTCGGCTTCCAGGAACTGCGCTCGGAGGACATAGAGCACGAACTGTACGTACGGTTCCCCGGCCGCACCCTCATCCACGTCGAGCCGGTCGAGGTCGAGCGCGACGTCCTCCTCGACACCCTGCGCCGCCCGCCGGGCCTGCACGCGACCGGCGAGCGCCTGCCGATCCCGCGCTTCGCGATGAAGCGCAAGGACCACTTCAAGCTCCTCCTCCTGCTCGACGGCCCGCACAGCGGCGACATCCGCCTCAACGGCCACATAGGCGGCGGCGACATCGTCCGCGGCCACGCCCGCGTGGAGCGCGCGAAGGCCTTCCGTAACTCCGCGCTCCTCCTCACCCTGGGCTTGGGATTCCTCGCGGGTTACGTGACCGCCCCACGTGCCTCCGATACGTCCTCCTGCCCCACCGGCGCGCTCACGGTCATCGGCTCCACCGCCTTCAAGCCGGTACTCGACCGGGCAGTGAAGAGCTACCGCTCCGCCTGCCCCCGCTCCGCACAGATCAAGGTGGAACTCGACGGCAGCGCGGCAGGCACCCGCTCCGTCACCACCTCGGCCCGGATCGCCTTCAGCGACACCCGCCTGCCGGGCAACGAGTCGGGCCTGACCGGCGCCCCGGTGGCGGTGACGGTCTTCCGCGTAGTGGTGAACCGCTCCACCAAGATCGAGAACCTCACCCTCCCCCAGCTCCGCGACCTCTACGCGGGCCGCATCCGCAACTGGTCGGCCCTGGGCGGCGCCGATCTCCCCGTCCGCCTGGTGGGCCGCAACGGAGACTCGGGCAGCCGCCAGATCTTCGAGTCCAAGATCCTCGCCAACCACCCGGAGCCCCCGACCACTTCGGGCGACTGCCGTACGGCCGACCGCGACCTCGCCACCCCCACGATCCGCTGCGAACGCCCCACCACCGACGAACTCCTCGCGGCCGTCGACACCACCCCAGGCGCCCTGGGCTACGCCGACGCGGGAGCCGCCGCCTCCACGTCCCGCCGGAACACCCTCACCGTCTCCCTCGGCCGCGTCACCCCGACCCTCGCCGCCGTGAAGTCAGGCCGCTACCCGTACTGGTCGATCGAGTACGCGTACACCCGAGGCCGCCCGCCCGCAGGCTCCCCGGCGGCCGCGTTCCTGGACCACCTGGCGGGCCCGCACGGCGAGACGGCGATCACAGCAGCAGGCAACTACCCGTGCGAACCCCAGGCCCGGGGCCTCTGCGGCTGACCTGGGGAGGGGTCCCGGGGGTGGTCCGGAGCACGACATTAAACCCTGTAGACTTGGCTCCGCTGCTGACCGCACCATGGTGCACAGCACATGCCGCCTTAGCTCAGCTGGCCAGAGCAACGCACTCGTAATGCGTAGGTCTCGGGTTCGAATCCCGAAGGCGGCCCGGAATTACCCCAGGACTCACTCGCCGTGACCTGGGGTTTTTTCATGCCCGGGGTGTGGCGGGCCGCACGGCCGAGATGTCGTGGAGGGGAAGGCAGCCGCACGGCCTGCTGGACATCGGCGTCCAGCCCTCAGGCGCGGTGTGGGAGTACATGCAGAAAGATGGGGGCGTGCTGACCTACGTCTACCGCGTCACCAAATACGACCCCGCCGACCGCGACGAGCATGGGCACTACACCGGCTCTGAGGACACCGTCAGCGACCACGGCGAGGTCGAGGCGGCCTATCTTCAGGCGGTCGCGTCGTTCGCCGGGGACACCGCCATCGATCACCTGGTTGTACGTGAACCCCAGATTCCGTCCCTCGCGCACTTCGGCGTCGAGCCTCCGGTGGACGGATTCGGGCTGGACGGCCTCTTCCCGTTCGGCCCAGCCGGCTTCTACGACGGGGCAGAGGTATCGCTCGACCTCGCACTGGAGCTGGTGCGGATCATGCTCCGTGACAGCGGTGCCGGGTGCCGGCTGGAGGTGGAGGACACCTTCGCGGTCCACGTCGGATGGGACCAGTACCTGTACATCAGCAGCAGCCGACCCTGCGAGAAGGCGCTGGCCCGCACCCGCGGGCTCGGGCTGTTCCCGGAACGTATGGCTGTATCCCCGTACGCATTCGAGGCCGGGCAGGAAGGCGTGCAGCGGCCCGGCGACGATGAATTCTGGTCCGACCTGCACCGGGCCGTCGCCACAGGTCGCGCCGGAATCCTGGAGGAGACGTATCTCGGAGGTGCCTCGCGATGGCACCACCTCACCCGCGAGACCATCGAAACGGTGCGCGCCGGACTGGCTCCCCGGGCCCGTCTGGCCGTCTGGCCGCGCCTGTCCAGCGACATCGACGCCGTTCTGGGCGCCCTCCCCGAGGAGGGACTCGTCGAAGGCGTCTGGCAGGACGAGGACGGCCGCATGCACAGCGCCATCGCCGACGAGGACGAGTTCCCGGAACTGTCCGCCCGGATCGCCTGTGCCTCGGCCGCCGCGATCATGTCCGTATACGAGGGTGAGAGTGCGCCTCTGTGTACCGCTGTCATGCCTGACAACGACGGAGTTCTGCGGGCTCGTTGGCGGACCGAGTCGACGCCGAGCGACCGGGAGTGGGCACTCCGCCGTTCCCAAGGCTGAGCACGCTTGCCACGCTTGCAGAGGATCCGGAGCGCGGGCGAGGATATGGATCCGCATTCTCATCGAGACGTAATCTTCCGCCGTGCGCTACCTGGCAGAACCATTCATCCTCGGTGCCCTCAAGCGGGGGCGTACCGTCGAGCAGTTCCTCGGACCGACAGGAACGTTGCCGAAATCAGCACCGGAGCCTTACGCGAACGCTGGGTGAATCAGTCCATGGCCGGCGACGAATACCGCGATTACGTACTGGCCAACCGCCCGTGAGTACTGGTCGCGCCGGCCCGGTAGCGAACACCACTGCGCGGGAGGTCGGTTACCGTCAGGTGCGGCCTGACGGTGGATGTCCGACCATCGCCATCTCAGAAGCCGGCAAGCTAGCGGTGCGACCAGCCATCCGCGAAGGCGGCCTGTCCGTCCAGCCATTGGCGTTGCCGTGCAGGCGAGTAGCCGGGATCGCCCTGGAGGTACTCGAGCGCGCCCACCCAACGGTCCCAGGGCCCGTCGGTTGCGATGAAGCGGGCGGCGCGATTCGCGGAGGGGCGCGAACGCAACCGGGCTTTCGCGGTGTGGGGTACGGCCGGTGGGAGCGGCATGATCCTCGGGTCGCTGCTCGGGGGATTGCTGACCCAGGCGTTCGGCTGGGCCTCGGTGTTCTACGTGAACGTGCCGCTTGCGGCGCTGGCCGCGCTCCTCGCCTTCCCGCTGATCGCACCCGATGCCCCGCGGGCCACCGGCCGTACGCTCGACCTCGCGGGGGCGCTGACCTCCACCGTGGGCATCACCCTCATCGTCTTCGCCCTGGTTCAGGGACCGGAGTCGGGGTGGGGTTCGGCGACCGTCGTCGGCGCCGCACTCCTCGGCGCCGTTCTGCTGGGTGCGTTCATCGCGATCGAGCGCAGGAGCTCCGGCCCGTTGCTGCCGTTGCGGCTGCTGCGTGACCGCGACCTGACGACCGGCACCCTGATCACGTTCCTCTACATGGGCACGTTCGGTACGTTGCTCTACTTCCTCACCGTCTATTTCCAGAGCGTGCACGGTTACGGCGCCATGCGCACCGGCATGGCGTTCCTCGTCCCGATGCTCGCGATCGCGGCCGGCTCCCAGGGTGCCGGGCGTCTGGCCACCCGCCACGGCATCCGCGCGATCATGATCGCCTCGCTCGTGGTGGGCGGGCTCGGTGCGGCGACCGTCGGCGCCACCGTCTCCGTGGACGGCTCCTATCTGGCCCTGGTTCCCGGGCTGATACTCCTGGGGATCGGCCAAGGCGCGGGCTACACCCTGATGTTCGGCGCCGCCACCCGTAACGTCGCCCCCGCCGATCAGGGCATCGCCTCCGGCCTGGCCTCCACCAGCCAGCAGATCGGCGGCGCCATGGGTCTCGCTCTTATGGTGGCCGTGGCCAACTCCGGCCTCCCCGAAGCCTCTTCGGAGGAGTTCGCCTCCGCCACCACCGACGGCCTCCGGACCGCCATCTGGTGTACGGTCGCCGGCATCGTCCTCACCACCATCGCCGCCTTCCGGCTTCGTAAGGCCTGATGGAGCACTGCCCTCGCCCGGTCCCGCCCGGTCCCGCCCGTTCCCGAGGCGGGGCTTGTGGCGTGCGTGCCCGGGCTAGGTGGTGGTGGGCGGGAGGATCTGGCAGAGCGCCTCGATGGCGGCGGCGTAGGCGTGGTCGGGTGGGGTCGCGTACCCGACGACCAGGCCGTCGAGCGGGGGCGTCGTTGCCGCGGGGTGCCGGTAGTCCGCGAGGCCGTCGAGGGCCAGGCCGCGCCAGGCGGCGGCCTTCAGGGTGGAGGCTTCGGTGCCGGGCGGGAGGCGCAGGACCGCGTGCAGACCGGCGGCGATGCCCGTGACCTCGATGTGCGGGGTGTGTTCGGTGAGTGCGGCGACCAGGCGGTTACGGCGGTCGCGGTAGCGCTGGCGCATCTGACGGATGTGCCGGTCGTAGGCCCCGGAGGTGATCAGGTCCGCGAACGTGAGCTGGTCGACGACGCTGGTCCAGCGCTCACGTTGGCCCTTCGTCGCCAGCACCGGGTCGACCAGTCGTTCCGGCAGCACCATCCAGCCGAGCCGTAGCGCGGGCGAGATGCTCTTGCTGGTCGAGCCGAGGTACAGGACGTGGTCGGGGTCGAGCGCCTGGACCGCGCCGACCGGCTCGCGGTCGTACCGGAACTCGCCGTCGTAGTCGTCCTCGATCACCGCCCCGCCCCTTGCCCGCGCCCAGTCGACCGCCACATTGCGGCGCGCGGGACTGAGCGGGCCGCCGATGGGGAACTGGTGCGCCGGGGTGAGCAGCACTGAGCGGACGCCGCGATGGCCGGCCAACTCCTCGGTCCTGGTGCCGTGGTCGTCGAGGCCGAGCGGCACGGTCCGCACCCCGCCGGTCGCGAGCAGGGCACGGTGGAACGCCAGGCCGTACGCCTCGACCGCGAGTGATCCGCGCAGTACGCCGCCGCCGAAGAGCAGGCGCAGCGCGTCGGAGAAACCCGCGCAGATCACGATGCGTTCAGGAGTGGTCCGCACTCCTCTGACGCGGGCGAGGTAGTCCGTGAGCGCGGTCCGCAGCTCGATCCGGCCCTGGGGGTCGCCGGGGCCGAACGCGTCGTGGGGTGCATGGGTGAGCGCCCGGCGGGTCGAGGCCGACCACGCGTTGCGCGGGAACGACGAGGCGTCGGGCGTTCCCTGCAGCAGGTTGTGCAGGGGCACACCGGACCCGGCGGTGGGCGCTTTCTTGGGTACGCGAGGACGCTTGACGGGAGCGGCGCGTTCCGCGACCCGGGTGCCCGAGCCCTGACGAGCGGTCAGCCAGCCCTCGGCGACGAGTTCGGCGTAGGCGTCGGCGACCGTGTTCCGTGCGATGCCGAGGTCGACCGCGAGCGACCGGTAGGGAGGCAGGCGGACTCCCGCGGCCAGCCGGCCGTCCTGGATCGCCTCGCGGAGCGCCTGGCCGAGCGCCGCCCGGCGCGATCCGGTCCCGGCCAGCGCGAGGTGCAGGTCAGAGCCGATGCGTTCGGCTGAATTGACCCATGATTCCGGCACTTGAGTGCACCTCCTGGAAGGTCTGTTGGCGCCCTAGGTTAGTAAACATGACGAACAACAACGCACCCCGAGTCAACTTCGCCGCCGCCGCTCCGAAGGCCTTCAAGGCCCTGATCGGCTTCGACGCCGCCGCCCGCGAGGGTCTCGACCCCGCGCTGGTCGAGCTGATCCAGATCCGTTCCTCGCAGATCAACGGCTGCGCCTACTGCCTCCATATGCACGTCACCGACGCCCGCAAGGCCGGCGAGGACGACCTGCGCCTGCACATGGTCGGGGTCTGGCGCGAGGCGAAGCACTACTTCTCCGCCAAGGAGCAGGCCGCCCTGGCCCTGACCGAGGCGGTGACCCTGATCGCGGCCGACGGCGTTCCGGACGACGTCTACGCCGAGGCCGCCGCGCAGTTCGACGAGGCCGAGCTCGCCCACGTCCTCGCGATCATCTTCACGATCAACACCTGGAACCGCATCGCGATCGCCGGCGCCAAGGTCGCCGGCACGGACGAGCGCCGCTGAGACGAGCGCCGCCGATGGGCCCGGAACTCCTGAGCCCCACCCCGGCCTTCACCGACCGTCAGGCTCGCCGGAGTGCCTTGAGTGCTCTGTGCGATTATGCGGGCGCGACCCCGAGGGGGTCGCCGTGAGCGGTGAGGGGCGGGGTTCGGTGT
>NZ_JAFLRJ010000150.1 GCF_017315755.1 Streptomyces beijiangensis
CTTCCGGCCTCAGACCACCCTTCCGGCCTCAGACCACCCTTCCGACCGTACGTACGCCCAGGGGGACCCTCACCATGTCCGAACACCCGACACAGCCGCCCCAGCAGCCCGTGCTGCAGCTCAAGGAACTGACCCGCGTCCACGGCAGCGGCGCCACCGAGGTGCACGCCCTGCGCGGTATCAACCTCGATGTCTTCCCCGGTGAACTCGTCGCCGTCATGGGCCCCTCGGGCTCGGGGAAGTCCACGCTGCTCACCATCGCGGGCGGTCTCGACGTCCCGACCTCGGGCCAGGTGATCGTCGAGGGGACCGACATCACCACCTCGGGCCGCAAGGTGCTCGCCGCGCTGCGCAGGCGCTCCATCGGTTACGTGTTCCAGGACTACAACCTCATCCCCGCGCTCACCGCTGCCGAGAACGTCGCCCTGCCGCGCGAACTCGACGGCGTCTCCGCGCGCAAGGCCCGCGCCGAGGCCATGACCGCACTGGAGGAGATGGATCTGGCGCATCTCGCCGACCGCTTCCCCGACGAGATGTCCGGCGGCCAGCAGCAGCGCATCGCCATCGCCCGCGCCCTGGTGGGCGACCGCCGGCTGGTCCTCGCCGACGAGCCGACCGGCGCCCTGGACTCCGAGACCGGCGAATCCGTACTCGCTCTGCTGCGTGCCCGCTGCGACGCCGGAGCGGCCGGAGTCCTCGTCACCCATGAGCCGCGCTTCGCGGCCTGGGCGGACCGGGTGGTCTTCCTGCGCGACGGCGCGGTCGTCGACCAGACCGTGCGCAGCGACGCCGAGTCCCTTCTGACCGGCCAGGCGGCCGAGCTGTGAACAACTGGTTCCATTCCTGGCGTGCCGCGGTCCGTATAGCCCGCCGCGACGCCTGGCGCTTCAAGGGCCGCAGCTTCCTGGTCCTCGCCATGATCGCGCTGCCGATCCTCGGTGTGAGCGCCGCCGATCTGACCGTGCGCAGCTCCGAACTCTCCGCCGAACAGAAGGTGGCACGTTCCCTGGGACGGGCCGATGCACGCATCAGCGACCCGAACATGGGCGGCGTCGCCATCGCCCAGGACCCCTCCGGCGATCAGAGCATGCCGGCGAAGGACATCAAGGACGGCGAGTCCTGGCCCGAGGGCAAGACCGACCTCTCCAAGATCGTCCCGGCGGGTGCCAAAACCCTTGAGGACACGACCGGTTCGGGAAAGTTCCGCACCACGCACGGGCTGCTGAACGCGGACATCCGTGAGCTGAAGGCCACGGACCCCATGGCCGAGGGCATCATGGACCTCTCCGAGGGACGGTTCCCGGAGAAGGCCGGCGAGGTCGCCGCCACCACGCACTTCCTGGAAGCCAGCGGGCTGAAGGTCGGCTCGTCGCTCGCCGCGCGCGGGGTGGAGGGCACCAAGTATCTGATCGTCGGCGCGTACGAGCTGCCCAGCGGCCTCAAGACCGACCAGATCAACGCGCTCCCCGGCACGCTCATCGACCCGCTCAACAAGGCGCTCACCGCGGTCGAACTGCCCACTTCGGGCAAGAACATCACCCAACTGGTCACGGTGACCGGTGGTTTCA
Source organism: Streptomyces beijiangensis (assembly GCF_017315755.1). Taxonomy (GTDB): domain Bacteria; phylum Actinomycetota; class Actinomycetes; order Streptomycetales; family Streptomycetaceae; genus Streptomyces; species Streptomyces beijiangensis. Next base: position 1,569 of record NZ_JAFLRJ010000150.1, read on the forward strand.
CGTGGAACATGGTCAAGGAAGCCAACGCCAGGGGCGTCACGGTCGCCTCGCGCATGGTGGCCATCGACCCGCCCGCCCGCTCCGAGGTTCCGCTGTACCAGAAGGAGGGCTGGGGCGACTATCAGGAGAGCACGGCGGCCAAGGCCGCGATGCTCGCCGCTGTCGGCACCATCGTCGGCCTTGCCGTCCTGGAGATCTGCCTGCTCGCCGGACCCGCGTTCGCGGTCGGCGCCCGGCGCTCGCGCCGTCAGCTCGGACTGGTCGGCGCCAACGGCGGTGAGCGCAGGCACATCAGGGCCATCGTGCTCGCCGGCGGTCTGGTGATCGGCCTGGCCGCCGCCGTCGTCGGGACCGTCCTCGGCATGCTCCTCACCTTCGCGCTCCAGCCCCTGCTGGAGGACTACATGGGCAAGCGCTTCGGCAGCTTCGACATACGTCCACTGGAGCTCCTCGCCATCGGGGCGCTCGCCGTCTTCACCGGGCTGATGGCGGCGATCGTGCCTGCCATCACCTCGTCACGGCAGACCGTCCTGGCCTCGCTCACCGGCCGCCGCGGGGTGCGCCGCTCCAGCCGCGTGCTGCCGGTGATCGGTCTGATCGCGGTCGCGCTCGGTGCGGCGATCGCCCTGTACGGATCCACGATGTCCAGCTCCTCGCTGATCGTCGCGGGCGGCAGCGCCCTCGCCGAACTGGGTGTCGTCGCCCTCACCCCGGCCCTGGTCGGCCTGTTCGGCCGGGCCGGACGCATCCTGCCGCTCTCTCCCCGGCTGGCGCTGCGCGACGCGGTGCGCAACCGGGGGCGCACGGCCCCCGCGGTGGCCGCGGTGCTGGCCGCCGTCGCGGGCACGGTCGCGGTGGCGACGTACACGGCGAGCACCGAGGCCCAGTCCAAGGCCGAGTACCAAGCGGGGCTGCCCTATGGTGCCGTCTCCATGACGACCACCGAGGCGGGCGGGCGCGATGTGCCGCAGATGCGCGACGCCGTACAGAAGGACCTTCCGGTGGACGTCAGGGCCGATGTGGACCGGATCGTCGTCGGGAAGGCCAGCTGCGACTCGTACAGCGACGAACCGGGCTGCGGCCGGTACGAAGTGGTCGTGCCCAAGGTCAATGTGTGCCCGCTGTGGGCCCCTTCGGCCGATGGCCAGGACACCTCGTCGAAGTTCAGCGTGGAGGAGCGGCGCAAGCTCGGCAAGGACTGGCGCTGCCTGCAGAATCCCGGTGGCAGCATCGAGACCCAGGACGGTGTGCTGGTCGGCGACGCGAAGTTGCTGAAGGTGCTCGGCATCAACGACGCGGCGTCCGTACAGGCCCTGTCCCAGGGGCAGATCGTCTCCTTCGACAAGCGCAATCTCACACCCCAGAAGAAGATCGACATCCGTCTGATCACCGATCCCAAGGCCGCGGACAACGCCGCGTCCAAGGGCAAGGACGCACCGGGCGCGATCAAGTCCTTCAGCGCCCACCAGGCTTCGGGGTCCCCGAAGACCTACGGCATCACCATGATCGTGCCGCCGTCCGCCGCGAAGGCCGTGGGGATCGCCACGGTCCCGCTCGGTGCGTACTACACGACGGACCAGATGCCCAGCAGCGCCCAGAAGCAGCGTCTTGACAGTGACATCGACAAGCTCGGCACCGAGGTCAGTCTGCACATCGAGAAGGGCTACACCCCCGAGAACAGCATCGTTCTGCTCGCGCTGACCGTCTTCGCCGGACTGATCACGATCGGCGCCGCCGGTATCGCCACCGGACTCGCCCAGGCCGACGCGGAGGCCGACCTCAAGACGCTCGCCGCCGTGGGCGCGGCGCCCCGGGTGCGCAGGACCCTCAGCGGGTTCCAGTGCGGGGTGGTGGCCGTGATGGGTGTGGTGCTCGGCTCGGCTGCGGGCGTACTGCCCGCGATCGGGCTGAGGTTCACCGAGAAACGCCAGCAGTTGGACTGGTACCACCAGGCCATGGACCAGGGATACGGCTCGATGAACCCGCTCCCTTACGTCCCGGTCGTCGTCCCCTGGGCCACTCTCGCCGCCCTCCTGATCGCCGTCCCGCTGGGCGCGGCGCTGCTCGCGGCACTGGTCACGCGCTCGCACGGGGCGCTGTCCCGCCGGGCTGCTGTCTGACCGCGGTCCGGGCCTCCTGTGCCCCCGTACGAGGGTGGATCACCCTCGTACGGGGGCACACCGTCATGTGAGTCACGTGTACGAGAGAATGTCTGCATGGAGATGCCGAGGAGTGAACGGTCGGAACGGTCGCAGGAGCACCCGCAGGTCCTTGTGGTGGGCCAGGACGGGATGGCGCTCGGTGGCGGCGCCGGCGGCGGTGACGAGTCGCGCGAGGTCCCAGTGACAGAGATGGTCGAACAGCCGGCGAAGGTCATGCGCATCGGCAGCATGATCAAGCAACTACTGGAGGAAGTCCGTGCGGCTCCTCTCGACGAGGCGAGCCGAGTACGCCTCAAGAACATCCACGCCAGTTCGGTGAAGGAGCTGGAGGACGGCCTCGCCCCCGAGCTGGTCGAGGAGCTGGAACGTCTCTCCCTGCCGTTCACCGACGAGGCGATCCCCTCCGAGGCCGAACTGCGTATTGCGCAGGCCCAGTTGGTGGGCTGGCTGGAGGGCCTCTTCCACGGCATCCAGACGGCCCTGTTCGCCCAGCAGATGGCGGCCCGCGCCCAGCTGGAGCAGATGCGCCGCGCGCTTCCCCCGGGTTCGGGCGGCCACGACGACGATGACGACGACGCCCACGGAGCGGTCCGCTCGGGCCCGTACCTGTAGTCGTCTCCGCAGTCGTCCACAGGGGGTGGGGGAATCCAGCCGTTCCCCCACCGCCCGCCGCGGCCCATACTCACCAGATGACCACCTACGACGCCGTCGTCCTCGCAGGCGGAGCGGCCAGACGGCTCGGCGGCGCCGACAAGCCCGGTCTCACCGTCGGCGGCCGCGCCCTGCTCGACCGGGTGCTCGCCGCCTGCGCGGGGGCCGGGTCGACCGTGGTGGTCGGCGGCCGGCGTACCACCGCGCGCCCTGTCACCTGGGTACGCGAAGACCCGCCAGGCGGTGGCCCTTTGGCCGCGCTCGACGCGGGAATCCGGGCCACGCGAGGCGACCTGATCCTCGTACTCTCCGCGGATCTGCCCTTCCTCGACAAGCAGACCGTGGCCACCCTGCTCGCCGCCCTCGACAGCGGCACTCAGGAAGCCGCCCTGCTCAGCGATGCCGGCGGCCGGGACCAGCCCCTTGTCGCCGCCTACCGCGCGGAGCCCCTCCGCCGCGAACTGGCCCTTCTCGCCGCCGAACACGGGGGCCTCAGCGGGCTCCCCCTCCGGCTGCTCACCGCCGAACTCGACCTCGCCCGTATCTCCGCCGATCCGGCCCAGCCGCTCGCGTCCTTCGACTGCGACACCTGGGAGGACATCGCGACGGCGCGGGCCCGCATCAGGGAGCATGGACACGTGCTGGATGAATGGATCACCGCAGTCAAGGCCGAACTGGGCATCGAGCTCGACGTCGACACCGGCGTCCTCCTCGACCTGGCCCGCGATGCCGCACACGGCGTCGCCAGGCCCGCCGCGCCGCTGACCACCTTCCTGGTGGGATACGCGGCGGCGAAGGCGGAGAAGGACGGACCCGAGGCCGTCGCCGAGGCGGCCCACAAGGCCGCGACCCTCGCCAACCAGTGGGCCGCAGAGGCGAACGAGGCGGGATGACCGAGACACACGGCCCTGAGGACACCGACGTCGACGAGGCCCTCGCGCTGGCGAACACCGCGGTGCGGACCACCCTCCCGCAGCCGGCCTCCCCCGAGCGCCACCGGGCCACCCCCTGGTCCGAGGCCCGCGCCCGCTCCGCGCTGGCAGGCCGCTCCATGCCCGTACGGACGCGGCGCACCCCCCTCGGCGACGCCCTCGGGCAGATCCTCGCCGAGCCCCTCACCGCCCTCACCGACCTCCCGTCCTTCGACACCTCCGCGATGGACGGCTGGGTCGTGGCGGGGCCCGGACCCTGGCGGATCCAGCAGGACAGCATCCTCGCGGGCCGCGCCGCGCCCGGCCCCCTCACCGACGGCGATGCCGTACGCATCGCCACCGGGGCCCGTATCCCCGCCGACGCCACCGCCGTCATCCGCTCCGAACACGCCCGCACCGACGAGGCCGGACGGCATCTGCACGCCCGGCGCGACGTCGTCCCCGGTCAGGACATCCGCCCGCGCGGCCAGGAGTGCCGCTCCGGCGAGCATCTGCTGCCCACCGCCTCGCTGGTGACCCCGGCGGTGCTCGGCCTCGCCGCGGCCGCCGGTTACGACACACTGCTCACCGTGCCCCCGCCGCGCGTCGAAGTGCTCGTCCTGGGCGACGAGTTGCTGACCGAGGGCCTCCCTCACGACGGACTGATCCGCGACGCGCTGGGCCCGATGATCGGTCCCTGGCTGCGTTCCCTCGGCGCCGACGTCATCGCCACCCGCCGTCTCGGGGACGACGCCGACGCCCTCCTCAAGGCCGTCACCACCTCGGACGCCGACCTGGTCATCACCACCGGCGGCACCGCGGCGGGCCCCGTCGACCATGTCCATCCGATCCTGCGCAAGGCCGGCGCCGAGCTGCTCGTCGACGGGGTCGCCGTCCGCCCCGGGCACCCGATGCTGCTGGCCCGGCTGGCGACAGGACGCCACCTCGTGGGGCTGCCCGGCAACCCCCTCGCGGCCGTCTCCGGGCTCCTCACCCTGGCCGCGCCCCTGCTTCGTACACTCTCCGGCCGCGAAGCCCCGGCGCCGACGGATTCGTACGCGTACAGCGTCCCCGTACGCGACGATGTGCACGGCCATCCGCACGACACCCGCCTCGTCCCCGTCGTGCACCGCGAGGACGAGGCCGTACCGCTGCACTTCAACGGGCCCGCGATGCTGCGCGGAATCGCCGCGGCAGACGGGCTCGCCGTCGTGCCTCCCGGTGGTGCGCGGGCCGGACAGGAGCTCGAAATCATCGATCTGCCGTGGACCGGGGAGTGTTTCACGTGAAACTTTCCGGCCATGACGCCCTCGACCGCCAGGTGGGCGAAGCTCTCGCCACCCGGCGTATCAAGCTGCCCCGCCGCGTCGTCGAACGCCCCCTGCGCCAGGTCGGCAGACGCGTACTGATCGCGCTGGCCGTCCTGGTGAGCACCGCGCTGATCGTCTGGGTCGACCGCTCCGGCTACCACGACAACGCCGACGGCAAGGTCGACCTGCTCGACGCCTTCTACTACGCCACGGTCACCCTCTCGACCACGGGTTACGGCGACATCGTCCCGTACAGCGACACCGCCCGGCTGACCAACATCCTTGTGATCACGCCCCTGCGCGTGCTCTTCCTGATCATCCTGGTCGGCACCACTCTCGAGGTCCTCACGGAGCGGACCCGGGAGGAGTTCCGGCTGAAACGCTGGAGGACCCAGTTGCGTGACCACACCGTCGTCATCGGCTTCGGCACCAAGGGCCGTTCGGCGATCCAGACCCTCTGCGCGACGGGTCTCAAGAAGGAACAGATCGTCGTCGTCGACCCGAGCGCGAAGGTCATCGAGGCGGCCAACGCGGACGGGTTCGTCGGTGTGGTGGGAGACGGGACCCGCAGCGACGTACTGCTGCGGGCCGAACTGCAGCGGGCCCGCCAGATCGTCATCGCCACCCAGCGCGACGACACGGCGGTACTGGTCACCCTCACCGCGCGCCAGCTCAACCGGGGAGCCAAGATCGTGGCCGCGGTCCGCGAGGAGGAGAACGCGCCGCTGCTGAAGCAGTCCGGCGCGGACGCGGTGATCACCAGCGCCAGCGCGGCGGGACGCCTGCTCGGACTCTCCGTCCTCAGCCCCAGCGCGGGCACGGTGATGGAGGACCTGATCCAGCAGGGCAGCGGACTCGACCTGATCGAACGGCCGGTACGCAAACCCGAGGTCGGCAAGAGCGTCCGGGACGTCGAGGACCTGGTGGTGACCGTGAAGCGCGGCCACCGGCTGCTGGGTTACGACAACCCGGAGGCGAGCCCCTTGCAGGCCACGGACCGGCTGATCGCGATCGTCCGGGTGTCGGCGGCATCCGGAGTCACACCGTAGGGCGGCAGCGGGGGCGGAGTAGCCTCGCGGGCATGCATGCGATCACGATCCCCGAGCCCGGCGGTCCCGAGGCGCTTGTCTGGACCGAAGTCCCCGATCCTGTGCCCGGCGAGGGCGAAGTCCTCGTCGAGGTGGTGGCCGCAGCCGTCAACCGTGCCGATGTACTGCAGCGGCAGGGCTTCTACGAGCCGCCACCCGGTGCCTCCCCCTATCCCGGCCTGGAGTGCTCCGGGCGCATCACCGCGCTCGGTCCCGGAGTCTCGGGATGGGCCGTCGGCGACGAGGTGTGCGCGCTGCTGAGCGGCGGCGGGTACGCCGAGCGGGTGGCCGTCCCGGTGGGGCAGCTGCTGCCCGTGCCGGACGGGGTCGACCTGGCCACGGCGGCGGCGCTGCCCGAAGTCGTCTGCACCGTGTGGTCGAACGTCTTCATGGTGTCCCATCTGCGGCCCGGCGAGACCCTGTTGGTGCACGGCGGCGCGAGTGGCATCGGCACCATGGCGATCCAGCTGGCCAAGGCGGTGGGGGCGCGGGTCGCCGTCACCGCGGGCGCTCCCGACAAGCTCGCGCGATGCGCTGAGCTCGGTGCGGACATCCTGATCGACTACCGCGAGCAGGACTTCGTGGAGGAGATCCGCAAGGCGACCGACGGGGCCGGTGCGGACGTCATCCTCGACATCGTCGGGGCGAAGTACCTGGACCGGAACGTGCAGGCGCTCGCCCTCAGCGGGCGCCTCGCGGTGATCGGGATGCAGGGCGGAGTGAAGGGCGAGCTGAACCTCGCGGCGCTGATGGCGAAGCGGGCGGCCGTGACGGCCACCTCGCTGCGGGCCCGGCCGCTGGAGGAGAAAGCGGCCATCGTCGCCGCCGTACGGGAACACGTCTGGCCGCTGATCTCGGCGGGCCGCGTCCGGCCGGTCGTGGACCAGGAGCTCCCCCTGTCGGATGCGGCAGCGGCCCATCGCGCGCTGGACGCCGGCACACACGTGGGCAAGATCCTGCTGCGCGCCTAGACGGCCTTCGGCCGCTTGTCCTCAATCGCTGGACGGGCTGAAAATGCCCGTCCGGCGATTGAGGACCGGGGGTCCGGGGGCAGCGCCCCCGGCAACGGACCCGCGGCTTACAGCCCCCGCAGCAGCACCGCCGGCTGCTCGACACAGTCGGCGACATGGCGGAGGAAGCCGCCCGCCGTCCCCCCGTCGCACACCCGGTGGTCGAAGGTCAGCGACAGCTGGACCACCTGCCGGACCGCGAGTTCACCGCCGTGCACCCAGGGCTTGGTCACGATGCGTCCCACCCCGAGCATCGCCGCTTCCGGGTGGTTGATGATCGGCGTGGAGCCGTCGACGCCGAACACGCCGTAGTTGTTCAGCGTGAAGGTTCCGCCGGTCAGATCGGCGGGGGTGAGCGACCCGCTTCTGGCCGCCTCCGTCAGTCGCGCGAACTCCTCGTTGAGCGACTCCGTCGTACGGCCGCCCGCGTCGCGCACTACCGGCACGACCAGACCGCGCTCCGTCTGGGCCGCGAAGCCCAGATGGACGGCAGGCAGCCGCACGATCTCCCTGGCCTCCATATCCACCGTGGAGTTGAGCTCGGGGTAGCGGGCGAGCGCGGCCGTACAGATACGGGCCAGCAGGGCCAGGACCGAGATCTTGGGGGAGGCTGCCGCGTTCATCGCCGCCCGCGCCGCCATCAGTTCGGTCGCGTCCGCGTCCACCCAGCAGGTCGCGTCCGGTATCTCGCGCCGGCTGCGGGAGAGCTTGTCGGCAACCGCGCCGCGCACACCCCGCAGGGGGATGCGGGACGGGTCGGGTCGCCGTACCGTCTGCTCCGCCTCCGGGCGCCGTATCGCCTGCTCGACGTCGGAGCGCAGGATCAGCCCTTCCGGGCCCGAACCCGTCAACTCCCGCAGATCGAGGGCGTTCTCACGGGCCAGCCGGCGCACCAGGGGGGAGATGACCGGTACCGGGCCCACATCACGAACGGCCTGGACCGGGGCAGGCTCCCGTACCGGAGCCACCCGTACCGGAGCTGACGTCACCGGAGCCGACGTCACCGGTGCGGCGACCGGCTTGATCCGGCGGCGGCGCGTCGCAGGCGCCCCCGTGCCGTACCCGACCAGGACGTTCCCCGAGGAGTCGTCGCCGGAGGAGCCTTCCACCGACGGGCCGTCGGCAGGCCCCACCGCGACCGTCAGCAGCGGTGAACCGACCGGCAGTTCGGACCCCTCCTCGCCGAAGCGCGCCGTCACCACACCCCCGTAGGGACACGGCACCTCCACCAGCGCCTTCGCCGTCTCGACCTCGACCACCGGCTGGTCGACGGCGACCACATCGCCCACCGCGACCAGCCAGCGCACGATCTCCGCCTCGGTCAGTCCCTCACCGAGGTCCGGCAGCCTGAACTCCAGGCTTCCCATGTCAAAAGCGTGCGGCATCACGCCTCCCACTGCAGCCGTGCCACCGCGTCGAGGACCCGGTCCACGCCCGGCAGATGGTGCCGCTCCAGCATCGGCGGCGGATAGGGAATGTCGAATCCGGCGACCCGCAGCACGGGTGCCTCCAGATGGTGGAAGCACCGCTCGGTCACCCGGGCGGCTATCTCCCCGCCGGGACCGCCGAAGCCGGTGGACTCGTGGACCACGACCGCCCGGCCCGTGCGCCGTACCGACGCGCACACCGTCTCGTCGTCGAAGGGCACCAGGGACCGCAGGTCGACGACCTCCAGGTCCCAGCCCTCCTCCTTGGCCGCCTCGGCCGCCTCCAGGCAGACCGGCACGGAGGGCCCGTACGTGATGAGCGTGGCGCTGCGCCCGGTGCGCCGCACGACCGCACGGCCGATGGGCTCGACCGGATGCGGCGACCAGTCCGCCTTCGACCAGTAGAGCCGCTTGGGCTCCAGGAACACCACCGGGTCGTCGCAGTCGATCGCCTCCCGCAGCAGCCCGTACGCATCGGCGACCGTCGCCGGTGCGACGACCTTCAGCCCCGGGGTCGCCATGTAGTACGCCTCGGAGGAGTCGCTGTGGTGCTCCACCCCGCCGATCCCGCCCCCGTACGGCACCCGCACCACGATCGGCAGCGGCATCGCACCGCGCGTGCGGTTGCGCATCTTCGCCACATGGCTGATGAGCTGCTCGAAGGCCGGGTACGCGAAGGCGTCGAACTGCATCTCGACGACCGGCCGCAGCCCGTACATCGCCATCCCGACGGCCGTCCCCAGAATCCCCGCCTCCGCGAGCGGGGTATCCGTGCACCGGTCCTCGCCGAACTCCTTGGCGAGCCCGTCGGTGACCCGGAAGACCCCGCCGAGCGTCCCCACGTCCTCACCGAGCACATGCACCCGCGCGTCCTCGGCCATCGCGTCGCGCATCGCGCGCTGCAGGGCCTGCGCCATCGTGGCGGGCTTCGCTGCCAGTGTGGCCGCCGCTGTCATCGTCCTGCCCCGGCTTCCAGTTCGTCGCGCAGCATCGCGGCCTGCTCCCTCAGCTGGGAGGTCTGCTCGGCGTAGACATGGGCGAAGAGCTCCATCGGATCGAGCACCGGATCCGCGTTCATCCGCGCCCGCAGGTCCGCCGCCATCGTCTCGGCGCCCTCGCGCACGGTCCGTATCGTCTCCTCGTCGAGGAGCCCGCGCCCGGTCAGCTCCCGCTCCAGCAGGTCCACCGGGTCGTGTGCGCGCCAGGCCTCGACCTCCGCGTCGCCCCGGTAGCGGGTCGCGTCGTCGGCGTTCGTATGGGCCTCCATGCGGTACGTCACCGCCTCCACCAGCGTCGGACCGCCGCCGGACCGTGCCAGGCGCATCGCCTCGCCCAGCACCTCGTGGACCGCCGCCGCGTCGTTCCCGTCGACCAGCCGGCCCGGCATTCCGTACCCGACGGCCTTGTGGGCCAGGGACGGGGCCGCGGTCTGCTTGGCCAGCGGGACGGAGATCGCGAAGCCGTTGTTCTGTACGAGGAAGACGACCGGGGCCTGCCAGACAGCGGCGAAGTTCAGCGCCTCGTGAAAATCGCCCTCGCTGGTCCCGCCGTCGCCGACCATGGCCAGGGCCACCACGTCGTCCCCCGCCAGGCGGGCGGCGTGCGCCAGGCCCACCGCATGGGGGAGCTGTGTGGCGAGCGGTGTGCAGAGCGGGGCTATCCGGTGCTCCCGCGGGTCGTAACCGGTGTGCCAGTCGCCCCGCAGCAGCGTCAGGGCCTCCACGGGGTCCAGGCCGCGCGCCACGGCCGCCAGGGTGTCCCGGTAGCTCGGGAAGAGCCAGTCCTGCTCCTGCAGTACCAGCGCGGCCGCGATCTCGCAGGCCTCCTGGCCGGTCGACGAGGGGTAGACGGCGAGGCGGCCCTGCTTGGTGAGGGCGGTGGCCTGCGCGTTGTACCGACGGCCTCGCACCAGGCCCTCGTACAGCCGCCGCATCAGAGCGGGGTCGAGCGGGGAATCCGTACCGAGACCGAGCACCCGGTACGGCTCGGTGTCCGGGAGCAGGGGCGCGGGATCGGTGCGCAGCGTGAATGCCGGGTAGGCAGCGGCTGCACCGGGCAGCTCTTGGACCGTCATGTCAGACACCTCCTCGTGGGAGCGGGACGGCGCAGCGAAATGTGATGCGCCTCACCTACCGATTGTTCGGTCGAGAGCGCATTTTGGCTACAGGCGCCTCCAGCCTGTGGACAAACGGTTCTCCACAGCCTGGGATAGAGGCAGGTCGTCCATGGCAGGGAGGCGGGGGACATGGCAGATGAACAAATGGCCGACGCGGCGGAGGTCCCCCCGGCGCGCCCGCTCGATGCCATCGACCGATCCATCCTGCGGATGCTCCAGACGGACGGCCGCGCGTCCATCCGCTCCGTGGCCGAGACCGTCCATGTCTCGCGCGCCAACGCCTACGCGCGGATCAACCGGCTCATCGACGACGGGGTGATCCGCGGCTTCAGTGCCCGCGTGAACCATGAACGCGCGGGCCAGGGCGCCTCCGCGTACATCACTCTCAAGATCGTCCAGAACTCCTGGCGCACGGTCCGCAGGCAGCTCCAGGAGCTGCCTGGCGCGGCCCACATCGCCCTGGTCAGCGGCGATTTCGACGTACTCCTGCTGGTGCACAGCGAAGACAACCGGGCGCTGCGCGAGCTCGTCCTGACCAGGCTGCAGTCGATACCCGAAGTGCTGTCGACGCGCACGCTGCTGGTCTTCGAGGAGACGGATCTCGACCCGACGGGACCTCAGGACCCTACGAGCCGTACTTCTTGAGGAAGGCCTGCACGGTCGCCCAGTTCGCCGGATCGTCGAGCAGCGAAACCCCGTGCTGGGAGGTGCCCTTGACGTAGGAGAGCTTGTTCTCGGGCGCCTTGGTGCTCGCCTTGTGCAGCTCCTGCGCGGCCCGCGCGAACTCGCTGTCGTACTCGCCCGCCATGTACAGCACCGGTGTGGTGAGCTTGGGTGCGGCCGCCGACGCGTCCATGTCGCCGTAGACCGCCGGCCCGGACAGCGAGACCACCGCATCGGGCTTCGGCTTGAGCACCGTGGCCGCCTCGATCACGGCGGTGCCGCCCTTGGATGCGCCCATCAGAAGCAGCTTCGTCACTCCCTTGGTACGCAAATAGGCTGCGCCGCCCACCAGTTCGGACACCTCGGAGCCCGTGGAGTTGACGGCGAGCACGCGATAGCCGCTCTTCCCCAGCTCTCTCGCCTTGACCACCCACTGGCAGACGTCGCCGTCGGCCTGATGGGCGAGGAGGATGCCTGTGGTGCCCGAGCCGGTCAGGAAGCCTCCCGTGTCCGTGGACTCTGCGCTCTTGAAGGAGACGGATCCCGTCTTCGCCTCGGCGGCGTTGAGGCAGCCGAAGTCCTCCGCTTTCGAGGCACCCGCGGACGCGGACGCGCCCGATTTCGCGGAATCCTTGCCGTCACCGCCCCCGCCACCGCTCCCACAGGCGGTCAGCGAGGCGCCCGCGAGCAGCACTCCGGCACAGATCAGGGCAGGAAGACGTACGGAAGCGGCCATGAGGCTGGATAGTGGTCTGGACCTGTGTGCAAGGTCAACGGGTCGGCGCGGTCCGCAGCCCCTCGAACGCCAGCCTGACCACCGTCTCGGCCACCAGTTCCTCCTCCACGCCGCCGTCCGACTGCGGCCGGTACCACTCCACCAGCGAGTTCACCATCCCGAACAGCAGCCTCGTCGCCAGACGAATGTCCACGTCAGCGCGGAGATCACCGTCGGCGGCGGCGGCCTTCAGCAGATCCGAGACCCGCTGGTCGAACTCCCGGCGCCGCCCCATCGCCCACCGCTCGGTCTTCGTATTGCCGCGTACGCGCAGGAGCAGCGTGACGTACGGCAGTTCCGTCATCAGCACCTCGACCGTACGGCGCGTGACGTACTCCATGCGCTCGATCGCGCGCCCCTGCGCCGCCCCCTCCTCGTCCAGCACACCGAACAGCCCGTCGATGGCACGGCTGACCGCGCGCTTCAGCAGCTCCTCCTTGCCCGCGACATGGTGGTAGATCGAGGACTTGGAGATCCCGGCGGCCTTGGAGAGGTGCTCCATCGACGTGCCGTCGTAGCCACGCTCGTTGAAGACGCGGACGGCGACGGCGAGGAGGGTCTCGGGGGTGTACGTGTCCCGCTTGGGGGTGGTCATGAGGCGGCCTCTTCCTCGGCTCCGTAGCCCTGCCTGAAGAGGGCGAGGGAGGGGGCGTAGCGCCCGGTCGGGCAGCGCTCGTCCATCAGGTGCAGCAGGTCGTAGGCCCAGTCCTTGCCGAGCTCGCGGTTCCATTCCACGGGCCCGAGGGGGTAGTTGACGCCCAGGCGCATCGCGGTGTCGATGTCCTCGGCGGAGGCGACGCCCTTGGCGACGGCGTCGGCGGCGAGGTCGATCAGCATGGCGACCGTACGGGCGACGATCATCCCGGGTACGTCACCGATCACACTGACGTCCTTGCCGAGCTTCTGGAAGAGGCCCACGGCCTCGTTCAGCGCCTGTTCCGAGGTGTCCTCGGAGGCGGAGAGGGCGATACGGGTCGCACCCCGGTAGTCGAGGGCGAGGTCGAAGTACACGACGTCGGTGTACTCGACGGAGGTGCGGCCGTCGGCGGGCACCAGCTGCCCCTCGGAAGGGAGTTCGATGTACGGGCCGCCGGTCTCGACGCTCTTCACCGCGAGGCCGGCCTCCTCCATCATCGCGGTCAGGTCGGAGGCGGGGCCGAGATCGCCCACGACGGTGACGGCGGCGGGCGCCGGCTGCGGGGACGCGGTGTGCGGGAGGGGCGCGACAGCGCCCTCGCCGTGGGGGAACCAGCCGTGTCCGGACTTGCGGCCGAGCCTGCCCGACTCGACGAGACGCCGCTGGGCGAGCGAGGGCCGGAACTTGGCGTCCTGGAAGAAGGAGTCCCAGACGGAACGGGTGACGGCCTCGTTCACGTCCTGGCCGATCAGGTCCGTGAGCTCGAAGGGGCCCATCCGGAAGCCGCCGCACTCGCGCAGGACGGCGTCGATCGTGGCGGGGTCGGCGGCCCTCTCCTCGTACACCGCGAAGGCCTCGGCATAGAAGGGCCGTGCGATGCGGTTGACGATGAAGCCGGGGGTGTCGGTGCAGCGCACGGGGGTCTTGCCCCAGGCCTTCGCCGTCTCGTACGCGGCCGACGCGGCCTCCTCGGCGGTCGCGAAGCCGGAGACGACCTCGACGAGGGGGAGGAGCGGGGCCGGGTTGAAGAAGTGCAGGCCGACGAAGCGGGCGGGGACGCGGAGCGCACCCGCGACAGCGGTGACGGAGAGGGAGGAGGTGTTGGTGGCCAGCAGACAGTCGTCGCCGACGATCCCTTCGAGTGCGGTGAACAGCTCCTGCTTCACGGGAAGCTGTTCGAGAACCGCCTCGATCACGAGGGCCGCGTCGGCGAGCTCGCCGAGCGCGGCGGCGGGCAGCAGCCGGTCGCGGGCGGCGTCCCGGTCGGCCGCGTCCAGGCGTCCCTTCTCGACCAGCCGGTCCAGCCGCGCGACGATGGCGGCCGCGGCCTCTTCGGCGCGGCCGGGCAGGGCGTCGTACAGGCGCACGGGGTGTCCGGCGACGAGGGCGACCTGGGCGATGCCCTGGCCCATGGTGCCGGTGCCGACTACGGCGACGGTACGGCTCTGCTCGATGGCGATGGTCATACGGAGATCCTCCCCTACCGGGTTGTCCACAGCTTTGACGGACCCCCTTGTCCCGACCGATCGTTCGGTTACTCTAGCTCTGTCCGCGACTTTCCACCCAGCTCGACGAGGAGTTGGTCCGCAATGCAGCTGACCGAGCTGACCGAGACCCACCGGCCTACGCTCGACCAGGCCCTCGACGCGATCCGTACGCGTGCGTACTGGTCACCGCACCCCGAGCATCCCAAGGCGTACGAGGGCGACGGCAAGGCGGCCTTCGACGCCCTGCTCGGCACCCGCATCGACCTCGGGCAGCCGGGGACGGACGACTGGGTGGGCGGTGAAATCTCTCCGTACGGCCCCGAGTTGGGGGTGACGTATCCGCACCCCGACCTGGACGTCCTGCTCCCGGCGATGCGCGCGGGCATGGGCGCATGGCGGGAGGCCGGGCCCGAGGCCAGGGCCCTGGTCTGTCTGGAGATCCTGGCGCGGATCAGTGCCCGTACGCCGGAGATCGCGCACGCGGTCATGCACACCAGCGGCCAGGCCTTCATGATGGCGTTCCAGGCGGGCGGGCCGCACGCGCAGGACCGCGGCCTCGAAGCGGTGGCGTACGCCTATGCCGAGCAGGTCCGCACCCCGCTGGTGACCGACTGGTCGAAGCCGCAGGGCAAGCGTGACCCGCTGGAGCTCCGTAAGTCGTTCACGCCGGCGGGCCGTGGCATCTCCCTGCTCATCGGCTGCAACACCTTCCCCACCTGGAACGGCTACCCGGGCCTCTTCGCCTCTCTCGCCACCGGCAACCCGGTCCTGGTCAAGCCGCATCCGCGCGCGGTGCTGCCGCTGGCGCTGACTGTCCGGATCGCCAGGGAAGTGCTCGCCGAGGCGGGCTTCGACCCGAACCTGGTGGCTCTCGCCGCCGAGCGTCCGGGCGAGGGGATCGCCAAGACCCTGGCCCTGCGCCCCGAGATCAGGATCATCGACTACACGGGCTCGACCGCCTTCGGCGACTGGCTGGAGGCCAACGCCCGCCAGGCGCAGGTCTATACGGAGAAGGCCGGCGTCAACACCGTCGTCATCGACTCCACCGACAACTACAAGGGGATGCTCTCCAACCTCTCCTTCTCGCTGTCCCTCTACAGCGGCCAGATGTGCACCACCCCGCAGAACTTCCTGATCCCGCGGGACGGCATCACCACGGACGCGGGACCCAAGTCGTACGACGAGGTCGTCGCCGACCTCGCGGGCGCGGTCGGCGGGCTCCTCGGTGACGACGCGCGGGCGAACGCGCTGCTCGGCGCCCTGGTCAATCCCGATGTGAAGGCCCGCCTGGAGGCGGCGTCCGGGCTCGGTGAAGTGGCGCTCCCCTCACGGGAGATCACCAACCCGGAGTTCCCGGACGCGGTCGTGCGTACGCCGGTCGTCGTCAAGCTGGACGGCACCAAGCCCGACGCGGAAGCGGCCTACTTCTCCGAGTGCTTCGGCCCGGTCTCCTTCGCGGTCGCGGTCGACTCGACGGCGAGCGCCCTCGAACTGCTCCGCCGTACGGTGCGCGAGAAGGGCGCGATGACGGTCGGCGCGTACACGACCTCGGCGGACGTGGAGCACGCGGTCGAGGAGGTCTGCTTCGAGGAGTCGGCGCAGCTCTCCCTCAACCTGACGGGCGGGGTGTACGTGAACCAGACCGCGGCCTTCTCGGACTTCCACGGCTCGGGCGGCAACCCGGCGGCGAACGCGGCGCTGTGCGACGGTGCGTTCGTGGCCAACCGGTTCCGGGTGGTGGAGGTACGGCGCCAGGCGTGACGGCAGGGGTGGCGCGGCCTCAGACCTGTCCGGGGCCGCGGCGCTCGCCGGTCGACGACCAGTGGAAGAGCGTCATGCCCACGCTCGTCGCCAGGTTGTAGCTGGAGACCTGCGCCCGCATCGGCAGGGACACCAACCGGTCCGTCCGCGCCCGCAGTTCGGCCGAGAGGCCCGAGCGTTCCGAGCCGAAGGCGAGCACCGCGTCGTCGGGCAGCACCACGTCCCGGATGTCCTCCCCCTCGGCGTCCAGCGCGAAGACGGGCCCGGGCGGCAGCTCCGCCATATCCATCCGCTCCACGGCGGTGGCGAAGTGCAGACCGGCGCCGCCCCGCACCACGGTCGGATGCCAGGGGTCGAGCTCGCCCGTGGTCACCACCCCGGTCGCCCCGAACCCGGCGGCAAGCCGGATCACGGCCCCGGCGTTGCCCAGGTTCCGCGGCTGGTCCAGTACGACGACGGGCGTGCTCCGGGGCAGGTGCGCCAGCGCCGCCAGCTGGGCCGCACGATCGGGACGTACGGCGAGGGCCGCCACTCCCGTCGGGTGCAGCCGGGGCACGAGCCCGCGCAGCGCCGCCTCGTCGGTCTCCACCACCAGCGCGTCGAGTGCGTCGCGCACATCGGGCGCGAGCTGGTCGGCGAGCTCCAGTACGGCCTTCTTGTCGCAGGCCAGCGCCATCGGCAGGACGGCCCCGAACCGCACGGCGTGCTTGACGGCGTGGAATCCGTCGAGCAGGACCGCCCCCTGCCCGGCCCGCGCCCGCCACTCCCGTACCGCCGCCACTGCCACTGCTGCCGCATCCGCACTCACGGACTCAGCCTACGTGCGGGCCCCCGGCAGGACCGCCGCCGGTTCCTCGGCGTCGGCGGGCTGCCTTGGTCCCGGCACTTCCGCCTTCTGGCGGGAGGTCAGCCGCTGTGCGCGCGCTCCCAGCCACACCAGGAAGACCGTCGGCAGGAACACGGCGTCCGCCGCGATCATCGCCATCGAGAAGAACGGCAGGCCGAGCAGGAGCGCGATACCCGCGTGTTCCATCATCATCGCGACCAGCAGGACGTTCTTGACCCGCCGATTGAAGAGCGTGAAGGGGAAGGCGACCTGCACGATCACCGTGCCGTACGTCAGGAGCATCACGATCACGCCGCTGGTGGCGAGGAACGACGACAGGCCCGGCCAGGGCGAGAAGTAGTCCAGTTTCAGCGGGTAGTAGAGCGCGGTGCCGTCCTGCCAGCGCGAACCCTGGATCTTGTACCAGCCGGCCGATGAGTAGATCAGGCAGACCTCGGCCATGATCACGACCATCGTGGCGTTGTGGGCCAGATTGGCGATGACGTCCGCGAGCGCGCGCGGCTCTCCCGGCTCGTACCTGCACAGCACCCACCACACGCCCTGCACGATCCACAGCAGCCAGAACAGGGCAACCAGCCACCCCTGCGAACCGGCCCTGCCCACCACGGTCGCCGCGATCAGCACCGCGCCGAGTGCCACCCAGAGGACCGGCCCCACACGGTCGGGAGCGGCGTCGGACTGCTGCACCGCCCGCTGCGCCGCTTGCCGGGCCGCCTGCCGGGCCGCTCGCCGCGCGTCCAGCGACCACACCTGGGCGCAGCGCGTGAGGACCAGATAGATCGCCATCAGATGGATGACGTTGTCCCCGCCGTCCCCCATGAAGACGGACCGATTCTGCAGTGACATCACCCCCACCATGAAGAGCACCGACATCGCGCGCGTCCGCCAGCCGAGCAGGAGCAGCAGGCTGGAGAGAACGGCGAGGGCGTACACGGCCTCGAACCACACCGTGGAGTCCGACCACATCAGCAGCGTGAAGGCGTGGTTGCCGGAGATGAGCTCCTGCGCCAGACCCCAGGCCCAGGGGGCGTCGGGTCCGTACATCTCACGGAGGTGGGGCAGTTCGCGGAGCAGGAAGAACAGCCAGGTCGCGGAGATGCCGATACGGAGGACGGCACTCTGGTACGGACCGAGGGCAGCGGCGGTGATCTTCTGGAGGGCGCGCGCGGCCGCGGTGTCGGGGGCGCTCATCGTCCGGTCTCCGTACGGTCCGCGGGGACGACCGTCCACCAGGGCAGGGCCCGGTAGTAGGTCCTGGTGTCGGTCTTTTCCGTACTCCACGGAGGCGCGGCGATCGTGGCCGTCGCCGACCGTATCTGTATGCGCTCGATGGTTCCGCCGGACTTCGGCTCTCCCAGGCGCAGCAGGACGATGCGGCGGACGTAGCGCTCGGAGAGCCGGCCGCGCTCGCCGACGGCCCGGTTCTCCGCGTCATGGGAGTTGACATAGAAGTCCCAGCCGCGGCGCAGTTCGTTCTGGTCGACATGGCTGGGGAAGAGATTCCCGCGGATCGCGTCGCCGTCCTGGGCGGAGAGGTCGACCCAGCCGCTGGTGGCGCGACCGCTGCCGTCCTTGGCCTGTATCTCCGCGCGCGCCTGGACCGCGACGTTCTGCTGGAGCGGGTTCGGGGCGAAGAGCTTCCAGTTGCGCTCGAACTCGGGCAGGACGTAGTCGTCGATCTCCGCGCCGTACTGCTTGGACACGGTGTTGGAGGGCGCGACGGCCAGGAACACCATCGCCAGGTGGACCGCGGTGAGGACACCGATACCGGCGAGCACGAGGGCCGCCACCACCTGGTACGGACGCGAGAGACCGGCTATCCCGCGCGGCTCGGAACCACCGCCGCCGTCCTCGCCCGGCTCGGCTTTCCCGCCCGGCCCGCCGTACCCGACGGGCTCCTCGGCCCTGTCGTCCTGCGCTTCCATCCCCGCCCCGATCCGGTCCGCCCACTCGATCAGTCATCCACAGGGTTGACACCCTATGGGCCGTCGCCCCACCATTGAAGTCAATGAACCGAACGATCGGTCGGTAGGGGGCCGCAATGGCAACAGTGGCATACGGGACTGACAGGACGGACGAGGCGGCCAGGCAGGCAGCCTTCGACGCCGCGGTGGCCGCCGACGAGCGCATCGAGCCCCGCGACTGGATGCCCGACGCCTACCGCGCCTCCCTCGTCCGGCAAATGGCCCAGCACGCCCACTCCGAGATCATCGGCATGCAGCCCGAGGCGAACTGGATCACCCGCGCACCCTCGCTGCGCCGCAAGGCGATCCTGATGGCCAAGGTCCAGGACGAGGCGGGGCACGGCCTCTATCTCTACAGCGCCGCCGAGACCCTGGGCACCAGCCGCGAAGAGCTGCTCGACAAGCTCCACGCCGGCCGCCAGAGGTACTCGTCCATCTTCAATTACCCCACCCTGACCTGGGCCGACGTCGGCGCGATCGGCTGGCTGGTGGACGGTGCCGCGATCACCAACCAGGTCCCGCTCTGCCGCTGCTCGTACGGCCCCTATGCCCGCGCCATGGTCCGTATCTGCAAGGAGGAGTCCTTCCACCAGCGCCAGGGGTACGAACTGCTCCTCGCGCTCAGCCGGGGGACACCGGCCCAGCACGCGATGGCGCAGGACGCGGTGGACCGCTGGTGGTGGCCCTCGCTGATGATGTTCGGCCCTCCCGACGAGGAATCGGGGCACTCCGCCCAGTCGATGGCCTGGAAGATCAAGCGCCACTCGAACGACGAACTGCGCCGGCGATTCATCGAGATATCCGGCCCGCAGGCCGATGCCCTGGGTCTGACGCTCCCCACCGGGGAGATCGACTGGGACGAGTTCAAGGAAGTCCTCAAGGGCAACGGACCCTGCAACGAACAGCGCATCGCCCAGCGGCGCCGCGCACACGAAGAGGGCGCCTGGGTCCGGGACGCGGCCGTCGCGTACGCAGCCAAGCACGGAGAGGGGAAGCCGTCATGACCGCGACCGACTGGCCGCTGTGGGAAGTTTTCGTCCGCTCACGGCGCGGCCTCTCCCATACGCACGCGGGGTCACTGCACGCCCCGGATGCGGAGATGGCGCTGCGCAACGCCCGCGACCTCTACACGCGCCGCAGCGAGGGCGTCTCCATCTGGGTGGTGCCTTCGACCGCCGTCACGGCCTCCTCGCCCGACGAGAAGGACTCCTTCTTCGAACCGGCCGGCGACAAGCCCTACCGCCACCCCACCTTCTACGAGATCCCGGAAGGGGTGCAGCACCTGTGACTCCTTCCTCCTCGGCCGGCGCTCTCGCACTCGGCGACGACGCGCTGGTGCTCTCACACCGGCTGGGGGAGTGGGCAGGTCACGCCCCCGTACTGGAAGAGGACGTGGCCCTCGCCAATATCGCCCTCGACCTCCTCGGCCAGGCACGCGTCCTGCTCTCCCTCGTCGGCGACGAGGACGAACTGGCCTATCTGCGCGAGGAGCGTGCCTTCCGCAACCTCCAGCTGGTCGAGCAGGAGAACGGCGACTTCGGCCACTCCATCGCCCGCCAGCTCTACTTCTCCACCTACCAGCAGCTTCTGTACGGACAGCTGGCAGCAGGGGACGGCGTATTCGCCCCGCTGGCGGCGAAAGCGGTCAAGGAAGTCGACTACCACCGGGACCACGCCGAACAGTGGACCCTGCGGCTGGGCGACGGAACGGCCGAGAGCCACGAGCGGATGCAGCGCGGCCTGGACGCGCTGTGGCGGTTCACCGGCGAGATGTTCCAGCCGGTCGAGGGAGTGGACGGGGTGGACTGGCAGTCGCTGCACACCAGTTGGCACACCTCCGTCTCCTCCGTGCTGAAGCGGGCGACGCTCACCGTGCCCGAAGGACCGCAGACCGGGTCCTGGTCGGCGGGGGCGGGCCGCCAGGGCCTGCACACCGAGCCCTTCGGGCGGATGCTCGCCGAGATGCAGCATCTGCACCGCAGCCACCCGGGGGCGACATGGTGACCACGACCCCGCTGGAGGAGGAGCTCCGCCTGCTGGCCGGCTCCGTGCCCGACCCCGAGCTCCCGGTGCTGACCCTCCAGGAGCTGGGCGTACTGCGCTCCGTCGAAGTCCTCGGCCCCGGCAGGGTGGAGGTCGAACTGACCCCGACCTACACCGGCTGTCCGGCGATCGGGACGATGGTCGCAGACATCGAGCAGGTCCTGCACGACCACGGCATACCGGATGTCTCGGTCCGTACCGTCCTCGCCCCCGCCTGGTCGACGGACGACATCAGCGCGGAGGGCCGGCGCAAGCTGGCGGAGTTCGGTATCGCTCCCCCGCGCCCGGGCGGCCCCGCAGGACCGGTGGCCCTCTCCCTCGCCATCCGCTGCCCGCATTGCGGATCGACCGACACCGAGCTGCTCAGCCGCTTCTCCTCCACGGCCTGCAAGGCGCTGCGCCGCTGCGCCTCCTGCCGTGAACCCTTCGACCACTTCAAGGAGTTGTAGATGTTCCATCCGCTCCGGGTCAGCGCGGTAGAACAGCTGACGGACGACGCGGTGGCCGTCACCTTCGCCGTGGAGCCCGAGCTGCGCGAGACCTTCCGCCACACCCCCGGCCAGCACATCGCCCTGCGCCGCACCGTGGACGGCGAGGAGATCAGGCGTACGTACTCGATCTGCGCCCCCGCCGCCGAGGGCGCGGAACTGCGGGTCGGCATCCGGCTGGTGGACGGCGGCGAGTTCTCGACGTACGCGCTCAAGGAACTGGCCGTGGGCGACACGGTCGACGTCATGGAGCCCACCGGCCGCTTCGTCCTCGCCCCGCGCGCCGGACAGTTCGCGGCGATCGTCGGCGGCAGCGGCATCACCCCGGTCCTCTCGATCGCGGCCACCCTGCTCGCCTGCGAGCCGCAGTCGGGCTTCACCCTGATCCGCAGCGACAGGACCGTCGCCTCGACGATGTTCCTGGACGAGGTCGCCGACCTCAAGGACCGCTGGCCCGACCGCTTCCAGCTGGTCACGGCGCTCTCCCGGGAGGAGCAGCAGTCGGGGCTGCCGTCCGGGCGGCTCGACCAGGACCGGCTGACCGGCCTGCTGCCGGCGCTGCTGCCGGTGGCGGACATCGACGGCTGGTTCCTCTGCGGCCCCTTCGGTCTGGTCCAGGGCGCCGAGCGGGCCCTGCGCGGACTGGGGGTGGACCGCTCCCGTATCCACCAGGAGATCTTCCACGTGGACGACGGCACGGCCCCCGCCGCGACGGCGCAGGCCCCTGCCCCCGCACACTCCACCCTCACCGCGACGCTCGACGGCAGGTCCGGGAACTGGCCGGTCAGGGAGGGCGATTCACTGCTGGAGACGGTGCTCCGGGCCAGGGCGGACGCCCCGTACGCCTGCAAGGGAGGGGTCTGCGGCACCTGCCGCGCCTTCCTGGTCTCGGGCGAGGTCCGGATGGACCGCAACTACGCGCTGGAGCCCGAGGAGACCGAGGAGGGTTACGTCCTGGCCTGCCAGTCGCATCCCCTCACACCGGAGGTCGAGTTGGACTTCGACCGCTGAGCCTGTTCCACATGCCGTACCTGTTCCACATGCCGTACCTGTTCCACATCCCGGCCGCTTCCCCTAATCTGACGCCTCATCAGATAGTGACCTGCGCGGGAGGACTGGGCTGTGGACTTCACCTTCACCGAGGAACAGCAGGCGGCCGTAGAGGCAGCGAAGGCGGTCTTCTCGGGAGTCGCGCCCGACCAGGTGCCCAGCCCCGCACTCACCCCGGGCGCGGTGGCCGACGACTTCGACCGCCCGCTGTGGCGCAAGCTCGCCGACGCCGACCTGCTGAGCCTGGTCCTGGCCCCCGAACACGGCGGCGCGGGTCTCGACCCGATCGCACTCTGCCTGGTGCTCCGCGAGTCCGCCAAGGTCCTCGCCCGCGTACCGCTCCTGGAGACCAGCGCGGTCGCCATGACCGTCCAGCGGTACGGAGCAGCCGAGTTGAGCACGGCCACCCTCCCCGCGGTCGGCCGCGGCGAGCTCGTCCTCACCGTCGGCGCCAACGGCCGTACCGGCCACGACCCGGCCGAACTGGCCGTCACCGCCCGCCAGGAAGACAGCACCTGGGTCCTGGACGGCGTCCAGACCGCAGTCCCGTGGGCCCAGACCGCGGACCGCATCGCGATCCCCGCCCACACCGCGGACGGACGCACCGTCCTCGCCCTCGTCCCCCGGGTCCATGACGGCCTCACCCTCGCCGACCAGGTGTCCACCAGCGGCGAACGCTTCGCCGAGGTCCGCCTCGACTCCGTACGCGTCGCCCCTCACGACCTCATCGAGGCCGAGGGCGCGTGGGCGTATCTGCACGACCTCCTCGCCACCGGCACCTGCGCACTCGCGCTCGGCCTGGGCGAAGGCGTGCTCAAGATGACCGGTGAATACACCAGCAAGCGCGAGCAGTTCGGCTTCCCCGTCGCCACATTCCAGGCGGTGGCCGTCCAGGCGGCCGACTGCTACATCGACCTGCGCGCCATGGAGGTCACCCTCTGGCAGGCGGCCTGGCGCATCTCCACCGGCGCGACCGGCGCGCTCCCCGCATCCGGTGACATCTCGGTCGCCAAGATCTGGGCCTCCGACGGGGTACGCCGCACCGTCCAGACCGCCCAGCACCTGCACGGCGGAATCGGCGCGGACACCGACTATCCCCTGCACCGCTACCACGCCTGGGCCAAGCAGCTGGAGCTCTCGCTGGGTCCGGCGGCGGCCCACGAGGAGTCCCTGGGCGACCTGCTGGCCGCCCACCCGCTCGACTAACTCACAGGACGAAGGCCGGGCTTCCGTTCTCCGTCACCATCGGACGCCCGGCACCGTCCCAGGCCTGCATACCGCCGTCGATGTTCACGGCGTCGATACCCTGCTGCACCAGGTACTGCGTCACCTGGGCGGACCGCCCGCCGACCCGGCACATCACAAAGGCCTGCCGCCCGTCGGCCACCGCCTCGGTCACCTCGCCGAGCCGCGCCACGAAGTCGCTCATCGGAACGTGCAGCGCACCCTCCACATGCCCGGCCGCCCACTCGTCGTCCTCCCGGACATCAAGCACCAGACCGTCGGCCGGTACGGCAGCGACATCCACCTGGGGCAGCGGGGCGAAATTCATGGGGATTGCCTTCTCTCGTACGTACCCGACCCGGTCATCGGGAACGCTACTGCACCAGCCCCGCCAGCTCCGCCTCGCGCTCGGAGACCTGCCCCAGGAGCTGCTCGGCGATGTCCTCGAGGAGCCGGTCCGGATCGTCCTGGGCCATCTTGAGCATCGCGCCGATCGCGCTCTCCTCCAGCTCATGGGCGGCCAGCGTCAGCAACTCCTTGCGCCGCGAAAGCCACTCCAGGCGTGCGTACAGCTCCTCGCTCTCACTGGGCTGCGCCGCCGGCGGGACAGGACCCGCGGCCCACTCCTCGGCGAGCTCGCGCAGCAGCCGCTCGTCGCCGCGGCCGTAAGCGGCGTTCACGCGCGTGATGAACTCGTCGCGCCGTTCCCGCTCCGCCTCGTCCTGAGCCAGGTCGGGGTGCGCCTTGCGCGCCAGCTCGCGGTAGAGCTTGCGCGCCTCCTCGCTGGGCCGCACCCGCTTCGGCGGCTGGACCGGCTGCTCATTGAGCATCGCCTCCGCCTCGGGCGACAGACCGTCGGAGTCGAGCCAGTCGCTGAACAGCTCCTCGATCCCGGGCAGCGGCATCACCATGGCGCGCGCCTCCTGCGCCTTGCGCAGGTCCTCCGGGTCACCGCTGCGGGAAGCCCTGGCCTCGGCGATCAGCGCGTCGAGCTCGTCGAGCCTGGCGTACATCGGGCCGAGTCTCTGGTGATGCAGCCTGGAGAAGTTCTCCACCTCCACCCGGAAGGTCTCCACCGCGATCTCGAACTCGATCAGCGCCTGCTCGGCCGCGCGCACAGCCTTCTCCAGCCGCGCCTCGGGCCGCTGCTTCGCGGCCTGCTCCGCCTGCTGCCCGTCCGTCTCGTTCCGGGTCGTCGTACCCCCGGTGGCATCGTCCGTCACCCGCCCAGCCTAAGGGCGCCGTCCACCCCCGGTCACACGCCCAGCTCGGCCTCGATCCGCCCGTCCCTCACCGCGGCCGTCAGATCCGCGTGATCGGCTTCCGTACGGTCCGCGTACGCCACGGCGAAAGCGGCCACCGCCTCGTCCAGCTCCTCGCTCTTCCCGCAGTACCCGGCGATCAGCCGCGGGTCGGCGCTGTGCGCATGGGCCCGGGCCAGAAGCGCCCCTGTCATCCGCCCGTAGTCGTCGATCTGGTCGGCAGCGAGCGCCGCCGGATCCACGCTCCCCTTGCGGTTCCTGAACTGACGCACCTGGAAGGGCAGCCCCTCGACCGTCGTCCAGCCCAGCAGGATGTCGCTGACCACCTGCATCCGCTTCTGCCCCTGCACCACGCGCCGGCCCTCGTGCTCGGCCGGAGGCGGCCGGAAACCGGCCGCCTGCAGATACGGCACCAGCGCCGAGGCCCGCGCCTCCTTCACCTGAAGCACCAGCGGCTCGCCCCGGTGATCGAGGAGCAGCACCACATAGGACCGCGTCCCCACGCTCCCGGTGCCGACCACCCGGAACGCCACGTCGTGGATCGCGTACCGGCCGAGCAGCGGCAGCCTGTCGTGCGACAGCGTGGACAGATACTCCTCCAGCGCCCCTGCGACCGCCGCGGCCTCCGCATCGGGCACCCGCCGCAGCACCGGCGAAGCGTCCACGAAGCGCCGTCCGCCGTCCCCGCACTCCTCGGTCGCCTTGGCGGCGAAGCGCGCGCTGGTGTTCTGGCGGGCCTTCTCCTCGACCCGCTCCAGCGTGCCCAGCAGATCCTTCGCGTCCGCGTGCGAAACGAGCTCCTCGTCGGCGATCGCGTTCCACGCGTCCATCGCCGGCAGTTTGGCCAGCAGCCGCATGGTCCGCCGGTACGCACCGACCGCATGGAACGCCCCGGCCCGGCAGGTGTCCTCGTCCGCCCCCGCCTCGCGCCCGGCGAGTACCAGTGAGGCGGCCAGCCGCTTGACGTCCCACTCCCAGGGCCCGACCACCGTCTCGTCGAAGTCGTTCAGGTCGATCACCAGACGGCCGCGCGCATCTCCGTACAGCCCGAAGTTCGCCGCGTGCGCGTCACCGCAGATCTGCGCGCCCACCCCGGTCACGGGTGTCCCCACCAGGTCATGGGCCATCAGGCCTGCCGCACCGCGCAGAAAGGCGAAGGGGGTGGCGGCCATCCGGCCCACCCGTATCGGTGTGAGTCCCGGCACCCGCCCCCGGTTGGACTCGACGACGGCCTGCACCGCGTCGGGCCGCCCCTGCGCGAGCACCAGCGAATCGTGCGAGGCCCTGGGCACCCGCGACCTGAGCTCCCTGCCCTCTTCCTTGGGCGACCCCTTCGGCCCGTCGGCCTCAGTGACCCGCTGCGCGAACCCCGCCACCACCGGCACCCGCATGCGCTCGCTCATGAAGTCCCCGCCCTCGAACAACCTCGACCAACATCAACTGCCCAGACCGTACCGCCGCTCGCCGAGGCCCGTCGCCCTCTGTGGACAAGCCCCTGGATGTGGAAAAGAGTGCAACCCCCGGACACCGTCCGGGGGTTGCACTCCCTTCTCGCTTCACCATGCACACCTCACACGGCGACCGCTTCCTCCAGCTCTGCCTCTGCCTCTGCCTCCACCGTTGCCACTGCCTCCACCGTTGCCACTGCCTCCGGCGCTGCCACTGTCTCCGACACCGCGCGCCGCCGCGCCTCGACCAGCCCCGCGATGCCCATCACGACCACACCGGCCACGAACCAGAGCGCCAGCACCAGCACGTTCCCGCCGAGCCCCTGCCCGCCGAAGTACACATGGCTGCGCGCGCCCTCCACGAAGCCCGCACCGTTCCAGAAGGCATGCAGCGAGGAGAAGAACCCTGGCTGCAGCTCGGGCCGGAACACCCCGCCCGAGCTGGTGAAGTTGAGCATCACGAACAGCACCATCAGCCCCAGCGTCGTCCACCGCTTGAGGAAGGTGTGCAGCCCCACCCCGATCAGCAGGATGCCCGCCGAGTACAGCCAGCTCATGGCCCAGATCCCGCCGAGACCGTGGTCGACCAGATGGAACATCGGCCCCGCGAACACGGCCCCGATCCCACTCACCACCAGCGACATCCCCGCCGCGAGCAGCGCCCTGATCCGCAGCGGAAGCACGGCCCCAGCCCCGCCGATCACCGCGACCGAGGCGTAGGAACCGATGCTCAGCGCGACCAGCAGGAAGAACAGCCCCTGCCCGGTCCGGTCCCCGCTCGCCGACGGCGCCACGTCCGTCACCTTCAGCGGCGCACCCTCCTGGGCGGCCACCTCGGTGAAGACCTTCTCCACGACCGTGGCCGTGGTGTCCGAAGAAGCCGAGGCGACGACCAGCTCAGGAGCCTTGGCGTCCGGCACGTACGCGCCGTACACGGTCCGCTCCTGCAGCGCCCGCACGGCCGCGTCGCGGCTGTCGACGGTACGGACGTCGAGCGCACCCGCGCCCTTGTCCTGCAGCGTCTGCGCCAGGACCTGGGCGCTGGGCCCCGACCCCACCACGTCGACGCGGAGATCGTGCGGCTCAGGAGCGTGGAACGCCCCCAGGTACGCGAGCCCCATACCGATGCACATCAGCAGCGGCGTGAGGAGGTGACCGAGGACATGGCGCAGAGCGGCCCCTGTACCGACAGCACCGCTACTCGGACTCGGACTCCGACTCGGACCTGCGGACACGACACGACCTCCATATAGTTGGCTTTTACAACCCTCGAATGAGTTGTACTATACAACCAATACCGAGAGGGGCAAAACAATGACCGCCGGCGATCCCCGGGCACGCGACACATCCGTCGACACCATCCAGCGCGAGCTCACCGCGTTCGCCCGCCGCGCCCGCGCGACGGCCGCCCGACTCCACCCCGAGCTGCCCCTGGTCTCGTACACGCTGCTCGCTCATATCGACGATCAGCAGGGCTGCCGCGCGACCGACCTCGCGGGCCACTACATGCTCGACAAGTCCACGGTCAGCCGGCAGATCGCCGCACTGGAGAAGCTCGGCCTGGTCGAGCGCCGCCCCGACCCCGACGACCACCGCGTCCAGGTGCTGCACCCCACCGACGCCGGCACCGAGACGCTCGCGGCCACCCAGGGCAGCCGCCGCGCCGCCGTCCGCGACCGGCTCGCCGACTGGAGTGAGGAAGACCTCAACCGGTTCGCCGACTACCTGCTGCGCTACAACTCAGCACACTGAAGGAGCCCGGCAGGACCACGTACGAAAACCCCCGCGGAGGCCACCGGCCCGCGGGGGTTTCACGTGAAACACGTCTCAACGCGCCTCAACCCGTCTCCACGCGCCGCAACGCGCTTCAACAAGCACGCCTCAACGAGAAACGGGCCCCGGTCAGCGATTCTCATCACTGACGGAGGCCCGTTCATATGTGCGCGAGGGGGGATTTGAACCCCCACGTCCCTAAGGACACTGGCACCTGAAGCCAGCGCGTCTGCCGTTCCGCCACTCGCGCAAGAGTGGTGTCCTGGGCTCTCTCACTGGCTGTGTGAGCGCCTGGCGACAAACGGAAGATTAGCACGGTGGGCAGGGTGGATTCACATCCGTTGTTTCGGAGACAGCCCCCAGGGAACGAGCTCCTATCGCCCCCACTCCTCCTAGGTGAGCCGCTTGTGCGGGACACTGACAGGAGCCGCCTCTACGATCCGTGTGAGGGGTGACACTCATCCACAGGGCAGACAAGGGGAACCAGCCGATTTCCCGACGCGTGGATACGATCAGTAAGCAGTACGAGGACGACAACGACGGAGGAGGTGCCTCATGGGAGTCCTGAAGAAGTTCGAGCAACGCCTCGAAGGTCTGGTCAACGGCACCTTCGCGAAGGTGTTCAAGTCCGAGGTCCAGCCCGTCGAGATCGCGGGCGCCCTCCAGCGTGAGTGCGACAACAACGCCACGATCTGGAACCGCGAACGGACCGTCGTACCCAACGACTTCATCGTTGAGCTCTCCACCCCTGACTACGAACGGCTCAGCCCGTACTCGGGTCAGCTGGGCGACGAGCTCTCCGGACTGGTCCGCGACTACGCCAAGCAGCAGCGGTACACGTTCATGGGCCCCATCAAGGTCCACCTCGAGAAGGCCGACGATCTCGACACCGGCCTCTACCGCGTCCGCAGCCGCACCCTCGCCTCCAGCACCAGCCAGCAGAGCGCGCCCACGGGCCCGCCGCCCGCGGCCGCCCGGCGTCCCCCCGCGGCAGGCAGCTACGGCTACCCGCCCGCCGCGGCCCCGCCGATGCCCGCAGCGCCTCCGCCGGCCGCCCCGGGACCTCACCGTCCCGCACCCGCGAGCCGGCCGGCCGCTCCGGGACCCATGCCCAGCACCCAGACGCGGCGCTGGATCGAGATCAATGGCAACCGCCACCAGATCTCACGCCCCACACTCGTACTCGGCCGCTCCACGGAAGCCGATGTACGGATCGACGACCCCGGCGTATCGCGCCAACACTGCGAAATCCGGACCGGAACGCCCTCGACGATCCAGGATCTCGGATCTACCAACGGCATCGTGGTAGACGGGCAGCACACCACCCGCGCTACGCTCCGCGACGGCTCCCGGATCGTCGTGGGCAACACCACCATCGTTTTCAGGCAAGCCGAAGGGTGAAGCGGGGGCAATGTCAGAGCTGACCCTGACGGTCATGCGGCTAGGATTCCTCGCCGTTCTGTGGCTGTTCGTCATCGTGGCCGTACAGGTCATCCGAAGCGATCTGTTCGGTACGCGCGTCACTCAGCGCGGCTCACGCCGCGGCAATGAGGCGCGCCCCCAGCAGACCGCGCGGCAGGCCACCACCACGGCGCCGCAGCAGCAACGCCAGCAGCCGGCCGGGGGCGGTCGGCAGCGCCGTGGCGCCCCCACGAAGCTGGTCGTGTCCGAAGGCACCCTCACCGGTACCACCGTCGCCCTCCAGGGCCAGACCATCACCCTGGGCCGGGCGCACGACTCCACCATCGTGCTGGACGACGACTACGCGTCCAGCAGGCATGCCAGGATCTATCCCGATCGTGACGGCCAGTGGATCGTCGAGGATCTCGGGTCCACCAACGGCACTTATCTCGACCGGACCCGGCTGACCACCCCGACACCCGTTCCGCTGGGCGCGCCGATCCGCATCGGCAAGACCGTCATCGAGCTGCGGAAGTAGTACGACAATGAGCGAGCGGAGCGAGCGAGCCGCGTCGGCCCCGCGTTGGGGCCGGAGCGTGCTCCCGACCGGAGGGTGGGCAGTGTGGCTCGAGACCGGCTGTACCCGGAGCCGACTGGCGAGGTGCGCATGAGTCTGTCCCTGCGTTTCGCCGCCGGCTCACACAAAGGCATGATCCGTGAGGGGAACGAGGATTCCGGCTACGCCGGCCCCCGTCTCCTCGCCATCGCCGACGGCATGGGCGGCCAGGCAGCAGGTGAGGTCGCCAGCTCCGAGGTCATTTCCACGCTCGTCACCCTTGACGACGACGTCCCCGGATCGGACATCCTCACCTCCCTCTCCACAGCCGTGCAGCGGGCCAACGACCAGCTGCGCATGATGGTCGAGGAGGACCCCCAGCTCGAAGGCATGGGGACCACCCTCACCGCTCTGCTGTGGACGGGCCAGCGCCTGGGTCTCGTCCATGTCGGCGACTCCCGTGCCTATCTCCTGCGCGACGGCGTGCTGACACAGATCACCCAGGACCACACCTGGGTCCAGCGCCTCGTCGACGAGGGCCGTATCACCGAAGAGGAAGCCACCACCCACCCGCAGCGCTCCCTGCTGATGCGCGCGCTGGGCAGCGGCGACCGGGTGGAACCCGACCTCTCCATCCGTGAGGTCAGGGCCGGTGACCGCTACCTGATCTGCTCCGACGGCCTCTCCGGCGTGGTCTCCCACCAGACGATGGAAGAGACCCTCGCCAGCTACCAGGGACCGCAGGAGACCGTCCAGGCGCTCATCCAGCTCGCCCTGCGCGGCGGCGGCCCCGACAACATCACCTGCATCGTCGCCGACGTCCTCGACGTCGACTCGGGCGACACCCTCGCCGGCCAGGTCAGCGACATCCCCGTCATCGTGGGCGCGGTCGCCGAGAACCAGGCCGCCCAGCTCCACGACGACGGCTCCATGCAGACCCCCGCGGGCCGCGCATCGGGCCTCGGCCGCCCCGTACCCCCGCAGGCGGGCGGCTTCGGCCCGCCCGGCAGCGGCGGCGACTACGGCCAGTCCGGAAACGGCGCGGACGGCGGCTACGGCGCGTACAGCGACGAGGACTTCATCAAGCCCTCCCGCGGCCGCAAGTGGCTGAAGAGATCGCTCTACGGCGTCCTCGTGCTCGCCGTCATCGGCGGCGGCCTCTACGGCGGCTACCGCTGGACCCAGACGCAGTACTACGTCGGCGCGAACAACGACAACGTCGCGCTCTACCGGGGCATCAGCCAGGACCTCGCCTGGATCTCGCTCTCCAAGGTCGAGAAGAACCACCCCGAGATCGAACTCAAGTACCTGCCGCCCTACCAGCGCAAGCAGGTCGAGGACACGATCACCGAGAGCAGTCTCGGCAAGGCGACCCAGAAGATCACCGAACTCTCCCACCAGGCAGACGCCTGCCAGAAGGACGCAGAGCGCCGCAAGGCCGCGGCGGACAACGCGAAGAAGCCGGGTCAGGGCAAGGCCGGAGGCACCGCAGGCTCCGCCACCACCACCCAGTCCGCCAAGACCAGCAAGACGGCCACCTCCACGCCCAGCCCTACACCCACACCCAGCACCGGCCCCACCCTCTCTCCGGAGGAGCAGCAGCTGGTCTCACTGTGCGGTAAGCAGTAGGCAGCAACAGCCCTTGGGGGGCTTTCACCACATGAGCGTTGTCACCAACACGACCACCATCGGCGCGATCGAAGCACCGAGCCGCCGCAACACCGAGCTGATGCTGCTCGTCTTCGCCGTCGCCATCGCGGTGTTCGCGTACGCCAACGTCGGCCTCGCGATCAACGGCACGCTCCCCGCCGGAATGCTCGGTTACGGAGTCGGGCTCACGCTCCTCGCCGGCGTCGGCCACCTCGTGGTGCGCAAATTCGCCCCGTACGCCGACCCCCTGCTGCTCCCCCTGGCCACGCTCCTCAACGGCATCGGCCTGGCCCTCATCTGGCGCCTCGACCAGTCGCCGAGGCTCAAGGAGCGGGACAACTTCGCAGCGGTCGCCTCCAAGCAGCTGATGTGGACGGCCGTCGGCGTCGCGCTCTTCGTCGCCGTACTGATGCTCCTCAAGGACCACCGGATCCTCCAGCGCTACACCTACATCTCCATGGT
Source organism: Streptomyces beijiangensis (assembly GCF_017315755.1). Lineage (GTDB taxonomy): Bacteria > Actinomycetota > Actinomycetes > Streptomycetales > Streptomycetaceae > Streptomyces > Streptomyces beijiangensis. The sequence continues at coordinate 33,735 of NZ_JAFLRJ010000150.1, forward strand.
GGTGTCGCTGGTCCTGCTGATCCTCCCGGTGTTCTTCCCCCCTGTGTACGGCGCCCGCATCTGGGTCACCATCCCCGGTGTCGGCTCCCTGCAGCCCGGCGAATTCGCCAAGATCATCATCGCGATCTTCTTCTCCGGCTATCTCATGGTGAAGAGAGACGCGCTGGCCCTCGCCAGCCGCCGCGTCATGGGCCTCTACCTGCCCCGCGGCCGCGACCTCGGCCCGATCCTGGTCATCTGGGCGCTCTCGATCCTCATCCTCGTCTTCGAGACCGACCTCGGCACCTCGCTGCTCTTCTTCGGTCTCTTCGTCGTCATGCTGTACGTCGCCACCGAGCGCACCAGCTGGATCGTGTTCGGCCTCCTGATGTCCGCCGTCGGCGCCGTCAGCGTGGCCTCCTTCGAACCGCACGTGCAGCAGCGCGTCCAGGCCTGGCTCGACCCCTTCTCCAAGACGACCCTCGCCCAGACCGAGCAGATCGCCCAGTCCCTCATGGCGTTCGGCTCCGGCGGCACGCTGGGCACCGGCCTCGGCCAGGGCAACTCCGACCTCATCGGCTTCGCCGCCAACTCCGACTTCATCCTCGCCACCGTCGGCGAGGAGCTCGGCCTGGCCGGAATGATGGCGATCCTGCTCATGTACGGACTGATCGTGGAGCGCGGCGTACGCACCGCCCTCGCCGCCCGCGACCCCTTCGGCAAGCTCCTCGCCATCGGCCTCTCCAGCGCCCTCGCCATCCAGGTCTTCGTCGTCGCCGGCGGTGTCATGGGCCTCATCCCGCTGACCGGTATGACGATGCCCTTCATCGCACAGGGCGGTTCTTCCGTCGTCGCCAACTGGGCGCTGATCGCGATCCTGATCCGTATCAGCGATACCGCACGCCGCCCCGCACCGGCCCCCGCACCTTCCCCCGACGCCGAGATGACCCAGGTGGTCCGACCGTGAACAAGCCCCTGCGCCGGATCGCGCTCTTCTGCGGTTTCCTCGTCCTCGCGCTGCTCCTGCGCGACAACTGGATCCAGTACGTCAAGGCCGACGACCTCAACGGCAAGAGCCTCAACCTCCGCACCCGGATCGAGCGCTACGCCCACGAGCGCGGCAACATCATCGTCGACGGGAACCCCGTCACCGGCTCCGCCGTCAGTGACAGCACGTACTTCAAGTACAAGCGCACCTGGAAGGACGGCGCCATGTGGGCGCCCGTGACCGGATACGCCTCGCAGAACTACGACGCCAACCAGCTCGAGAAGATCAACGACGACATCCTCACCGGCAACTCCGACAGCCTCTTCTTCGACCGCACGCTGTCGATGTTCACCGGCGAGAAGAAGAAGGGCGGCAACGTCGTCACCACGCTCAACGCCGACGCCCAGAAGGCCGCCTTCGACGGGCTCAAGGACAAGAAGGGCGCCGTCGCGGCGCTCGACCCGAAGACGGGCAAGATCCTCGCCCTGGCCTCCAGCCCCTCGTACGACCCCTCGTCCTTCGCCGGGAACACCAAGACGGACGAGAAGAACTACCAGGTCCTGCTGAAGGACAAGGACAAGCCGATGCTCAACAGGGCACTGCGCGAGACCTACCCGCCGGGCTCGACCTTCAAGGTCGTCACGGCCGCCGCGGCCCTGGAGAACGGCCTCTACAACAGCATCGACGAGCCCACCCGCTCGCCGAACCCGTTCAAGCTGCCGCAGTCCAGCAAGCCCCTTGAGAACGAGGGCACCATCCCCTGCACGAACGCCACCCTCAAGGTGGCCCTGCAGTGGTCCTGCAATACCGTCTTCGGCAAGATCAGCGACGACCTCGGCAACGCGAAGATGATCGAAGAGGCCGACAAGTTCGGCTTCAACAAGGAGATCTTCACCCCGGTCCGCGCCGACGCCAGCGTCTACCCCAAGGACATCCCGCCGCAGAACGCCATGGCCGGCATCGGCCAGGCGTCCAACCGCGCCACGCCGCTGCAGATGGCCATGGTCGCCTCCGCGGTCGCCAACGACGGCAAGCTGATGAAGCCGTACATGGTCGACCAGCTCCAGGCGCCCAACCTGGACTCCATCTCCAAGACCGAGCCCAAGGAGCTGAGCCGGCCGCTGTCGGCGGCCAACGCCCAGAATCTCCAGAAGATGATGGAGAACGTGGTCGCGGTCGGCACCGGCACCAAGGCCCAGATCCCGGGTGTCACGGTCGGCGGCAAGACGGGCACCGCCCAGCACGGCCTCAACAACAGCGAGAAGCCGTACGCCTGGTTCATCTCGTACGCGAAGACCGACAGCGGCTCCCCGGTCGCCGTCGCCGTCGTCGTCGAGGACGGCTCGGCCAACCGTGACGACATCTCCGGCGGCGGTCTCGCCGCGCCGATCGCCAAGGCCGTCATGCAGGCGGTTCTCAACAGCAAGTAGTGACGTACCGGTCCGGTATCAGCTGACGGTCGGTCGGTGATCATCCACCGGTGCCCGGTAGCGTATGCGCGAACAGCACACCGCCGGACCACCCCAGGGTGCGGTCGGGACAGACGGAGAGGGCTGGAAAGCTATGGAAGAGCCGCGTCGCCTCGGCGGCCGGTACGAGCTGGGCTCGGTGCTCGGCCGTGGTGGCATGGCCGAGGTCTACCTCGCCCACGACACCCGGCTCGGCCGCACCGTCGCCGTGAAGACGCTCCGGGCGGACCTCGCCCGCGACCCGTCCTTCCAGGCCCGGTTCCGCCGTGAGGCCCAGTCGGCCGCCTCGCTCAACCACCCGGCGATCGTCGCTGTCTACGACACCGGCGAGGACTACGTCGACAACATCTCCATCCCGTACATCGTGATGGAGTACGTCGACGGCTCGACCCTGCGGGAACTCCTGCACTCCGGCCGCAAGCTGCTGCCCGAGCGCACCCTGGAGATGACCATCGGCGTCCTCCAGGCGCTGGAGTACTCCCACCGCAACCAGATCGTCCACCGCGACATCAAGCCGGCGAACGTCATGCTGACGCGCACCGGCCAGGTCAAGGTCATGGACTTCGGCATCGCCCGTGCCATGGGCGACTCCGGTATGACGATGACCCAGACATCGGCCGTCATCGGCACCGCCCAGTACCTCTCCCCGGAGCAGGCGAAGGGCGAGCAGGTCGACGCGCGCTCGGATCTCTACTCCACCGGCTGTCTCCTGTACGAGCTCCTCGCCGTCCGGCCGCCCTTCGTGGGCGACTCGCCGGTCGCCGTCGCGTATCAGCACGTACGCGAAGAGCCGCAGCCGCCCAGCAACTTCGACCCCGAGATCACGCCCGAGATGGACGCGATCGTGTTGAAGGCCCTGGTCAAGGACCCGGCTTACCGCTACCAGTCGGCGGACGAGATGCGGGCCGACATCGAGGCGTGCCTCGACGGCCAGCCCGTCGCGGCCACCGCGGCCATGGGTGCGGTCGGTTACGGCGGCTACGACACCGACCAGCCCACCACCGCCCTGCGCAGCGCGGACCCCAACGGCGGTCAGACGTCGATGCTGCCCCCGGTCAACCCGGATGACGGCGGCTACGGCTACGACGACCGCCCCGACCGCCGCCGCCAGAAGAAGTCGCACACCTCGACGATCCTGCTGATCGCCGCGGGCGTCCTGGTGCTGGTCGGCGCGATCCTGATCGGCAAGGCGGTCTTCGGCCCCGATAACACCCCCGCCAAGTTCGACACGCCGCAGCTGATCGGCCAGACGCTCAAGGCCGCCCAGGGCACGGTCGACAACGTCGGCGAGAACCTGAAGCTGACCTCGACGGAGAAGCCCTGCGAGAAGCAGCCCAAGGGCAACATCTGCAGCCAGAATCCGGTCTTCGGCACCAAGATCGCCAAGGGCGAGACCATCAACGTCGTCGTCTCCACGGGCGCCCCGAAGATCGAGGTCCCCAATGTCAACGGGGAGACGGAGGACGGCGCCACTCAGATCCTTGAGGGCAAGGGCTTCCACGCGGTCGTCAAGCAAGTCGAGTCCGACCAGCCGGTGGGCAAGGTCTTCGAGCAGAGCCCGAAGGGCAACTCGGAGGCCGAGAAGGGCTCCGACGTCACCATCAAGATCGCCAAGCAGTCGACGATCAATGTGCCGGACGTCACCACCAAGCCCTACGACGCAGCCAAGAAACAGCTGGAGGACCTGGGCTTCACGGTCGCCCGTATCGACCAGGAGTCCACCCAGACGCCGGACACGGTCATCAGCCAGAACCCGCAGGGCAACGCCTCGGCCAAGAAGGACACACAGGTCACCCTGACGGTCGCCAAGGCCAAGGCCCAGGTCCCCGTGCCCGCGGTCATCACCCAGAACGTGGCGACGGCCAAGGCGACACTCGCCGCGAGCGGCTTCACGAACGTCCAGTTCGCCGACGGCAGCTCCAAGGACGACAACGCCATCGTCACCGGGATCACCCCGCCCCAGGGAACCCAGGTGACGGACCCGGCCAACACGCCCATCGTGCTCACCACCATGGGCGGCAACGGGAACGGGAACGACGGCGGGAACGGCAACGGCGGCGGCTTCATCGGCGGCAACTAGCCACCACGCCCCCGTACGACACAGGGCCCGAAGCCGCGGATCGTCCGTGCGGCTTCGGGCCCTGTCGGTTCGAGCGAGACTCTTCGAGCCGGCCTCAGCGCAGCTCCGCCGGCGGCGTCCGCTCCGCGTCCACCTTCTCCGTACGCACCAGCTCGCCCCACACGATGTACCGGTACTGCGAGGTGTAGACCGGCGTGCACGTCGTCAGCGTGATGTAGCGCCCCGGCTTCTTCTTCCCCGACTCCTTCGGGACCGGCTGCAGCACGTCCACGTTGTACTTCGACGTCTGCTTCAGCTCGCTGTACACCTTGTAGACGTACCAGGTGTCCTTCGTCTCGAAGACGACCGCGTCCCCGGTCTTCACCTTGTCGATGTTGTGGAACTTCGCCCCGTGCCCGTCCCGGTGCGCGGCGAGCGTGAAGTTGCCCTTGCTGTCCCAGGGCATCGCCGACTTCACCGGCTCGGTGTAGTACCCCGCCACACCGTCGTTCAGAACGTCCGTGTCGGTGCTCCTGCTGACCAGCACCTCACCGTTCTTCATGGACGGTACGTGCAGGAACCCGATCCCGTTCTTGGTGTCCAGCGCACCGGGACCCGTGTCCTGAGCCCAGTGGTTGCGCATGTGGTCGCCCTGTTTGGACGCCTCGCGGTCGGCGACGACATTCGTCCACCACAGCGAATAGACGACGAAGAGCCCGAGGATCAGCCCCGCCGTGATCAGCAGCTCGCCGAAGACACTGACCGCCCCCGCGATCCTGCCCCGCCCCCGCCGCGCCTGAGCGGACGAGGGCGCGCTCGTCTGCTCGTCCTGCTCGGTCCTCGATGCCACCGCACTCGTCCCTGTCGATCGCTCGGTCAACTCGCGGGCAGCCAGGCCGGAACACCCTTGCTGCGCGGCCGTTCGTCGACCATCTTGCCCCACACGATCATTCGGTACGTACTCGTGAATTCCGGGGTGCAGGTCGTCAACGAGATGTACCGCCCGGCCTTGGTGAAACCGGACCCCGGTGGGATCGGCGTGATCACCGACGTATTGCTCGGGGAGGTCTGCGGGAGGCTGCTGGTGATTTCGTACGTGTAGTAGTCGTCCTGCGTCTCGACGACGACCTTGTCGCCCGCCTTGAGATGGTTGATGTAGCGGAACGGTTCGCCGTGGGTGTTGCGGTGGCCCGCGAGGGAGAAGTTCCCCGTCTTCGCCGAGGGCATCGCCGTCTTCAGCTTGCCCTCGCTGTAGTGGCCGACCATTCCCTTGTCGAGAACCTTGGACTTGCTGACGCCCTCGGCGATCGGGACGACCACGTCCAGCGTGGGGATGTGCAGGATGGCGAAGCCCTGTCCCGGCTCGAAGGCGCCGGCCTTCCTGTCCCCCTTCGCCCAGTCGTCCTGAAGGCTGTGGGTGGTGCCGTTGGCCTCCTGGTGGGCCCGGACGTTCGTCCACCACAGCTGGTACGTCACGAACAGCAGCATCAGCACCCCGAGGCTGATGAAGATCTCCCCGATGGCCCGGCTGGCCACAACTGCCGGACTGTCCTTGGCCGCACGCGCCGCACGGCGCGCCTCCATACGGCTGAGGGGGGCCGTGGAGGGGGCAGCGG
>NZ_JAFLRJ010001426.1 GCF_017315755.1 Streptomyces beijiangensis
CTCAACTCCGCGCGCACCGGCCGCATGGGCGACATCGTCCGCACCATCCAGGCCGACCAGGACCGCGTCATCCGCGCCCCGCACCGCGGCGTACTGGTGGTCGAGGGCGGCCCCGGTACCGGCAAGACCGCCGTGGCCCTGCACCGCGCCGCCTACCTCCTCTACGAGTACCGCGAGCTGCTGGCCCGCCGCGCCGTCCTGATCGTCGGCCC
>NZ_JAFLRJ010001427.1 GCF_017315755.1 Streptomyces beijiangensis
GTCCAGGACGTGCTCACGCAGGTGACGTTCCACGATATTGGCCGCATGCCATGACGTGACCAGCGCCAGGGAGACTCCCTGGCTGTAGTACGCATCGATGATGGAGGCAGCGTCTCCCGCGATCGCGTATCGGCGAGCGGCGACATAGGTGTCACTGATGTGCTGTACGTTGCGGTACGCGGCGAAGTCAAGCTGGTTCTCTTCGGTGAGAAAGTTGAGCAGCGGGTAGCGTCGGATGACATCCCAGAAGACTTGTCGCAGGTTGCCCTCAGCCGGCGGTCGGTTGCGATTGAAACTCACACCGACGCTGATCCGCTGACCGGTGAGGCGGATCAGCCAGATCCAGTAGCCGTCTCCCCACAGATGGATCGTGTCAAGGTCGCGCCTGGTGACCTCCCCATCGGGGAATGTGTAGTTCCAGCGCTCGTCGAATATGTCATCGGTACAGCCGGAGAACTGGCCCCACACCGCGGAGGTGGAGAAACCATCGTCGAGCGGGACGTCGTGACCGAACTTCTTGACCAACAGCCGTGCTCGTCCTGAGCAATCGATCACCCATCGAGACCGCACCGTGCCACTGGCCTTGCCGTCGCGCGATCGCCACGTGACCTTGTGGTCGTCCGTGCCCTCACCGAGTTGGATGTCCTTGACGAGCCCACGGTCCACGAAGGTGATCTCTGGGTGGTCCTTGAG
>NZ_JAFLRJ010001428.1 GCF_017315755.1 Streptomyces beijiangensis
CCACCAGCGCCGCGCTGACGGCCTTGTACTCGGCGTGGAAGGCGATGCCCTGCGCGGTGCCGTCGGGCATCGTGCGGCCCCAGTCACCCACTTCGGCGACCTTCTCCAGCCCGGCGCGGGAGCGGTCGTCGCGCAGGAAGTCGCGCCGGAAGGCGTAGGGGTCCTTGTCCATGCGGGCTGCGAGCTGATCGACGATCAGTTCCCTGGCGCAGGTGACGTCCGGGGAGTAGACGTTGCGCATGCTGCCGGTGTTGAAGCCCTTGTCGGTCTCGTTGAGCAGCCGGGAGTTCACGCCGAAGTCGTAGGACATGGTCTGGCTGAGCTGGAAGAACGTCTCGGAGAAGCCGATGTCGCCGACGGGCAGCTTCGCTGCCAGCGCGGTGATGATCTCGCCGAGCCCACGAGAC
>NZ_JAFLRJ010001429.1 GCF_017315755.1 Streptomyces beijiangensis
CTTTTTATCCTGATCTGTAGCTGGCAGGTAACGGTGCTTCATCTTCAGTCTCCTTTCAAGGTCTTGGCAAACTTACGGCTGCCGTTTGTAAAATGGGGTTTTCACGATTTTGGCTTTCAAACGTTTATTTCTGATCTCCACTTCAACTACGGTGTCGAGGGCGCAGGCTTCTTTTTTCAGCAATGCGAGGCCGACGTTTTTCTTTAAAGTCGGCGACTGTGTGCCGGTTGTCACCTCGCCTGCTTGTTCGCCTTGATAATAGACGGCGTATCCGTGTCTTGGAATGCCTTTATCGATCATTTCAAGGCCAACCAGCTTTCTGTCCGCTCCATGTTCCTTTTGGCTTGCCAGGACGGCTTTTCCGATGAAATCCGAGGCTTTGTTCGTTTTGACGGCAAATCCGATGCCGGCTTCGATCGGCGTAATGTCTTTTGAGAGCTCCTGTCCGTAAAGCGGCAGCTTCGCTTCAAACCTCAGCGTATC
>NZ_JAFLRJ010001430.1 GCF_017315755.1 Streptomyces beijiangensis
GAGTTCGCCCACGGTGCGGCGCGTGGTGTCCTCGATGGCGGCCAGGGCGTCCCGGACGAACTCCGGGTCGGTGCCCAGGACCCGGCGCGCAGCGCTCGCCTGAAGCGTGACCGCGCTCAACGCGTGTCCCACCGAGTCGTGCAGCTCACGGGCCAGCCGGTTGCGGACGGCGAGGTCGGCGGCGCGCGCCTCGGCGGCGGCGAGCCGGTCCTCGGGAGTGGGGCCGAGCAGCGCCGGCGCCCAGCGGGCCAGCAGCACGCCGCAGCCGGCCACGCAGCCGGCCAGCGCCAGGAGCGATGCCACGCCGGCGACCGGCGAGAGCGCCAACGCCCAGGTGTGGTCCAGGACTTCCGACAGGCCGAGCGGGGAGTCGCGCAGCCCCGCGAAGAGCGGCAGCACGATCAGCGCGACGGCGAACGGTGGCACCGCCAGCGACATGCCTGCGATGACCCCGCCCAGCCCCAGATGCACCGTGTACCAGACCGCCGTACGGCCCTTCGCGGCGCGGGTGCGGGCTGGCCCGTCGGCGAGCCGGGCGGCGTCCACCCCACACAGCCAGCGCACGGCGGCGGTCTCCAGCGGCCGGGTCAGCGGAAACAGGGAGGTGACGGCGGCGAGCGGCAGGCCGACGGCGAACGAGGCGAGCTGAAGGGTGGGAGACGAGAAGACGTCGGTGGTGCTGGTCAGGGGA
>NZ_JAFLRJ010001431.1 GCF_017315755.1 Streptomyces beijiangensis
TCACCGACCTGTACCAGCAGACCGGCGACGCGCGCTGGCTCACCGTCGCCCGCCGCTTCGACCACGCCGCCGTCTTCGACCCCCTGGCCGCCGGCCAGGACCGGCTCGACGGTCTGCACGCCAACACCCAGGTACCGAAGTGGATCGGCGCGGCGCGAGAGTACAAGGCCACCGGTACCACCCGCTACCGCGACATCGCCACCAACGCCTGGAA
>NZ_JAFLRJ010001432.1 GCF_017315755.1 Streptomyces beijiangensis
AAGAGCTTCGCGGACACGCCCCAGGCCGTCGTCAACCGCGCCCGGGAAGCCCTCGACGCGAACGAGCTGACACCGGCCGGGGCCGCGTCCACCTCGGCCTGGCAGGCGGCCAGTTCGAACTTGGTGTTCTGGAACGAGGCGACCGTCTTGCCGAAGACCGTGCGGTCCTGGACGTACTCCTTGGCGAAGCGGACGGCGGCGGCTGCCTGCGCGTACGCACCGAAGGCGATGCCCCAGCGCTCGGAGGCGAGGTTCAGGCCGAGGTAGGAG
>NZ_JAFLRJ010000151.1 GCF_017315755.1 Streptomyces beijiangensis
GCTCCGCCCCCGGACCCCCGGTCCTCAATCGCCGGACGGGCTTGATTTTTCCCCCGGTTCACGGTCGCCCGCGGGCTGAATTTTCCTGTCCTGTGCAGCCCACATCAGGCAAAACCAGCCCGTCCGGCGATTGAGGACAAGCGGCGGGCTTCATCTTGCTGCTCCGGGATTGCCAGGTGCAGGCAAATCAAGCCCGTCAAGGGGGTCCCCCCTGCTCGAGCGAAGTCGAGAGCTTGGGGGAGATTGAGGACACGCGACCGGAGGTCGCTAGTGGAAGACGCGGGCGAGCGCCCGGCGGAGGCGGCCGCGGGCCGGGCGGTGGCCGGCCGCCAGGGCCGCAGTGAGGTCGCGGTGGTCGCCGAACTCGCGGACCACCTGCCAGTCGTGGCGGCCCGGCAGCGGCGGGGCCTGCTCTCCGCGCTGCGAGGCGCGATAGGCGTCGAGCATGTGCTGCTGGATGGCGTTCATGGGGCCACCGTGCGCCGCGGGCCGCGCAGTTGGCGCGTGGATTGACAGGGCGCGTCAATCGGTGGAGGCGTTGTCAGTGGGGGCAGGCACCATGGATGACATGAGCGTCTGCATCGACATCACCGGGCTGCCCCACGAGCGGATCACCTTCGGTCCCTCGCCCCTCGCAGAGCTCGGCGCCGCGCTGCACGCGCTGTCCGAGCCCGCCCATCACGCCCGGCTGCACGGCTGGATCACCACGACCAATGCTGGGCTGAAGCCCGAGCTCGCCGACCGGCTGACCGAGGCCGACTTCCTGTGGCGGTCCACCCGTTCCGACATCCTGCTGCCCGCCAGGCCGCGGGCGACTCTCACCGAGGAGCTCGACGACCTCGACCGCATGGAGGACGAGAAGTTCGTCGGTGCGGCGCTGGAAATATCGTGCGCCAGTCTCTACAGCGAGGGCGCGCCCTCCCCGCTGGTCGACGCCCGGATGCGGGAGCGTGCGCTCGATCTGGCCGCCGCGCGCGGACCGCGCCAGGCCGCGTTCGTCCGGCGGATGCTCGCCGATCCACCTGCTGTACGGGCCTGGATCCGCCGGCTTCTGGAGGACTGCGAAGACGCCTTCTTCGCCGACACCTGGGCGCGGGTGCGCGTCCAGCTGGCCGCCGACGCCCGGCACAAGACCGAGCTGCTGCGCCGCAAGGGGCTCGCGGAGGCCGTCGCCGCCGCCTCCCCCGCCCTGACGCTGGAGGAGGACGAGAAGGGCGTGCGTGTGGTGGTCGACAAGCTGACGCACGGCCGGACCACGGCCGCCGGGTCCGGGCTGACCTTCCTGCCGACCGCGTTCGGCTGGCCGCACCTCTTCGCGCTGCACGCACCCGGCTGGCAGCCCGTCGTGCAGTACCCGGTGCACACCCCGGACCTCGGCGCCGGGGCCGCGCCCGTCGAGATGGTCAAGCTGCGCCTGGAGGCGCTGGCCCACCCGATGCGGATGCGGATCTGCCGGAGCCTGGCCCGGGGGTCGTACACGACGAGCGAACTGGCCGACGCTTACGGGATCACGGCACCCGAGGTCTCGCGCCATCTCGCCGTGATGAAGAAGGCGGGCCTGCTGACGACGCAGCGGCGCGGGCGGTACGTACTGCACCAGCTGGACGCGGCCGTGGTGGCCCGGCTGGGGAGCGACTTCCTGGAGGGGGTGCTGCGTTAGGGGGTGCTGCGTTAGGGGGCGACGCGCAGGAGGAGCTTGCCCGTGGTCGTGCGCGTTTCGATCAGGCGGTGCGCCTCCGCCGCGTCCGACAGGGGCAGTTCGGCGGTGACCGGGAGTTCCGCCTTGCCGTCGGCGACCAGGGCGAAGGCCCGGTGCGAGAGGTCGCGCAGTGCGTCGGGGGCGGTGCCTGCGAGCGTCAGGATCGAGAAGGACGTCACCGAGCGGGCGCCCGGGTCGAGGTCGGCGCGGCCGAACTGCCAGGGGCCCTCGTCGCTCGAATTGCCGAAGTTGACGATCCGGCCGAAGGGGGCGAGCGAGTCCAGGCTGCGGCGCAGCGCCTCGCCGCCGTCGGAGTCGAGGATCAGGTCGGCGCCGCGTCCTTCGGCGGCGCGGGCGAGCTGGTCCGCCCAGTCGGCGCCGACGAAGACCTGGTCGTAGCCGTACTTGAGCGCGTACTCGGCCTTCTCCGGGCGCGATACGACGCCATAGACGGCGCCCGCGCCCGCGAGCTTCGCCAGCTGGCCGACGACCGTGCCGACGCCGCCCGCCGCGCCCTGGACCAGGACGGTCTCACCGGCGCCGAGCCGGCCCACCTCGTGGACGAGGGCGTGCGCGGTGGGCAGGACGGTGGGGAGGGTCGCGGCCGTACGGAGCGAAAGGCCGGCCGGGACCGGGAAGACGGTGGTGGCCGAGGCGACGGCGACCTCGGCGTAACCGCCGCCGGCGGTGAGGGCGGCGACCTCCTGGCCGACGGTCAGCCCCTCGACGCCCGCGCCCAGTGCGCGGACGCGGCCCGCGACTTCGAGTCCGGGGAGGAAGGGGAGGCTGGGAACGCGGTAGCCGGTGCTGCGGGCCTTGAGGTCGGCGAAGTTCACTCCGGCGTAGGCGACGTCGATCGAGACCTGGCCCGGGCCGGGCTCGGGCGTCTCCACCTCCGCCTCGCGCAGGACCTCGGGGGCGCCGAACTCGGTCACCTGGATTGCACGCATGGGAATCCCCTCCGGGTAAGGTGTTCGACGAAAGACGAACACTCGAAGTGTATGACCGTGATCGAACACCTGGCAAGGAGGGATCCGCCCCATGAGCCACCGCGCCGCCCCGGAACACACCCACCCCGACGACGTCCCCCTGCTCACGGCCCTCTCCGCGCTGGCCGATCCGGTGAGGATCCAGATCCTCAGGGAGCTGGCAGGGTCCCAGGAGTGGACGCGCACCTGCGGTTCCTTCGACGTGGACGTCCGCAAGGCAGCGCTGAGCCACCACTTCGCCGTACTGCGCGGAGCGGGCGTCGTCGAGCAGAAGGACGAAGGGGCGCGCCGGTTCAACCGGCTGCGCGGAGAGGAGTTCGGGACGCGCTTCCCCGGGCTTCTGGAGCTGGTGCTGCGCGGGGACTGAGCGGGCAGGGGCCCGGGTGGGCAGGGGCCCGAGCAGGCAGGGAGCGGCGCGGCCTCAGTGCGCGCCCGAGCCGCCTGCCCGCACAAGACCGGTCTCGTACGCGAGGACGACCACCTGGACCCGGTCCCGCAGGTTCAGCTTGGTGAGGATGCGGCCCACATGCGTCTTGACCGTGGCCTCCGACAGGACGAGGCGGGCCGCGATCTCGCCGTTGGAAAGCCCCTGGGCGACCAGCAGCATGACCTCCCGCTCCCGCTCGGTCAGCCGCTCGATCTCCTTGTGCTTCGGCTCGCCGCCCGCGCTCGGCAGCATCGGCGAGAAGCGGTCGAGGAGACGCCGGGTCGTCGAGGGGGCGACCACCGCGTCCCCGCTGTGGACCGAGCGGATCGCCGCCAGGAGCTCGCCCGGCGGCACATCCTTGAGCATGAAGCCGCTGGCGCCCGCCTTCAGCCCGGAGAACGCGTACTCGTCAAGGTCGAAGGTGGTCAGGATCAACACCTTCGGTGCATCGGGCGCCTCGCAGATCCGCCGTGTCGCCTCGACGCCGTCCATCCTCGGCATCCGTACGTCCATCAGCACGACGTCGACCGCCGTCGCCCGCAGGTTCTCGATCGCCTCCGCGCCGTCGCCCGCCTCGGCGACGACCTCCATGTCGGGCTGGGCGGCCAGCACCATACGGAAGCCGGTACGGAGGAGCACCTGGTCGTCGACGAGCATGACGCGGATTGACATGGCGGGGAGTGCCTTTCTGGTGGCTGGTGGCTGGCGGCTGGCGGCTAGTGGGCGGGCTTGAGCGGGAGCAGGGCGCTGATCCTGAAGCCTCCACCGGGCCGCGGCCCGGCGTCCAGCGTGCCGCCGACCATCCCGATGCGCTCGCGCATACCGATCAGGCCGTGCCCGGCCCCGTCGGCGCCGCCGTCCTCGTACATCTCGTGCGCCGCGCCCCGGCCGTCGTCCTCGACGAGCAGCCCGAGCCCGTCGTCGAAGTAGACCAGGCGCACGCTCGCGCCCGCGTCCGGGCCACCGTGCTTGCGGGTGTTGGTGAGGGCTTCCTGCACGATGCGGTACGCGGTGAGCTCGACGCCGCTGGGCAGCGGGCGCGCGGTCCCCTCGACGCGGAAGTCCACGGTCAGGCCCGCGGTGCGCACCTGCTCGACGAGATCCTCGATCTGCTGGACATCGGGCTGCGGTACGTACTCCCCCGCCTCCTGGTGCTCGCCCGTGCGCAGCACACCGAGCAGCCGCCGCATCTCGGCGAGCGCCTGGCGGCCGGTGGACGAGATGGTCTCCAGAGCCTGTTTGGCCTGGTCGGGCGAGGCGTCCAGGACATAGGCGGCCCCGTCGGCCTGGACCACCATCACCGAGACATTGTGCGCGACGACATCGTGCAGCTCGCGCGCGATCCTGGCGCGCTCGGCGGCGACGGCGACCTTGGACTGCGCCTCGCGCTCCCTCTCCAGGCGCGCCGCGCGGTCCTCCAGCTGGGCGAAGTAGGCGCGGCGGGTGCGCATCGAGTCGCCCATCACCCAGGCGAGGACGAAGGGGACCGTCATGATCACAGTGAGGGCGATGAACTGGAAGACACCGCGGGCGCCCGAGTCCGGCCAGCGCATCTGCGAGAGCGTCGCCGCGACGAGCCCGCCACCGAGCGCGGTGCGCGAAGCCCAGCGCTTCCCCTCGGCCGCGACGGTGTAGATGACCACCAGCATCGCGAAGTCGGCCGCCGACGGCCGTACATCGAGAACAAGCTGTGCCAGGCCCATCACGATGGCCAGCAGCAGCATCTTCTCGGGGGCGCGGCGGCGCAGCGCGACGACGGTGCACAGGCCCAGGAAGATCGGCAGGGATGCGATGAGCTCGACGCGGCTTGAGTCGGTCAGCATCGCCGCGTACTGCATACCGGAGAGCCCGAGCAGGAAGACGGCCCAGAAGCTGTCGACCCATGTCGGGTGTCTGCGGATGAAGTCATAGAGGCGTTGCACGTAACCCAGCGTAGGGATGCCGGACAGGTTCAAGGGTCAACCGGAGGACCGATCCGGTGACCGTCGGCGTACTCCCCAAGGTGGAGACTTGATGGCGTGACTGATGAGTGGCGCGGGTGGCGGGAGTCGGCGGAGGCCGCTCTGTACGGGGTGGACGGCTTCTATCTGCGGGCCGAGGGACCGGCCGGGCACTTCCGTACGTCCGTGCACGCATCGCCGCTCTTCGCCTCGGCGGTGGCCCGGCTGGTGACCGGTCTCGGCATCGAGGAACCGGCCGTGGTGGACATGGGGGCGGGACGCGGCGAACTGTTGACGGGGGTGCTCGCGGCGCTGCCCGAGGGCTTCCCCGTACGGGCGTACGCCGTCGAGCGCGCCCCCCGCCCGGCCGGCCTCGACCCCCGTATCGACTGGTGCGCCGAGCCGCCGGCGGGCGTGCGCGGACTCCTCTTCGCCAACGAGTGGCTGGACAACGTCCCCGTCGAGGTCGCGGAGTCCGACCCCGACGGGGTGGTGCGGTACGTGGAGGTCCGCCAGGACGGCGAGGAGCGCCCTGGCGCCCCGGTCACCGGGGCCGACGCCGACTGGCTGGCCCGCTGGTGGCCGCTGTCGGGGCCTGGCGAGCGCGCCGAGATCGGCCGCCCGCGGGACGAGGCCTGGGCGGCGGCGGTCGCCACGCTCGACGCGGGACTCGCGGTCGCCGTCGACTACGCGCACGCACAGGGCGCCCGGCCGCCCTTCGGCACGCTCACCGGTTTCCGCGCGGGCCGCGAGGTCCGTCCCGTACCCGACGGATCGTGTGACATCACGGCCCATGTCGCCCTGGACGCCTGCGCGCTGCCGGGCGCCGAGCTGCTGTCCCAGCGCGAGGCCCTGCACCGGCTCGGGGTGCGCGGCGAGCGCCCGCCGCTGTCGCTGGCGTCGACGGATCCGGCTGCGTACGTGAGGGGACTGGCGGCTGCGGGCGAGGCCGCCGAGCTGACCGCGCGCGGCGGTCTCGGCGACTTCGGCTGGCTGCTGCAGCGGGTCTGAACAGCTCTGAGAGACTGTGGCCCATGACGGAGACGACGGTAGGCATCGGCGGCGCCGCGGAGACCACCGACATGGTGCTCAACATCGGCCCCCAGCACCCATCGACCCATGGGGTGCTGCGCCTCCGCCTGGTCCTCGACGGGGAGCGCATCCAGCAGGCGGAGCCGGTCATCGGCTATATGCACCGCGGTGCGGAGAAACTCTTCGAGGCGCGCGACTACCGCCAGATCATCATGCTCGCCAACCGGCACGACTGGCTCTCCGCCTTCTCCAACGAGCTGGGCGTCGTGATGGCCGTCGAGCGGATGCTCGGCATGGAGGTCCCGGAGCGCGCGGTGTGGACGCGGACGCTCCTCGCCGAGCTGAACCGGACGCTCAACCATCTGATGTTCCTCGGGTCGTACCCGCTCGAACTGGGCGGGATCACCCCGGTGTTCCACGCCTTCCGTGAGCGCGAGGAGCTCCAGGCCGTGATGGAGGAGGTCTCCGGCGGGCGGATGCACTACATGTTCAACCGGGTCGGCGGCCTCAAGGAGGACCTCCCGCTGGGCTGGCTGGGCCGGGCGCGCGACGCCGTCGCCTCGGTGCGTTCGCGGATGGACGTGTACGACAAGCTGGTCCTCGGCAACGAGATCTTCCGCGGCCGCACGCGCGGGGTCGGCGTGCTGTCCGCCGAGGCCGTCCATGCGTACGGGGTGAGCGGCCCCATCGCGCGCGGCTCCGGTGTCGACTTCGATCTGCGCCGCGACGAGCCGTACCTCGCGTACGGCGAACTCCAGGACACCCTCAAGGTCGTCACCCGGACCGAGGGCGACTGCCTGGCCCGCTTCGAGGTGCTGCTCGGCCAGACCCACAACGCGCTGGACCTGGCGGACGCGTGCCTGGACCGGATGGCGGAGCTGGCGCCGGGGCCGATCAACCAGCGGCTGCCGAAGGTCCTCAAGGCCCCCGAGGGGCACACCTACGCGTGGACCGAGAACCCGCTGGGCATCAACGGCTACTACCTGGTGTCCAAGGGCGAGAAGACGCCGTACCGCCTCAAGCTGCGCTCGGCGTCGTTCAACAACATCCAGGCGCTCGCCGAGCTGCTGCCGGGGACGCTGGTCGCCGACATGGTGGCGATCCTGGGTTCGCTCTTCTTCGTCGTGGGCGACATCGACAAGTAATCGACAAGGAGCGGCAGGCCTTCCCCGGGCGGGTCCGACGCCTAGGAGATCGCGCTCCGCAGCTGCGCGACATCGATCTGCTCGGTCTCGTCGTGCGCGGTCAGGTCGATGACCTGACCGATTCCGCGGCTGTCGGCCGACTTCTCGTTGCGTACGGCTTCGAGTGCCTCGGCGCCCACCACGTCCGCCAGGTCCTCCTTCTCCAGGTCCGCGGCGGCCTTCTGCGCGACCTGGTTGCCGAAGAAGTCGAAGTTGCCCAGCTGGCGGCGTACGGCCCTGTTGTGCGTCGGGGCGTACGGAACGACCGCCGTTGCCGGGACATTGCGGGGCACGGGAAGGGCGGACGTCGGGCGGGAGTGGTCACTCCCGGCGGCCGCCGAGGGCTTCCCCTTGTGGTCCTCCGCCTCCCCGGTCCGGTCGCAGACCAGGTTCTCCAGGGCGCGAGCGGCCCTGGCGTACGCCGCGGGCGTCGGTGTGGAGACGGCCGCGGGCAGGGCCCGTACCGGTGATGCCGCCTCGATCGCGAGGAGGCGGCGGCTCTCCAGGACACCGGCCCGCTCGGTCTCGGCGTTGGCGTAACGGCGCAGCAGCGCGGCGTGCTCATTGCGCAGACCGGCCAGCTCGACGCGCTTGGCGCGGAGCCTGCCGTCCAGGCGGGTGCGCAGTTCGCGCGATTCCTCGAGGTCGGCCTCGAGCTCGGCTATGCGCTCCTCGGTCTTCCACTCGTCGGCCACGCGCGCGCGCGTCAGCTCGGCGACGCGGCGGCCCGCGGTCCGGTCCCAGCCGCGCATCAGTACGGCGCCGCCGACCGCGGCGGCAGCCGCGGCCGCGACGAGGCCGCGCAGCACCACAGGGTCGGCGAACAGCCAGGCGCCGGCGGCGCAGAGGATCGACGCACCGGCAATGGCCGAGGGCTGGAGGAGCTGGTGCAGGGGTGGGGAATGGCGGTGTCGTCCACGTGGCATGGGCGAAATTTACCGTGCGGAACCGCCGAATGGATGACCGCCCGGCCTATTGTTCCCAGCCGGTTACCTCCATTCCCCACAATCTCCTACTTGATCAGGCCCTTGGACTTCAGGTACTCCTTCGCGACGTCCGCCGGCTTCGCGCGCTCGCTGTCCACCTTGCGGTTCAGAGCGACCAGATCGTCGGTCGTCAGGGCCTGGGTGAGCTTGGCCAGAGCGTCGGCCACCTCGGTCGCACCCGCGTCCTTGGCATTGACCACAGGAAGCACGTTGTCCGCGTTCTGGAGCTTCTTGTCGTCCTCCAGGAGTACGAGACCGAAGCTGTCCAGCGTCGCGTCGGTCGTCGTGGTCAGCACCAGCTGGTCCGTGCCGTCCTTGACCGCCTGCTTGGCCTGCGGGGTGCCGACGCCCTTGGGGTCGATGCCGGTGACATCGATGCCGTACTTCGACTTCAGACCCGGCGCGCAGAACGGCCGGATCGTGCATTCGTCACCCGCGGCGATCTTGACCTTGACCTTCGACTTCCCCAGGTCCGAAAGCGTCTTCAGCTTGTTCTTCGCGGCGAATTCCTTGGTGACCGCGAAGGCGTTCTGGTCGACCGCCCCGCCCGCGGGCAGCACCTTGAGGCCGCGAGGCTCGGCGAGCTTGGTCAGCGCGGCGACGGTGGCGGCGACATCACCGGAGGCGACCGGAGCCGCCTTCGCGCCGTTCGCCTTGGCGTTGAGGAACTCGGCGAGCGTCGCCGCGTACTCCGGTACGACGTCGATCTCGCCCTTCTCCAGGGAGGGCTCGTACAGCTCGCGGTTCTTCACCTCCGTGACGGAGGTCTGGTAGCCGGCGTTCCCCAGCACCTGTGCGTACAGCTCGGCCAGCACCTTGGACTCGGTGAAGCCGGCCGCGCCGACGACGAGCGAGCCCTTCTTGGCGGTGTCCGAGCCGCTGGACGAGGCCTCGCCGCTCTTGTCCTTCTCCAGGCTGTCGCCGCCGCACGCGGCCAGCGAACCCGCGAGGGCCACCACACCGAGTACCGCGCCCGCTATGCGCGAGGTTCTGCTCATGAGCTCCACCGTCCAAGGAAGTAAAAGGAAGTAAGAAGTGATTACGCGGTCTTGCGCCTCGGGTCGAGCAGCCGGTCGGCCGCCACCAGAAGTCCCTCGACGACGAGGGCCAGCGCGGCAACGAGCAGTGCGCCCGCCACCACCTGCGGAGTGTTGTACGTGTTGAATCCGGCCGTGATGATCCGGCCGAGGCCGCCCCCGCCCGTCATCGCGGCCAGCGTCGCGGTGGCGATCACCTGGACCGCCGCGGACCTGAGCCCGGTCATGATCAGCGGGTAGGCAAGGGGCAGTTCGACCCGGAGGAACAGCTGGCCCCCGGACATCCCCATCCCCCGCGCAGCCTCCACAACCGAGCGGTCCACCTCGCGCATTCCCGTGTACGCGTTGGTGAGCAGCGGCGGTACGGCGAAGAGCACCAGCGCGATGACCGTCGGCACATCGCCCTGCGACCGCAGTGGCGTCAGCATCAGCAGCGCCAGCACCGCGAAGGTCGGTATCGCCCGCCCCACGTTGGAGATGTTGACAGCGAGCGCCCCGCCCTTGCCCAGATGCCCCAGATACAGCGCGAGCGGCAGCGCGATCAGACAGGCGAGCCCGAAGGCGAGCCCGCTCACCGTCAGATGCTGCGCCAGCCGGTGCCAGACCCCGCTCTCCCCCGACCAGTTGGCCCCCGTGCTCAGCCACGGCCAGGCCTCCCCGATGTTCCTCATGGCTCAGCCCGCCTTCACCGCGGTGGCGGCTTCGGCCGAGGCCGCCCGCGGCGTACGTATTCGGGTCCAGGGCGTCAGCAGCCGCTGCACACCGAGCAGCAGCAGATCGGCGACCACCGCGAGCAGCACGCACAGCACCGAGGCCGTCAGCACCTGAGCCTTGAACAGCGTGTCCACCCCGTCCCCGATGAGGTTGCCGAGCCCGCCCTTGCCCACGATCGACCCGACGGTCGTCAGCGCCACCGTCGACACGGTCGCTATGCGCACCCCGGCCAGCAGCACCGGCAGCGCCAGCGGCAGTTCGACCTCCCAGAGCAGCCGCACGGGCCCGTACCCCATCCCGCGCGCCGCCTCCTTCGCGTCCTCCGGCACCGCTTCGAGCCCGGCCAGGATGTTCCGTACGAGAATCGTCAGCGAATACAGCACCAGGCCCGTGATGACGAGCCCGGCCGAGAGCCCGAACAGCGGCAGCAGCAGCGAGAACATCGCCAGTGAAGGCACCGTGTAGAGGGTCGTCGTCAGCCCGAGGACGGGCCCGGCGAATCCGCGCCCCCGCCGCGCGAGCAGCGCCAGCGGAAAAGCGATCACCAGGCCGATCGCGACGGAGATCGTCGTGATCCACACATGCTGGACCGTCGCGTCGATCAACTCCTGCTGACGGGAGCGGAGATATTCCCCGCAGATCCAGTCATTGGTCACCAGACAGTTCGCGCTGCTCACCCGCCCCCACCCCCTCGTACTCTCTTCGAACTCACGTCTGGCCGACCCTATCCCTGACCACTGACAATCACCGAGGGCCGTCGCATTGCAGCAACATGGCCTTCACAATCGGCCCGGCACAATGGGGAATCATGATTCGTTTCGAGCACGTGACCAAGCGGTACGCGGACGGCACCATGGCCGTCGACGACCTCTCCTTCGATGTCGCCGAGGGTGAACTGGTCACGCTCGTCGGTCCTTCCGGCTGCGGCAAGACCACCACGATGAAGATGGTCAACCGCCTCATCGAGCCGACCGGCGGCCGGATACTCCTCGACGGGGAGGACATATCCGCCATCGACCCCGTCCAGCTCCGCCGCCGTATCGGCTATGTCATCCAGCAGGTCGGCCTGTTCCCGCACAAGACGGTCCTGGACAACACCGCGACCGTCCCGCACCTCCTGGGCGTCAAGAAAGCCCAGGCTCGCGCCCGCGCCGCCGAACTCCTCGACCTGGTGGGCCTCGACCCTTCCGTCTACGGCGGCCGCTACCCCGACCAGCTCTCCGGCGGCCAGCGCCAACGCGTCGGCGTGGCAAGAGCCCTGGCCGCCGACCCGCCCGTGCTCCTCATGGACGAGCCCTTCGGCGCCGTCGACCCGGTCGTCCGCGAGCACCTGCAGAACGAGTTCCTCGCGCTCCAGAAATCACTGCGCAAGACCGTCCTCTTCGTCACCCACGACATCGAGGAGGCGGTCCGCCTCGGCGACCGCATCGCCGTATACGGGCAGGGCAGGATCGAGCAGTTCGACGCGCCCGCCACCGTGCTCGGAGCGCCCCGAACCCCCTATGTGGCTGATTTCGTCGGCGCCGACCGCAGCCTCAAGCGCCTCTCCGTCACCCCGATCGAGCGCGGCGACCTGGAGCAGCCGCCCATCGTCCACCTCGACGACCCGCTCCCCCTGCCCACAGCCATCGACCGCTGGGCGGTCGTTCTCGACAGCGAAGAGAATCTGCACGGCTGGATCTCCGCCGAACAGGCCGCGTCCGGCAAGGGTCTGGTGCGCGACCACGCCCGCCGCATGGAGGCCTGGCTTCCCGTCGGCGCCTCGCTCAGGCAGGCGCTGGCCACCATGCTCCAGCACGACGCCGGCTGGATCGCGGTGATCGACGAGGACAGCGTCGGCCGCTTCCTCGGCGCCCTCACCCCCGCCCGCCTGCACGAAGCCCTGCGCCGCTCGACCGCGGCCGACGCCAGGGACATCCCCCGTACCGAAGTGGAGCTGGAGACCATCAGCCGGTGAGCCTGCCGCTCAGCCACTCCAGGGTCGCCGGGATCTCCCGGCGCCAGGTGTTGAAGTTGTGGCCGCCGTTCTCCAGCACCATCGACGAGACCCGGGTCGGCGGCTTCGCTTTCGCAAGGAACTTCATCGTGTTCTTGTAGTTGCCCTCGCCCTGCCTGCTGGTGGTCACCATCAACGAGACGTCGGGTGCGGGCAGTTGTCCCAGGCTCCGGAGCAGGTCCGCGCGGTGCCGGGCCTTCGCGTCGCCGTGGAAGAGATCACCGGTCGTCACGTCCTCGGCGGCCTTGTAGTACGCGGAGAGTCCGGCACCGGCGCCGTACACGTTCGGGTGATGCATCGCGATCTTCAGCGCGCAGTAGCCACCGGTCGAATCACCGACGAAACCCCAGCTCCGCGCCGTGCTCCCGACCCGGTACGACGTGTGCACCGCCCGCGGCACATCCTTCGCGAAGAAGGTCTCCGCCTGCGGCCCGCCCGGCACGTCCACACACTCGGTGTCACGCGGCGGCGCCACCGTCGGCCGCATCATCACCAGCACCATCGGCTGCATCCGCCCGGCCCTGGCCAGCTTCAACGCGGTCTGCGGGTAAGCCAGTCCCTTGATCAGGTTCATCGCCACACCGGGATAGCCGGTGAGCACCACGGTCGCGGGGAAAGTCCGTTTCGCGTACTTCGCCTGGAAGTACTCCGGCGGCAGATAGATGTACGCGGGACTCGCGATCCGTGACGCCTGCCCGTCGATCAGGACCTTCTGGATCTGTCCACTCACCCGTGGTCCGCGGCCCCCCTTGACGTCCAACTCCTGTTTCCCCAGCACCTGTACGCTCCTGCTTCCCGAACGCGCCGTTCCGGCGGCGTGGTCGACGACCACGCCGGGGGTCTGTTCCCTGCCGACGAGGTCGGCCCAGGATCCGTAGAAGAGGAACGAGTTGTTGGCGAGGAGCCCGACCATGGTGAAGATGGCCAGCTGCGTCGCCAGGAGCAGCCCGATACGCCCCACCACGGCGCGCCAGGTGCGGCGGGCCAGTCGCGGCCAGAACAGAATCGTCACGACGAACAGCACCGTCGCGAGCACTACCGCCAGCGCAAGGACCTTGTGGCTGGTGAGACCCATGTGGAGATCAAGCTTTCTTCCATAGATTTTCCGGGGAACGGGTGAACCGGCTCCCCTGAAGCGCCGTCCTAGTGGACACAAAATGTCCGGATCTCTTGCGGAGCCGTGGGAAGCATGTCTGTCAGGCTAGATGGGGATAAATCAGCAACGGTTCCGATTCGTGTACGGCGGGCCATGCAGGGCCCCCGCCCCGAAAAGGTGCCCTCACTCGTCGGAACGGCCTGCGCTGTCGTGGGTCTCCTCGACATCGCGGGCGGGGTCTTCCCGCGCTTCAGGCACAGCAGGATGCACGCGGTCGCGGAGGTACTGCCAGGGACGCTCGGCCCGTTCACGGCCGCGCTGGCCCTGAGCGTCGGCGTACTGCTGCTGCTCCTCGCGCACGGTCTCAAGCGCCACAAGCGCAGGGCCTGGCGGGCCGCGGTGATACTGCTGCCGGCCGGCGCCGTCGCACAGTTCACCTGGCGTCACTCGGTCCTGGGATCGGTGATCTCGCTGGTCCTGCTCTTCCTGCTGCTGCGCCACCGCACCGAGTTCGTGGCCCTCCCCGACCCGCGCAGCCGCTGGAAGGCGCTCGCCAACTTCGTGCTCCTGGGCGCGGGTTCGATCAGCCTCGGCCTGGTCATCGTCAGCGTCCACCCGCAGCGCACCATGGGCACGCCCAGCGTCGCGGACCGTCTGCAGCACGTGCTGTACGGACTCTTCGGCTTCGAGGGGCCCGTCGAGTACGCCGGTGACACCTCATGGACCGTCGCGTACTCACTGGGCGCACTCGGCCTGCTGACCGCCGTCACCACCATCTATCTGGCCTTCCGCCCCGAGCACCCGGCGGCCCGCCTCACCGACGAGGACGAGCGGCAGCTGCGCGCCCTGCTGGCGAAGCACGGCGGCCGCGACTCGCTCGGCCACTTCGCGCTCCGCCGCGACAAGGCCGTCGTCTTCTCCCCCAGCGGCAAGGCGGCCGTCACCTACCGGGTGATCTCGGGCGTGATGCTCGCCTCCGGCGACCCGATCGGCGACGTCGAGGCCTGGCCCGGCGCGATCGAGCGCTTCATGGACGAGGCCAAGGCGCACTCCTGGACCCCCGCCGTCATGGGCTGCAGCGAGACGGGCGGCGAGGTCTGGACCCGCGAGACCGGACTCGACGCGTTGGAGCTGGGCGACGAGGCGGTGGTCGACGTAGTGGATTTCTCGCTCGCCGGGCGCGCGATGCGCAACGTACGCCAGATGGTGAAGCGCATCGAGCGCAATGGCTACGAAACCCGCGTCCGGCGCGTTCGTGACCTCGGCGAAGCCGAATTGGTCGACATCAGGGCGGCCGCGGAGGCCTGGCGCGGCACCGACACCGAGCGCGGTTTCTCCATGGCGCTCGGCCGGATCGGCGACCCGGGCGACGGCGACTGTGTGATCGCCACCGCCCACAAGGCCGACGCGGCATCCCCGTACGGCGACCTGAAGGCGATCATCCACTTCGTCCCCTGGGGGCGCGACGGCATGTCGCTCGAACTGATGCGCCGCGACCGCTCGGCCGACCCCGGGATGAACGAACTGCTGATCGTCGCCTCGCTCGAAGCCTCTCCCGCCCTGGGCATCGAGCGCGTCTCGCTGAACTTCGCGATGTTCCGCGCGGCACTCGCACGCGGCGAGAAGCTCGGCGCGGGACCGGTCCTGCGGGGCTGGCGCGGGCTCCTCGTCTTCCTCTCCCGCTGGTTCCAGATCGAGTCCCTGTACAAGTTCAACGCCAAGTTCCAGCCGCGCTGGGAGCCCCGCTTCGTCGTCTTCCGCAACAACAGCGACCTCCCCCGGATCGGCATCGCAGCGATGCAGGCGGAGGGATTCGTGAACTTCGCGCTCCCCCGTCCCTTCGCCCGCCGCCGGGTCGCCGTGCCCCGCCCCTGCACGCACATCCCGCCTCCCTCCCCGTCCAGAGCCAAGGACGCCGAGTTCAACCCGGCGTAAGGACGCTCCGCACGGGCCTAGGCTGGACACATGAGTACGTTGCGCGGGCGGGGGAAGGTCCAGGGACTGCCGGAGTGGGACCGCTGTGCGGTCATGGGGGTCGTCAATGTGACCCCGGACTCCTTCTCCGACGGGGGCCGCTGGTTCAGTGCCACGGCCGCCGTCAAACACGGCCTGGACCTGGTCACCGAGGGAGCCGACCTGGTGGACGTCGGCGGTGAGTCCACGCGCCCCGGCGCCTCCCGGGTGGACGAGGACGAGGAGCTGCGGCGGGTGCTTCCCGTCGTACGCGGCCTGGTCTCCGAGGGCGTCACCGTCTCCGTCGACACCATGCGTGCCACGGTCGCCGAACAGTCCGTCGCGGCCGGCGCGGTCCTGGTGAACGACGTGAGCGGCGGCCTCGCGGACCCCGCGATGATCCCCGCCGTCGCCGCCACGGGCGCGCCCTTCGTCGTCATGCACTGGCGCGGCTTCAGCGAGGCCATGAACAGCCGTGCGGTCTACGCCGACGTGGTGGCCGAGGTCGTCTCGGAGCTCCGCGACCGGATGGAAGCGGTCATCGAGGGCGGGATCGCCCCCGAGCGGATCGTCATCGACCCCGGTCTCGGCTTCGCCAAGCAGGCCGAACACGACCTGGCCCTGGTCGCCCACCTCGCCGAGCTCCACGCACTGGGCCGGCCGCTGCTGGTCGCCGCGTCCCGCAAGCGCTTCCTCGGCCACGTACTCGCACACGAGGGGGCGGCCCCGCCGCCCGCCCGCGAGCGCGACGCCGCCACCGCCGCGATCTCCGCGATCTCCGCCCATGAGGGCGCCTGGGCGGTGCGCGTCCACGAGGTACGGGCGACGGCCGACGCGGTACGGGTCGCCCGCGCCGTCGAGGGCGCCCGGTGACCGCCCCGGCCGATCTCGAAGCGGTCGAGCTCGCCAACACCGCCTTCTACGAGACGATGGAGCGCGGCGACTTCGACGAACTCTCCGACCTCTGGCTGGACGGCGACTCCGACGTGGAGATCTCCTGCATCCACCCGGGCTGGCCGGTTCTCACGGGACGCGGCGAGGTGCTCCGCTCGTACGCCCTGATCATGGCGAACACCGAGTACATCCAGTTCTTCCTGACCGATGTGAAGGTCGCGCTCGCCGGTGACATCGCCCTGGTGACCTGCACGGAGAACATCCTCAGCGGCGGCCCCGCCGAGGAGAGCGGCGAGCTGGGCCCGCTCGTCGGCCAGCTGGTCGTCGCCACCAATGTCTTCCGCCGCACCCGCGACGGCTGGAAGCTCTGGTCGCACCACGGATCACCCGTTCTCGCCGAATCCGACGAGTCCGACGAAGGAACAGACAGCGAGGATTGAACAGGGGCCCCCAGGGTATGGGCGGGTACCACCCGACCCGACGCCTGTCCACAGCCCCCGTGGGCGGGCGCTGTCAGTGCTCGCAGGTAGATTCGAACGAGGACGTTGTGCCGACCGCACTCGGCGCATGCGCCCTACTCACCGATTGAAGCAGGAGTGATTCGCGTGGATCGTGTCGCGCTGCGCGGCCTCAAGGCCCGTGGGCACCATGGCGTCTTCCCCCGGGAGCGCGAGGAAGGCCAGACCTTCATCGTCGACCTGGTGCTCGGCCTCGACACCCGCCCCGCGGCGGCCGACGACGACCTGGCGAAGACCGTGCACTACGGCGTGGTGGCCGAGGAGGTCGTGGACGTCGTCCAGGGGGAACCGGTCGACCTGATCGAGACGCTCGCCGAGCGGATCGCCCAGCAGTGCCTCAAGCACGAAGGCGTCCAGGAGGTGGAAGTGGTCGTCCACAAACCGGACGCGCCGATCACCGTCCCCTTCGACGACGTGACCATCACCATCACCCGGAGCCGCGCATGACTGCCAGTTTGTACGGGGGCTCCCAGAGCGACCCGACGGTCCAGCCCGTGCCCGCCTCCGTGACCGAGCAGGTCGACGCCGCTGACGTGACCCTCTCCAACCCCAAACGGGCCGTGCTCTCGCTCGGCTCCAACCTGGGCAACCGTCTGGAGACCCTGCAGGGCGCGATCGACGCCCTGGAGGACACCCCCGGACTCCGGGTCAAAGCGGTCTCCCCGGTGTACGAGACGGAGCCGTGGGGCGTCGCCCCGGGCTCCCAGCCCTCCTACTTCAACGCGGTCGTGGTCGTGAAGACGACCCTGCCGCCCTCCTCGCTCCTGGAGCGCGGCCAGGCCATCGAAGAGGCCTTCGACCGGGTACGGGACGAACGCTGGGGCCCGCGCACGATCGACGTCGACATCGTGGCGTACGCCGACGTCCTCTCCGACGACCCGGTCCTCACCCTTCCGCACCCGCGCGCCCATGAGCGGGCCTTCGTCCTGGTGCCATGGCACGACGTGGAGCCGGAGGCCCAGCTGCCCGGCCGCGGCGCGGTGGCCGAGCTCCTGGTCGGCCTCGGCAACGAAGGCGTACTGTCCCGCCCCGATCTGGAACTCCGCCTGCCCGAGTGACGTTGCCCTCTGGGAGGCATCAACCTGTGAAGCAACTACGACTCGGCGTACTGGCCGGCCTGTTCGTCGTGGCCGGAGTCCTGTCCTGGGCCGGCGCCCGGCTGTGGGACTCGGTGGGCACGCTGCCGAGCGTGCCGCTGGCCGCGCCGATCGTGCTGGCGCTGATCGCCGTCACCCTGCTCGCGACGGCGCTCTCGCTGCGTGCCCGGCTGCGGGCCCAGCGGGAGCGCCGGCCCGGCGCGAAGGGCGTGGAGCCGCTGATGGCGGCCCGCGCGGTGGTCTTCGGCCAGGCGAGCGCGCTGGTCGCGTCGCTGGTCTGCGGGATGTACGGCGGCACGGGCGTCTTTCTGCTCGGCCAGCTCGACGTCTCGGCCCGCCGGGACCAGGCGATCTACGCCGCCTTCTCGGTGGCCGCCGGAATCGCGGTGGTCGCGGCGGCCCTCTTCCTGGAGCGCGTGTGCAAGCTCCCCGAGGACGAGAACGACACCAGCCAGGGCGCGCCCGCCTAGGACGCCCCAGGCCCCAAGCCCCAGGTCCGAGGTCCGAGGTCCGAGGATCTACCGGGCCATGATCAGGCTCATCGCCTCGGCGCGCGTCGCCGGGTGGCGCAGCTGCCCGCGCACCGCCGAGGTGATGGTCTTCGCGCCGGGCTTGCGCACCCCGCGCATCGTCATGCACATGTGCTCGCACTCGATGACGACGATGACACCGCGCGGCTCCAGGATCTTCATCAGCGATTCGGCGACCTGGGTGGTCAGCCGCTCCTGCACCTGCGGGCGCCGGGCGTAGACGTCCACCAGCCGGGCCAGCTTCGACAGCCCCGTGATCTTGCCTTCCACGGACGGGATGTACCCGACGTGGGCGACGCCCGTGAACGGCACCAGATGGTGCTCGCAGTGGCTCTGCACCTCGATGTCCTTCACCAGGACCATCTCGTCGTGGCCGAGATCGAACGTCGTCGTCAGGACGTCCTCGGGCTTCTGGCGCAGCCCCGCGAAGAGCTCCTTGTACGCCCGTGCCACGCGCGCGGGGGTCTCCTGGAGGCCCTCGCGGTCCGGGTTCTCGCCGACCGCGATGAGAAGCTCGCGTACGGCGTTCTCCGCGCGCTTCTCGTCGAACGCGCCGATCGTGCTCTCGCCGTCCAGCGTTATCGGGTCGGTCATCGGTGTGCCTCGCTCCTCGTCAACAAAAAGTGCAGCGCCCCCCAGGCTAGAACCTGGGGGGCGCGATGTGCATTCCGGGGCTGCCGGGGCTGATCAGCTCTCGGGACGGTCCTCGGGGACCGGCTCGGGGACTGCCTCCACGGCGGCCGTGGCCGCACCGTTGGCGCCGGTGGCGCCGGTGGTGAGTGCCAGCTCTCGCGGTGAGAGCACCGGCGGACGTGTCGAGGGCGTACGCCGGGACGATCCGGTCCACGCCGGGCGGGCGGGACGCCTCACGATGCCGGCGAAGACCTCGGCGATCTGCTCCTTGTTCAGTGTCTCCTTCTCGAGGAGAGCCAGAACCAGGTTGTCGAGGACGTCGCGGTTCTCGACCAGGATTTCCCAGGCCTCGTTGTGCGCCGTCTCGATGAGCTTCTTGACCTCTTCGTCGACGAGCGCCGCGACCTCTTCCGAGTATTCGCGAGCGTGGCCCATCTCCCGGCCGAGGAACGGCTCGGTGTTGTCTCCACCGAACTTGATCGCGCCCAGACGCTCGGTCATGCCGTACTGCGTGACCATCGCGCGAGCGGTGGTCGTGGCCTTCTCGATGTCGTTGGCCGCGCCCGTGGTCGGGTCGTGGAAGACGAGCTCCTCGGCCGCACGCCCGCCCAGCATGTATGCCAGCTGGTCGAGCATCTCGTTGCGGGTCGTGGAGTACCTGTCCTCGTCAGGAAGCACCATCGTGTAGCCGAGTGCACGGCCGCGCGACAGGATCGTGATCTTGTGGACCGGGTCCGAGTTGGGGGAAGCCGCCGCGACCAGGGCGTGTCCGCCCTCGTGGTACGCGGTGATCTTCTTTTCCCTGTCGGACATGATCCGGGTCCGCTTCTGCGGTCCCGCCACGACACGGTCGATCGCCTCGTCCAGCGCTTCGTTGTCGACGAGCTTCAGATTGCCGCGTGCGGTGAGCAGCGCGGCTTCGTTCAGCACGTTGCCAAGGTCGGCGCCGGTGAAACCGGGGGTGCGACGGGCCACTGCGGCCAGATCGACGTCCGGGGCGACCGGCTTGCCCTTCTGGTGAACCTTGAGGATCTCCAGACGGCCCTGCATGTCCGGACGGTCGACCGCGATCTGGCGGTCGAAACGGCCGGGCCTGAGAAGAGCCGGGTCAAGGATGTCGGGACGGTTCGTGGCGGCGATCAGGATGACGCCGCCCTTCACGTCGAAGCCGTCCATCTCGACCAGGAGCTGGTTGAGGGTCTGCTCGCGCTCGTCGTGACCGCCGCCCATGCCGGCACCGCGGTGCCGGCCGACGGCGTCGATCTCATCGACGAAGACGATCGCCGGGGCGTTCGCCTTGGCCTGCTCGAAGAGGTCACGCACACGGGACGCACCGACACCGACGAACATCTCGACGAAGTCGGAACCCGAGATCGAGTAGAACGGGACGCCCGCCTCACCCGCGACAGCGCGGGCCAGCAGCGTCTTGCCCGTACCCGGAGGTCCGTACAGCAGGACACCCTTGGGGATCTTGGCGCCGACGGCCTGGAACTTCGCCGGCTCCTGCAGGAACTCCTTGATCTCCTGGAGTTCCTCGACCGCCTCGTCGGCCCCCGCCACATCGGCGAAGGTCGTCTTGGGGGTGTCCTTGGTGAGCAGCTTGGCCTTGGACTTCCCGAACTGCATGACGCGGGAGCCGCCGCCCTGCATCTGGTTCATCAGGAAGAGGAAGACCACGACGATGAGGACGAACGGCAGCAGCGAGAGCAGGATGCCCAGGAAGGCGTTCTGCTTCTCCACCGAGACCGTGTAGCCCTTGGGGATGTCCCCGTTGGACGACTCGGTCTGCAGCTGCGCCGCGATCTGAGTGCCCTGTGCGTCGCCGATGTAGTTGGCCTGGAATTTGCTGCCGGACTCGCCGTCGACCTTTTGGCCGTCCTTCAGCTGAATCTTGATGACGTTCTGATCACCTGTGGTGATCTTTGCCTGCTCGACCTTCTTGTCAGTGATCGCCTGGACGACCTTGGAGGTGTCCACTGACTTGTAGCCGCCTGACGAGCCGACGACCTGCATCAGCACGACCACGGCCAGGACGGCCAGCACGATCCACATGACCGGCCCACGGAAGTATCGCTTCACGTCCATCCATACGGGGCGGACTTACGCCCCGTCCCTCCTGCCCGTAGGTAAATGCTGCTGTGAGTAAAGACTGTTCTTCGGACGGTACCCCAGCATGGGCGCCCGCGACCGCCTTCCCCTGCTCCAACGGCGGGATGGCGGTGAGGGTTCCCGTTCGGGGCCTGCTCACCCGGCGGAACCGGAAAGCGTCACTCGCCGCCGTAAACGTGCGGGGCGAGCGTCCCGACGAACGGGAGATTGCGGTACTTCTCGGCATAGTCCAGGCCGTACCCGATGACGAACTCGTTCGGGATGTCGAAACCGATCCACTTCACGTCGATCGCGACCTTTGCGGCATCCGGCTTGCGCAGCAGGGTGCAGACCTCGAGCGAGGCCGGCTCGCGGGAGCCGAGGTTCGACAGCAGCCAGGAGAGCGTCAGACCCGAGTCGATGATGTCCTCGACGATCAGGACGTGCTTGCCCTTGATGTCGGTGTCCAGGTCCTTGAGGATCCGGACGACACCCGAGGACTGCGTGCCCGCGCCGTAGGACGACACCGCCATCCAGTCCATCGTGACGTCGAGGGAGAGCGCACGCGCCAGGTCCGCCATCACCATCACAGCGCCCTTGAGGACACCGACGAGCAGCACGTCCTTGCCCGCGTACTCCGCGTCGATCTTCGCGGCGAGCTCCGCCAGCTTCGCGTCGATCTCTTCCTTGGTGATGAGCACCGACTGGAGGTCGGCGCCCATGTCTTTCTGGTTCACCCGGGTCACTTTCACTTGGGTGCTGGGCCTGTCCCGGCATTTCGGCCGGGGGTCCGGGGGCCCGTGACGCCAGTTTCTGGTGCCACAGTCCCCGGGAAGACACAGCGTGCGGTTCAGCCTTGCCGAATGACCAGTCTGCCACCCTGCCGCTGAGCCTCGACGCGGCCGGGCAGGTTGATGGCCCCCTGCCCCCGCCACCCGGTGATCAGCCGGTCCATCTCCTCGATGTGCCGGGCGAAGAGCGAGCCCGCGGGGGAACCGGCCGCGATGGCGTTGCGCCGCAACACCCGGCGCCGTACCGCGGGCGGCAGCGCGTAGAGCTTCACGCACTCCAGCTGCCCGGTCTCGTCCCGTACGGAGAGATCGGCGTCCAGGGCCCAGGCGTCCAGGGCGTCGGCATCGTCGCGGGAGAGCTGTGCGGTGCGGGCCAGGGCCTCGACCACGCCTTTGCCGAGGGATTTCTCCAGCGCGGGCAGCCCCTCGTGGCGCAGCCTGGAGCGGGTGTACGAGGGGTCCGTGTTGTGCGGGTCGTCCCAGACGGGGAGCTGCTGGATCAGACAGGCCTTGCGGGCCGTCTGGCGGTCCAGCTGGAGGAAGGGGCGGCGGTAGCGTCCGGCCGCCCCCGAGACGGCCGCCATGCCGGAGAGCGAGCGGATGCCGGAGCCGCGGGCGAGGCCGAGGAGGACCGTCTCCGCCTGGTCGTCGCGGGTGTGGCCGAGGAGGACGGCGGTCGCGCCGTGGCGCTCGGCTGCGGCATCCAGCGCGGCGTACCTCGCGTCGCGGGCGGCGGCTTCGGGGCCGCCCTCGCGGCCCACGGTCACGGCGACGGACTCGACAGGGCCGAGGTCCATCGCGGAGAGCCGGGAGACCACCTCGGCGGCGCGGATGTCGGAGCCGTCCTGGAGGCCGTGGTCGACGGTGATGCCACCGGCCCGCACGGGCAGCTTGCGCGCCTCGAATGCGAGGGCGGAGGCGAGAGCCATGGAGTCGGCGCCGCCGGAGCACGCGACGAGCACGAGGGGCGTGGGGGGCACCTCGTGCGCGGTGGGGTGCGCCTGGGGATGGGTCGGGGGATGGTCCAGAGCTTCGTTGAGTACGTCGTTCAGTACGCGGCGAACCGCCAGGCGTATCGCTGCGACCGCAGGATGGGGACCCATGTCCGGTGCCCTTCGGTGGAGTTGGGGGGTGCACTTCCGTCACACAGAGTGCGTAGATGGTGACAGAAGCGGGCCGTTACCCGAGCATTGCACGCCTACCCACCGGCCACGGTCCCTCAGATGGGTGATTCGAGGGGCGTTCTCCTGCCGTCGGCCGCGTCCGGGTCAGGAGTCTGCTTTACGGTGCACCCGCGCGATCCAGTCCGCCGGTTTGGCGATCTCCGCTTTGGTGGGGAGCGTGTTCGGGGAGGTCCAGACGCGGTTGAAGCCGTCCATGCCCACCTCGTCCACCACGGCCCGTACGAAACGCTCGCCGTCGCGGTACTGCCGGAGCTTGGCATCGAGGCCTAGGAGCTTGCGAAGCGCCTGGTCAAGGCGGGAAGCGCCCTTGGCGCGGCGCTGCTGGAACTTCTCCCGGATCTCGTTCACGGACGGCACGACCTGCGGGCCCACACCGTCCATCACATAGTCGGCATGCCCTTCCAGAAGGGACATTACGGCGGTCAGCCGGCCAAGGATCTCGCGCTGGGCAGGGGTCTGGACCAGCTCGACGAGGGAGCGGCCGCCCTCGTCGTCCTCGCCCTCGGGCCTGTTGCCCGTGAGCGACTGGGCGGCCTCGCGCAGCCGCTCCAAAACGGTCATAGGGTCCACTTCGGTCTGATCCAGGAATGACTGGATCTCGCCCTCGAGGTGGTCACGCAGCCACGGCACGGCGGTGAACTGGGTGCGGTGGGTCTCCTCGTGCAGACAGACCCAGAGCCTGAAGTCATGGGGATCCACGCCCAGTTCGCGCTCGACCTGGACGATGTTGGGGGCCACCAGGAGCAGCCGTCCGCCGCCGGTCTCGGACGCGGGCAGATCGCGGGACGCGGGCGCGAAGGTCTCGTACTGCCCGAGGACCCGGGAGGCCAGGAAGGACAGCAGCATCCCCAGCTCCACACCGGTGACCTTGCCGCCGACGGCGCCGAGCACCGCCCCGCCCGCGGAGTTGCCGCGCCGTTCCTGCATCTTCTCCAGGAGCGGCTTGAGGATCTCCCGGAAGCCCGCCACATTGGCCCTGACCCAGCCGGCCCGGTCGACGACCAGGACCGGGGTGTCCTCCGGCTCCTGCCCTTCCGGGATCATCCTGGTGAAGGCGCGCACATGCTCCTCGGCCGCTTTCGCGTGCCGGCGCAGCTCCGCGACAACCGCCCGCGCCTCGTCCCGGCTCACGTCCGGACCTGGCCGCACGAAGCGGATCGCGGTCGCCACCGCGAGATTCCAGTCGACCATCCCCGATGTACCAGCACCACCGATACGCGTCATGCGGTCAACCGTACGTTGCCTTCTTGTCCTGCGGTGAGGTGTTGGGAGGCGTGGGTTGCCCTGTGGCCCGGCGGGTCAGGAGAGTTTCCTGGTGGCCAGTGCCGTGGCCAGCCGGTCGAGTGCGGGCTGCGCGGAGAAAGGGGATGCCGTGTCCGAAGCGAGGAAGGCGAAGGAGAGCAGCCGCCCGTCGGTCGCCACCACCGTGCCCGCCAGGGTGTTCACCCCGGTCAGGGTGCCCGTCTTGGCGCGGACCAGGCCGGTGCCAGAAGCGCTGCCCGTGTAGCGGTCGGCGAGCGTGCCGCTGAAACCGGCGATGGGCAGTCCGGTGAGGACGGGGCGCAGCTTCGGGTGGGCCTGGTCCGCGGCGCGGGCGAGGACGGTGGCGAGCAGGGCGGCGGTGACCTTGTCGTTGCGGTCGAGGCCGCTGCCGTCGGCGAACTGGGCGTCGGAGACCGGGAGTCGGAGCTTGTCCAGCTGGGCCTTGACCGCGCGTCCCGCACCTTCGAAGCTCGCCGGTTCGCCCGCGGCGAGGGCCGTCTGGCGGGCCAGAGCCTCGGCCAGGTCGTTGTCGCTGTTGGTCAGTGCGCGTTCGACGAGGGCGGAGAGCGGGTCGGAGTACGTACGGGCGACCGGGACGGAGCCGGCGGCCGGCCGGGCGGGGGCGGATCCGGGGTCCGCGGTGACGCCCCGGTCCGCGAGCATCTCCGCGAACGCACGGGCCGTGTCGCCCGCCGGGTCGCCGGTGCGCGGGGCCGGACCGTGGTCGCTGCCGTC
Organism: Streptomyces beijiangensis; assembly: GCF_017315755.1. Lineage (GTDB taxonomy): Bacteria > Actinomycetota > Actinomycetes > Streptomycetales > Streptomycetaceae > Streptomyces > Streptomyces beijiangensis. Next base: position 24,787 of record NZ_JAFLRJ010000151.1, read on the forward strand.
CACGCGGCCCTCGTCCGTCATCAGGGCGACCACGGGGGCGATGTTGTTGTTGATACCGATCGGGTGGATTTCCGGGCCCTCGTAGAGCGAGGTGTCGTACGAGAGGTCCACGGAGGTGACACCGCGGTCGCGCAGGACCCGGACGGTGTCGTCGGCGAGCGCCCGCAGCCGGTCCTTGGAGAGGGTGGGGTCGCCGCCGCCGACCAGGGTGAGGTGCTTGCCGTCCGGGGTCGCGTCGACGGTCGTGGCGATGCGGTGGCCGGGGCCGAGGACCGAGAGGGCCGCGGTGGTGGTGGCGAGCTTGACGGTGGAGGCGGGGGTCATGGCGCGGTCGGCGCCGGATCCGTACAACAGCCTGCCGGTCGCGGTGTCGATCACCGCGGCGGTACGGACCGAGCCGAGCGCGGGGTCGGTCAGGAGCGGGTCGAGGGCCGCGGCGAGGGTCTGCTGTGCCGGTACGTTGGCACAGCAGACCCTCGCCGCGAGTACGCCGGGGGCGCTCGGGGCGGGCGCGGGGGCGCGGGTGCGCGCCGGGTCCGGGTGATGTGCGCCACCTACGGAGACCCGGGGGCCTGCCAACTCCCGCTCGGCCTTACGCTGACCTGAGTCCCAGGGCCCGGCCAGCGCCACCGCCCCGGTCGCGGCAAGAAGGCCGAGCACGGTGGAAACCGCTACGTACTGCCGTGTCGTGAGCGTCTTCAGCTTCGGCATCGGCACCTCGGAGCAGCCCCTTTCGCGATCACACACCTGCGTGAGGGACACTTAACCACCAGACGCTTGTGTTGATCATGGAGGAGCCACCCGTGGAGTTCGACGTCACCATCGAGATCCCGAAGGGTTCGCGGAACAAGTACGAGGTGGACCACGAGACCGGCCGGATCCGCCTGGACCGTCGACTCTTCACCTCGACCAGTTACCCCGCGGACTACGGATTCGTCGAGAACACCCTGGGCGAGGACGGCGACCCGCTGGACGCCCTCGTCCTGCTGGACGAGCCGACCTTCCCCGGCTGCGTCATCAAGTGCCGCACGATCGGCATGTTCCGTATGACGGACGAGGCCGGCGGCGACGACAAGCTGCTGTGCGTCCCCGCGACGGACCCGCGCGTCGAGCACCTGCGCGACATCCACCACGTGTCGGAGTTCGACCGCCTGGAGATCCAGCACTTCTTCGAGGTCTACAAGGACCTGGAGCCCGGCAAGTCCGTCGAGGGCGCCGACTGGGTCGGCCGTACCGAGGCCGAGGACGAGGTCAGGGCCTCCTACAAGCGCCTTGAGGCGCAGGGCGGCGCGCACTGACGCGCTGTTGCGACTGAGCTGTTCCTTCGGGCGGCGTACTCCTTCGGGAGTACGCCGCCCTTCGGCGTATCAGGAGCCGCCCGACCGGGGCAGGATGCGCAGGTCAGCGCCGTGCGGGTTGGTCATGACCGTGGTCATACTGGGCAGGCACGTGACACAGGTGAGGAGGGTTGGTGGCTGAGAGCGACGGTCCCGAGGACCGCAAGCCCGCGTCCGACGAGGCGCGGAGTGCCTTTTCGGCGCCCGCCGGGGTGGGCCAGCCGAACGAGGGCGAGGCGTCCACCACCTCCGAGTTCGCCGTCCCCGCCGGGCTCGCCGCCGAGGCCTCCGCCGGACCCGAGGGGTCCGCCTTCACCCACCCGCACACGTACAGCGTCCGTGACTCCCCCACCGCCTTCACGCCGGCCCATGGCATTCCCATGATCAAGCTGGCCAAGGAGGCGCCCTGGCAGGACCGGATGCGCACGGTGCTGCGGATGCCGGTCAGCGAGCGGCCCACGCTGGAGCCCGCGCAGAAGCAGGACGACGCGGGACCCGCGGTGCCGCGCGTGCTCGACCTGACACTGCGTATCGGGGAGCTGCTGCTCGCGGGCGGCGAGGGCGCCGAGGACGTGGAGGCGGCGATGTTCGCCGTCACCCACGCGTACGGACTCGAACGCTGCGAGCCCAACGTCACCTTCACCCTGCTGTCCATCTCGCACCAGCCGTCGCTGGTCGACGACCCGGTCTCGGCGAACCGGACCGTACGGCGCCGGGGCACCGACTACACCCGGCTCGCGGCCGTCTATCACCTCATCGACGACATCACGTCGGAGGACGTCGAGGTCTCGCTGGAGGAGGCCTACCGGGGACTCGCCGCGATCCGCAGGAACCGCCACCCCTATCCGGGCTGGGTGCTGACCGGGGCCAACGGGCTGCTGGCCGGTTCGGCGTCCGTGCTCGTCGGCGGTGGGCTGCTGGTGTTCATCGCGGCGGCCATCGGCGCGATGCTGGGCGACCGGCTCGCCTGGCTGTGCGCGGGGCGCGGGCTGCCGGAGTTCTACCAGTTCGCGGTGGCCGGGATGCCGCCCGCCGCCATGGGCGTCGCACTGGCCCTGGCCGATGTGAATGTGAGCGGCTCGGCGGTGATCACCGGTGGGCTCTTCGCACTGCTGCCGGGGCGGGCGCTGGTGGCCGGGGTGCAGGACGGGCTGACCGGGTACTACATCACGGCCTCGGCGCGGCTCCTGGAGGTCGTCTACTTCTTCATCGCGATCGTCGCGGGCGTGCTGGTCATGCTGTACGTGGGGCTCCAGCTGGGCACCGACAACCTCGACGCGGAGGCCGCGCTGCACGTCGTATCGCGGCCCGTGGTGCAGATCCTCGCCTCGGTGGTGCTCTCCTTCGCCTTCGCGGTCCTGCTGCAGCAGGACCGCTCGACGGTGTTGCTGGTCGCCCTGAACGGGGGCGTCGCGTGGGTGATCTACGGGGCGCTGACGTACGCGGCCGGGTTCTCGCCCGTGCCCTCCACGGCTATCGCGGCCGGGCTCGTGGGGCTCTTCGGGCAGCTGCTGTCCCGCTACCGGTACGCGTCGGCGCTGCCTTACGTGACCGCGGCGATCGGGCCGCTGCTGCCGGGCTCTGCGACGTATTTCGGGATGCTCTACATCGCCCACAACGACATGGACAAGGGGATGACGTCGCTGGCGAAGGCGGGGGCGCTGGCGCTGGCGATCGCCATCGGGGTGAATCTGGGGGGCGAGATCTCGCGGCTGTTCATGCGGGCGCCGGGGGTTGTGGGGGGTCAGCGGAGGGCCGCGAAGCGGACCCGTGGTTTCTAGGGGGCGGGGTTTGCTCGGGGCTTCGCCCCGGGACCCCCGTAAGCGACCTTCGGTCGCCTGCCCTCAATCGCCGGACGGGCTTGATATGGCTGACGTCCGCTCGCACGTGCACGCGTTTCAAGCCCGGCGAGGCAAAATCAAGCCCGTCCGGCGATTGAGGACAAAAAAGCGGCCGGAGGTCGCTTGCCCCGCCTCAGACCCGCGTCAGCGCTTGGCGTGGCGGCCGCGTTCCGGGGACTGGGGCTGCGACGGCGCCTGGGCCTTGGCCTCCGGGCGGGGCTCCTTCTTCGCCTTGGAGCGGGCCCTCAGGAACTCGATCGCGATCGGCACCACCGAGACCAGCACGATCGCGACCAGGATCAACTCGATGTGCTTGTTGACGAAGTCGATCTTGCCGAGGCCTGCCCCCAGCAGCGTCACTCCCACGCCCCACAGCGTTCCGCCGATGACGTTGAAGATCACGAACGAGCGGTAGTTCATCCGGGAGACGCCCGCGATGATCGGCGTGAACGTCCGGACGATGGGGACGAAGCGCGCCAGGACCAGGGACTTCGGGCCGTACTTCTCGAAGAACTCGTGCGCCTTCTCCACGTTCTCCTGCTTGAACAGCTTGGAGTCCGGGCGCCTGAAGAGCGAGGGGCCCACCTTGCGGCCGAAGAGATAGCCCACCTGGTCGCCCGCGATCGCGGCGATCGCCACCAGGACGCAGACCAGCCACAGCGGGGTGTCCAGCTTGCCCGTCGTGACCAGCAGGCCCGTCGTGAAGAGCAGCGAGTCGCCGGGCAGGAAGAACCCGATCAGCAGGCCGGACTCCGCGAAGACGATGACCAGCAGGCCGATGAGGCCGAAAGTGCTGATCAGGTAGTCGGGGTCCAGCCAGCTCGGTCCGAGCGCGAGAGTGTTCACGGGGTTCCGGGCTCCTGGGTCAGTCGGCAGGCACGGGTGTGCGGGTAAATGGCTGGCCAAAGTTATCAACGCAGATCCAGCTTCCCAGGTTCCACCGCTTCCCCGGGCGTGCGCCATGTGCAGATCGGGACAAAGCTGTGCGTCAGGAGGTGATGCCTGATGAGCATCGAGGATTTCGGCGGCGGCCAGGCCGCACAGGCCGATGTGCTGGTCGTGACCACGAACGACGTACCCGGCTTCGAGGTGCAGCAGGTCATCGGTGAGGTGTTCGGGCTGACCGTGCGCTCCCGCCATATCGGCAGCCAGATCGGCGCCGGGCTGAAGTCGATGATGGGAGGCGAGCTGAAGGGGCTGACCAAGACGCTGGTGCAGACCCGTAACCAGGCCATGGAACGGCTGGTCGAGCAGGCGCGGTCACGGGGCGCCAATGCGGTGCTGATGATGCGCTTCGACGTCACCGAGGCCGCTGACCTCGGGACCGAGGTGTGTGCGTACGGCACGGCGGTCGTGATCGCGAAGAAGTAGCGCAAGAAGTAGCGCAGGAAGTAGCAGCGGACGGGGCCGTTGCGGGCCGGGGCGCGCCCCGGCCCGCAACCGTCAGTCCCGTCGGCGTGCCGCGTTCGCGCGGATCGCGTCGCGCAGGTGCTCCGCCAGGCCGGGGCGAAGCGATTCGTAGTACGACCGGAACTGGGGGTCCGAGACGTACATCTCACCCAGACCGGTGTGGATCTTGGGGTGGCATGCGAAGAACCACTTGGTGGTGTGGGCGCGGTGCGCCTCCGCCAGGTCCATGGCCCGCTCCCCCGCAGGGTCCTCGCCGTCCGCCATCACGGCGTTGTAGCGCTCGCCCCAGTCGGCGATCTCGGCCTGCATCTCCTTCCAGTCGTCCTTGGTGTAGCGGGCGACCCTGCGCTGCGACTCCTCGTACGACGCCGTGCCGCCCCAGCGGCGGGCCGACTCCTCGGCGTACGCCTCCGGGTCCTTGTCCCCGAAGACCTCGAACTTCTCCTCGGGGGTGAGATTGATGCCCATCTTCCGTGCCTCCAAGGGGGTCCCCCCTGCTCCTTAAGAGCTTGGGGGAGTGTTCGACGGCCTCGGCCATCCGGGTCAGCTCGGCGATCCGGGCGGACAGCAGCTCGTGCCGGCGCCGCAGGTGCTCCCGCAGGTCCGTCGCGGGGTCGTCGAGCAGGGCCGCGATCTCGTCGAGCGGGAAGCCGAGCTCCCGGTAGAACAGGACCTGCTGCAGCCGGTCGAGGTCGGCGTCTTCGTACCGCCGGTGGCCCGCGTGGCTGCGGCCGCTCGGGGAGAGCAGGCCGATCTCGTCGTAGTGGTGCAGCGTGCGCACCGTGACGGATGCGAAACCGGCGACCTGGCCGACCGAGTAACTCTTCGTCTTCTGCATGACTGCTTCCGCGCTCCCTTCCCGACGAGCCTCGGGCCTCACGTGACGTGAGGTGCAAGTCGTGTGCTGTTTGTCGTATTTGGATGGTTATGGTGAGCCGTGGCCACCGAAGTGCAGTCCCCCGCACCCGATTCCGCACCCGCCTCCGCGCGCGCCCTGCTGCCGCTGATCCTGCCCTCGCTCGCCGTCGGCGTCGGCGCAAGCCTCGTACTGCTGGCCGTGAGCGTGCTCGCCGAGAAGCTCCAGGACGTGCTCTGGACGACACTCCCTGACGCGCTGGGCATCGGCGGGTACTCCTCGCTCTGGATGATCATCATGCTCACCGCCACCGGGATCGCGGTGGGACTCGTGGTGTGGAAGGTGTACGGGCATGCCGGCCCCGATCCGGCCACCACCGGACTCGTCGACCCCCCGATGGCCCCCGGCATCGTGCCAGGACTGCTGGTGGCGACCGCGCTGGCGCTGGCGGGCGGGGTCAGCCTCGGCCCCGAGAACCCGATCACCGCCGCCAATATCGCGCTCGCCTACTGGCTCGGACAGAAGGCCTCGGCGAAGCTCCCCGGCGCGATGTGGGTCTCGCTCGCCGCCGCGGGCACCATCGGGGCGCTCTTCGGGACCCCGATCGCCGCAGCCCTGATCCTCTCCGAGACCTTCACCGGGCGGCCGGGGCCCGGTTCGCTCTGGGACAAGCTGTTCGGGCCGCTGGTGGCGGCCGGTGCGGGCGGGCTGACGACCGTACTGATCGCCCACCCGAGCTTCGACATCAAACTCCCCGCCTTCGATGGACCGGGCTGGGGCGATGTGCTCGCCGCCCTGGTGGTGGCCCCGGTGGCGGCGGCGCTCGGGATGGTCGCCGTGTACGCGTTCCCGTACGTCCACCGGGCCTTCCGGGGACTGAAGCACCCGGTCCTCATGCTCACCGCGGGCGGCCTTGCGCTCGGCCTTCTCGGGGCGCTGGGCGGGCATCTCACGCTCTTCAAGGGGCTCGACGAGGTCAAGGTGCTGGGGGCCGACCCGGAGGGCTGGTCGGCGGGGGCGTTCGCGGCGATGACCGTGATCAAGCTGGCCGCGCTCGTCGTCGCCTCGGCCGCCGGGTTCCGGGGCGGGCGCATCTTCCCCGCCGTCTTCGCGGGCGTCGCGCTGGGGCTGTGCGCGCACGCCCTGGTGCCGGGTGTCCAGCCCGCGCTCGGCGTGGCCTGCGGGGTGCTCGGGATTCTCATGGCCGTCACCCGGCAGGGCTGGCTGAGCCTCTTCACGGCCGCCGTGCTGATCGTCGACATGAATGTGCTGCCGCTGCTCTGCGTGGCCACCCTGCCCGCCTGGCTGATCGTGGCCGGGCGGCCCCAGATGCAGCTGCGTGAGGACGGCTCCCCGCTCCGGTAGGGGTGCAGTAGGGGCGATATGTCCGTATCGTCGCCTCAGGGGGCCGATCAGGAGGTACACCCATGCCCGCGCCCAAGGTCGCCGTCATCTACTACTCGGCCACCGGCACCGTCGCCACCATCGCCAAGGCCATCGCCGAGAGCGCCGAGGCGGCAGGCGCCGAGGTCAGGCTCCGTAAAGCCCAGGAACTCGCCCCGCAGGCCGCGATCGACTCCAACCCCGCCTGGGCCGCCAATGCGGCGGCCACCGCGGACATCCAGGAGGTCTCGCCCGACGACATGGTCTGGGCGGACGCGGTGATCTTCGGTTCGCCCACGCGGTACGGGAACATCGCGTCCCAGCTGAAGCAGTTCATCGACACCCTGGGCGGCCTCTGGCAGGAGGGGAAGCTCGCCGACAAGGTCTACAGCGGCTTCACCGCGAGCGCCACGGCGCACGGCGGCCAGGAGTCCACGCTCCTCGCGCTCTACAACACCGTCCACCACTTCGGCGGGATCCTCGTCGCGCCGGGGTACACGGACCCTTCGAAGTTCGTCGACGGGAACCCCTACGGCACCTCGCACGTGTCCGGGCAGGGCGACATCCCGGTCGGCGACCAGACGCTGACGGCCGCCCGGGTGCAGGCTGAGCGGGTAGTGAAGTACGCACGCGCACTGGTGGGCTGACCAAGAGCGAGGAGTACGGGCGATGGCACTGCACAGGGGAAAGAGCGACGACGCGGAACAGTCGCTGGCCGTCAACCCCTTCTTCGGGGAGGCCAATCCGGTCGCCGGGATGGCCACGGCCCCGCCCAAGCACCGGCTGCCCGATACGCCGCTGACGCCCGCGACGGCGTATCAGCTCGTCCACGACGAACTGATGCTGGACGGCAACTCCCGGCTGAACCTGGCCACTTTCGTCACGACGTGGATGGAGCCCCAGGCGGGGATCCTGATGGCGGAGTGCCGGGACAAGAACATGATCGACAAGGACGAGTACCCGCGCACCGCCGAGCTGGAACGGCGGTGCGTGGCCATGCTCGCCGATCTGTGGAACGCACCCGATCCCGGGACGGCGGTGGGGTGTTCGACCACCGGGTCGAGCGAGGCCTGCATGCTGGCCGGGATGGCCCTGAAGCGGCGCTGGGCGAAGCGGAACGCCGACCGCTATCCGGGTGCCGGGGCCAGGCCCAATCTCGTCATGGGCGTCAACGTCCAGGTCTGCTGGGAGAAGTTCTGCAACTTCTGGGAGGTCGAGGCGCGGCAGGTGCCGATGGAGGGCGACCGGTTCCACATCGATCCGCAGGCCGCCGCCGACCTCTGCGACGAGAACACCATCGGCGTGGTCGGCATCCTCGGTTCCACCTTTGACGGGTCGTACGAACCGATCGCCGGCCTCTGCGCGGCACTGGACGCCCTGCAGGAGCGCACCGGGCTTGATGTGCCGGTCCATGTGGACGGGGCATCGGGCGCCATGGTCGCACCCTTCATCGACCCCGAGCTGGAGTGGGACTTCAGGCTGCCGCGGGTCTCCTCCATCAACACCTCGGGGCACAAGTACGGGCTCGTGTACCCGGGAGTGGGCTGGGCGCTGTGGCGCTCGCCCGCCGAGCTGCCGGAGGAGCTGGTGTTCCGGGTGAACTACCTGGGCGGCGACATGCCCACCTTCGCGCTGAACTTCTCCCGGCCCGGCGCCCAGGTGGTGGCGCAGTACTACACGTTCCTGCGGCTGGGGCGCGAGGGCTACCGGGCCGTCCAGCAGTCGACCCGGGACGTGGCGCGGGGGCTGGCGGAGCGGATCGAGGCGGTGGGTGACTTCCAACTCCTCACCCGGGGCAATGAGTTGCCCGTCTTCGCCTTCACCACGGCGGACGACGTGAAGGCGTTCGACGTCTTCGATGTGTCCCGCCGGCTCCGGGAGCGGGGGTGGCTGGTCCCCGCGTACACCTTCCCGGAGAACCGGCAGGACCTGTCCGCGCTGCGGATCGTCTGCCGCAACGGCTTCTCCGCGGATCTGGCGGAGCTGCTGATGGAGGACCTCGGTTCACTGCTGCCCGAACTGCGGCGGCAGAGCGGGCCGTTGAAGCGGAGCGAGTCGGTGGCGACGGCCTTCCACCACTGAGGACTCACCGGCTGAGGACTCACCGGCTGAGGCGGCGGAAGCGGCGTACGGCGAGCGGGAAGAAGAGCGCGGTCAGGGCCAGGGGCCAGGCGACCGCCAGCAGGGTCGCGTGGGATGCGGCCCAACTGGTGCCTGTCACGGCCGGGTTGCCGAAGAGGTCGCGTACGGCTGTCGCCGTCGCCGACATCGGGTTCCACTCCACGGCCGCGCCCAGCCAGCCCGGCATCGACTCCGGTGTCGCAAAGGCATTGGAGAGGAATCCGACCGGCCAGACCAGGATCTGGACGGCCTGCACCATCTCGGGGCGCCCCGCCACCATCGCCAGATGGATGCCTATCCAGAGCATCGCGAAGCGGAAGAGGAGCAGCAGGGCGACCGCGCCCAGGAAGGACGCGGCACCGCCGTGCGTACGCCAGCCGATCGCCCATCCGACGCCGATCATCACCAGCAGGCCCGCCGCCGACTGCAGCATGTCGGCCGCGCAACGGCCCACCAGGACCGCCGAGTTGGCCATCGGCATCGAGCGAAAGCGGTCGACCACGCCCTTGCCGAGGTCCTGGGTGACCGCGAGCATCGTCCCTTCCAGGCCGAAGGCCATGGTCAGGGCGAGCATGCCGGGGACCAGGAAGTCGACGTAGTCGCCCTGCACCCCGGCGCCGCCGCCGACCAGGAAGCCGAACATCAGCAGCAGCATCACGGGGAAGACCAGGCCGACCACGACCTGCACGGGCTGCCGCGCCCAGTGGGCGAGTTCGCGCCGGGTCATCGTCCAGGAGTCGGTGAGTGCCCAGGCCAGTGCGGTGCTCATGCGTGCTCCTTCGTGAGGTGCAGGAAGACCTCGTCGAGTGTGGGGCGGCGGATCGCCATGTCCTCGGCCTCGATGCCGGCCGTGTGGAGGGCCCGTACGGCCTGCGTCAGCGCCGCCATCCGGTCCTTGGCCGGGGCGCTCAGCAGCCGGCGGTCGGTGTCGACCGTGAGATCGAGTGGCAGTGCGGACGCCGCGGCACCGAGCTGGGCCGCGTCCCGCAGGACGATGTCGATGCGGTCGCCGCCCAGGTCCGACTTGAGCGCGTCCGCCGTGCCCTCGGCGATCACCTGTCCGGATCCGAACACCGAGATGCGGTCGGCCAGTTGGTCCGCCTCCTCCAGGTACTGCGTGGTCAGCAGTACGGTCGTGCCGCCCCCGACCAGGGAGCGCACCGCGTTCCACACCTCGGTGCGGCCGCGCGGGTCGAGGCCGGTCGTCGGCTCGTCCAGGAACAGCACCTCCGGGTCGGTGATCAGCGAGGCCGCCAGGTCCAGGCGGCGGCGCATTCCGCCGCTGTACTGCTTGACCGCCTTGCGGCCGGTGTCCGAGAGGCCGAAGCGGTCGAGGAGTTCGTCGGCCCTGGCCCGCGCGCGCCGCGCGCCCAGGTGGTGGAGGCGGCCGAACATCTCCAGGTTCTGCCGACCGCCGAGCTCCTCGTCCACGGCCGCGCTCTGGCCGAGGAGGCCGATCCTGGCCCTGACGTCGGCGGCCTTCCGTACGACGTCGAAGCCCGCGATCTCCGCCCGGCCCTCGTCGGGGCGGAGCAGCGTCGACAGGATGCGGACGGCCGTGGTCTTGCCCGCGCCGTTGGGGCCGAGCACCGCGTGCACCGTGCCGGGCGGGACGTTCAGGTCGAGGCCCTTCAGGGCCTGCTTCTCTCCGTACCTCTTGCCGAGTCCCTCGACGATGATCAAGCTGTGCTCTCCCCGCTCCTAGTCAAACTTGATTAGCTGCGGATGGAGAAGGTACTGCCCGTTCCTTCATTCGTCAAACTTGATTAGTCAGGATCTTTCGTCGCGTACGGGTTCTCCTGGCCCTCCGCCAGGACCCCGACGAAGGGCTCGCCCTCGCCCGCGAAGACGTACGCACCGGACTCGATCCGCCCGATCAGGCCGCGCGTCCACTCGGCCCCGCCGTCCGCCGTGTGGATCCAGAAATTCATGATCTCGCCGATGTGGCCGAGCTGCTCCGGGCCTTCCTCGGGCACATAGTGCTCGGTGACCGCGGAGCGCCAGGCCTCGATGGCGGCGATCCGCTGCCGGAGCAGTTCGACGGCCTCGGCGCGCTCCAGGTCGACGATCATGCCGAGCGCCGCCGACATCACGTCCATCTTCTGGTCGTACGAGACGAGCGCGTCGCGCAGCAGCCGGAAGTACTCCTCGCGGCCGGCCTCCGTCAGCTCGTACTCCGTGCGGGGCGGGCCGCCGGCCGTACTCGGGGCGATCTCGTGCGCCAGCAGCACGCCCTGCTTCGCCATCTGCTTGAGGGCGTGGTAGATCGAGCCGGGCTTGGCGTTGGACCACTCGTGCGCGCCCCAGTACTCCAGGTCGTTGCGGACCTGATAGCCGTGCGCACGCCCGTGCTGGCGGACCGCTCCGAGTACGAGCAGACGGATCGCTGACATGGAGGTCACATTAGGCGGTCCAGGTCAACCAGCTCGAACGCGGTCTTCCCGTCGAGCGACTCACGGATGATGTCGGCGTGGCCCGCGTGCCTGGCGATCTCCTCGACCAGGTGCAGCATCAGCCAGCGGTGGGAGACCTTGCCGTCCTTGGGGAACCACGGCGCGGGGGGCAGCGGGAACGTGATGTCGAGGCTGGGCGTCGTGCGGACGAATTCCTCGGTCTCCCGGGTGACCCCTTCCCAGAAGGCCAGCAGCTGCGGGATGGTCTCGTCGCCCACCAGACGGAAGCTGTCCCCCCAGGTCTCCTGGTCGCGGGCGTGCTCATTGGGCTTCTGCTGGGCCATCCGCAGCCAGTTGAGCTCCATCTCCGCCACATGCTTGAGCAGCCCGGAGAGCGAGAGCTCACTGGCGCTGGGGCGGCTCGCCGCCTGCTCCTCGGTCAGACCGATGACCGAGCGCCGGATCGCGCCGCGCTGGGCCTCGACGAAGGCCAGGAGCGCTCCGCGCTCGTCGCCCTGGGTCTCTGCGTTGACGTGCGTGACCATGGTGTTCCTCCCGGTTGGTGTAGGCACAAAGCTACGGACCATTGAGGACAGGTTCTGTCCTCAATGGTCCGTGGAAACGCAGTCGCTTGAAGCAGTTGCTGGACGTAGTTGCTAGAACGGGAATCCGCTGCGGCCGTGCTGGATGGAGATCCACTGCTGGGTGGTGAAGGCGTCGGCCATCGAGTCGCCGTTCAGCCTGCCGAGACCCGAGCGCTTCTCGCCGCCGAAGGGGACGATCGGCTCGTCGTGGACGGTGCCGTCGTTGATGTGGATCATGCCGGTGCGGATCCGCTTGGCGAGGCGTACACCGCGCTCCACATCACCGGTGTGCACCGCACCGCTCAGTCCGTACGGGGTGTCGTTGGCGATCCGTACCGCCTCCTCCTCCCCGTCGAACGGGATCAGGAGCGCGACCGGGCCGAAGATCTCCTGATGGAGGAGCGGGGAGTCGGCCGGCAGGTCGGTCAGTACGGAGGGCGAGACCAGATTGCCCTCGGTGGTGCCGTGCAGCAGGGCGGTCGCGCCCGCGGCCACGGCCTGCTCGACGACCGAACTGACCGCTTCAGCCTGGGAGTTGTTGATCAGCGGGCCGATGTGGGTCGCCGGGTCGGCCGGGTCGCCTGTCTTGAGGGTCTTGACCTTGGCGACGAACTTCTCGGTGAACTCCGCCTCGACCGAGCGGTCGATCAGGATGCGGTTGGCCGCCATGCAGACCTGGCCCTGGTGCACGTAACGGCTGAAGACCGCCGCGTCGACCGCGTAGTCGACATCGGCGTCGTCCAGGACGATCAGCGCGCTGTTGCCGCCGAGCTCCAGAATGGCGTGCTTGAAGTTCGCGGCGCAGACCGTGGCCACGTGCTGGCCGACCTTGTCGGAGCCGGTGAAGGAGATGACCTTCGGGACCGGGTGGGTGAGCAGCGCGTCGCCGATCTCGGCGATGTCGGTGACCACGACGTTCAGCAGCCCTGCGGGCAGGCCCGCGTCCTCGAAGAGCTTCGCCACCAGGGTGCCGCCGCAGATGGGGGTGTTCTGGTGGGGCTTGAGGACAACGCCGTTGCCGAGCGCGAGGGCGGGCGCGACGGACTTGAGGGAGAGCAGGAAGGGGAAGTTGAAGGGGCTGATGACGCCCACGACACCGACCGGCACGCGGTAGACCCGGTTCTCCTTGCCGTCGACCGGCGAGGGGATGATCCGGCCCTCGGGGCGCAGCGACAGCTGGACCGCCTCGCGCAGGAACTCCTTGGAGAGGTGCAGCTCGAAGGCGGCCTTCAGCCGGGTGCCGCCGAGTTCGGCGACGATGGCCTCGGCTATCTCGTCCTCGCGCTCCTCGACCAGACGCAGGGCGCGCTCGAAGACGGAGCGGCGTGTGTAGGGGTTGGTGTCGGCCCAGACGACCTGCGCACGCTCGGCGGCACGGTAGGCCTGGTCGACCTCGTCCGCGGTGGCGACGGTGATCGAGGCCAGCTTCGTATCGTCGTACGGATTGAAGTCGATGATGTCCCAGGAGCCGTTGCCGGACTTCCACTCGCCGTCGATGTACTGACGGTCCAGGTCACTGAAGAAGGACATGAGATCCCCTACTACGCAAGCAGATGCGCGACGCCTAAGGCCTGATGTCGCGTCATCGTACTGGTGTTTCAGGGGAGTTGAAGTAGACCCCTCAACAGGTCCCTGGTCTTCTCGGGGGTCGCGCTGTCCCGCCGGATCTGCCCGAACGCCCGCTCGTACTGGGCGACATCCTCACTCTTGTCCAGATAGAGCGCGCTGGTGAGCTGCTCCAGATAGACCAGGTCGGACAGGTCCGACTCCAGGAAGCGCAGCATCCCGAAGGACCCGCTCTCGCCCGCGTGCCAGCCGGAGGAGAACGGCATCACCTGGAGCGTCACATTGGGCATCTCGGAGACTTCGAGGAGATGCAGCAACTGGGCCTGGATCACAGCCGGGTTGCCGTCCGGGGAGCGGAGGAGCGCTGCCTCGTCGAGTACGGCGTGGAACGTCGGGCCCCGCTCGTCGACCAGGACCTTCTGGCGCTCCAGGCGCAGGGCGACCCTGCGGTCGACGGCGGCGGGGGAAGCATCCGGGTTGCCGCGGGCGACCACGGCGTGTGCGTACGCCTCGGTCTGCAACAGACCGTGCACGAACTGCACTTCATAGATACGGATCAGGGATGCGGCGCTCTCCAGGCCGACGTACGTCTGGAACCAGCCGGGCAGGACATCGCCGTAACTGTGCCACCAGCCAGACATATTGGCCTCCCGGAGGAGGCCGAGCAGCGGCTCCCGCTCGGCGTCGTCGGTGACGCCGTACAGCGTGAGCAGATCCTCGACGTCCCTGGCCTTGAAGCTCACCCGTCCCAACTCCATGCGGCTGATCTTGGATTCCGATGCGCGGATCGAATAACCGGCCGCCTCGCGGGTGACGCCACGCGACTCACGCAGCTTCCTGAGTTGAGACCCCAGCAGGATGCGGCGTACGACGGATCCGTTCTCTCCGGTCGACACTGCGTCATCCCTCCCCTAACCGATGGTGTGTGCGATGCCGCAGTCTGCCACCAAAACGCTTCAGCCTGTACTCAAACGATTACGGAGATGGCAAAAGAGCAAAACCGGCGAGTAGGAAGAGAGAAAAAAGTGGAAGAACCTTGATGGGAGATATGAGCAAGAACCATCACGGCAGCACCCAAGTCCGGCGCGTGCACGTGCATCTGCCCTTGCATCTGCCCTACGCATTCGGAACCATGGTCCCCGCGCACCTGCGTTCTCGTACCACCGCCCGCTCGCCACGGCACATTTGGCTGCCACGGCCGCGATTCCCGGGAGTGCCTCGCATGGGGACGAATGGATCGACCGTGCTCGAGTCGTTGGAGCCATTAAGGCAGGGCCTTCCCCCCATCGACCCCGCAGCGGTTTCCAGCTCCGCCTCGTGCGCGCTGCCCACCCGCTACGAAGCGGTCGGCGGGGCGAGACAGTTCACCAGGTCGACGCTGGCCGGCTGGGATCTCAGCGACCGTTTCGACGATGTCGCCCTGGTCGTATCGGAGTTGGTCACCAACGCGCTGCGCCATGCACTGCCCTCCGACACCCCGCGCGACGACGGCGACGAGCCGCCGGTGCGGCTGCATCTGATGCGGTGGACCTCGCGGCTGGTGTGCGCGGTACGCGACCCCAGCCATGTGTCCCCCGAGCCGCAGGAGCAGGAGTCGGACGACTTCTCGGCGGAGTCCGGGCGCGGGCTCTTCCTGGTGGAGTCCTTCGCGGACAGCTGGGGGTGGCACCCGCTCGCGGGAGCGCTGCGCGGCAAGGTGGTCTGGGCGCTGTTCCGCCTGCAGACGGACTGAACGGACCGAACGGGCTTAAAGGGCCGAACGGACTGAGACGACCGACCGGGGTGCGGCCCGGGTCGGACAGTCGGCCCGTCGGACAGCCGGCCCGTCGGCTATGCGTCGGCTATGAGGTGGTCGAACTCCCCGGCCTTCGCACCTATCAGCATCGATTCGATCTCGGCCGGGGTGTAGACGAGGGCAGGACCCTCCGGGTGGCGTGAGTTCCGTACCGCCACCTCACCGCCCGGCAACCGGGCGAACTCCACACAGGAACCCTGCGAGTTGCTGTGCTCCGACTTCTGCCAGACGACCCCGTGAAGCTCCGTTGCCGCCATGCCGTTGTACGCGTGGTGCACAGGAAGCTCCCTGGTAGTGCAGATGTCAACTGCATCGGATCATAGCTGCGTTCACGTGCGGGTGCATGGGAAGATGCACGTGCACGCGGGGTGTTCGACTCGCTACAGCTATGACGCGAACGGCGGCCTTACGGCTCCGGTCGCGCAACTCCTCCTGGTAGCTTGACGCGTTCGCGTAGTCGACTCACAGGGGGAATGAGCAGTGCGCAGGCTCGTACGTACGACCGCACTCACCGCCGTCGCGACCGCCGCCGCACTGGCGCTCGCCGGCTGTTCCAGCAGCGACAAGGACACGTCCGACAACGGCTCGGCCACCGCGGCGGCCTCGAAGTCACCGGCGCCCACCGGTGACAGCGGCAGCAGCACAGGCGGCGGCAGCGGCAAGTCCGCCGACATCGACGGCACTTGGGTCGCGCAGACGGACGGCAAGACCATCGCCCTGTCGGTCAGCGGCAAGATCGCCGCCATCGCGGGCGAGCACGTCTGCACGGGCACCGTCGCCGACATGGGCAAGCAGATGCTGACGCTGAAGTGCGCGGACGGGAACACCGACCGCACGATGGGTGCGGTGGAGTCGGCCGACGGCAAGACGCTGGTGGTGTCGTGGGACGCCGGCATCAAGGACACCTTCACCAAGCCCGGCGACATGAAGCTGCCGAGCGGGATCACGCTGCCCAAGACCTAGTCCCTGCCGCTTAGTTCCTGCGCCCTTCCTCGTCCAGGGCCTCGGAGAACTCCTCCAGGGATTCCAGGACCAGGCCCGCCCCCTTGCGCACCACCCGGTCGGGCACCCCCTCGCCGTCCCAGGCGGCGAGGGCCTCGCGCACCTCGTCCCACTTCGGGGCGCGCCGGTCCCGTACGGCCTTCGCGCCCTTCTCGGTGGAGTGGCGCAGCGCGTCGGCCAGCACAGCGGCGGCCGGGACGGGGGTCGTGGAGCGTTCCGGCAGATGGGCCTCCATCAGCATGGAGACGCGGCCGAGGCGGTCCAGGGCGTGCGCGGCGTCGTCGGCGGCGGCACGGGAGAGGCCCCGGTGGCGTACCGGCTCGGTGGCCGCACGGGCGAGCGCCTCGTGCCAGGCGACATCCGCCGCGCGTACCGCGAGCAGCGATTCCCGTACGTCGGAGCGGCGGGCGCCCGCCGGGTCCGCGTAGTGCGAGACCACCTCGGCGGAGTAACGGCCCACCGCCACAAGCCAGTCGGCGAGGCGGGTGCGCAGCCGCGGGGTCTCCCAGGCCGGGTAGACGGCGTACGAGATCATCGCGAGCAGCCCGCCGAGCAGGGTCAGGATGACGCGGTCGGGGACGGTCTGCGTCCACTCCAGACCGCCCATGCCGAGCAGGAAGACCACATAGGCGGCGACGAAGATCTGGCCGACGGCGTACCCCGTGCGCATCAGCAGGTACATCAGCCCCGCGCTCAGCACCGCGAGGCCCGCGGACAGATACATGCCGGGGTGGGCCAGCTGCACGACCGCGGTGGTCAGCGCGACGCCGACGAGGGTGCCGCCGAAGCGGGCGATCGCACGGCCGTACGTCTGCGTGAAGTCCGGGCGCATGATCATGACGGCGGCCATCGGGGCCCAGTAGCCGTGGCCGAACGGCAGGACCTCGCCGAGCAGATAGCCGATCGTGGCGACGACCGCCATACGCAGCGCGTGCCGGTGGATGGGCGAGTCCCGGCGGGTGACCTCGCGGCGCATCGAGCGGACGACGACGGGGACGAGCCGGGTGAGGCTGGGGCGCAGCAGCGGTTTGGCGGGGTCGTCCACGGTGGTGCCCGTGCCCTGCGCGGTCTCCACGACGTCCCGCAGGAGGGCGATCAGGCGCACGGCGGAGCGGTGGGCGGGTCCGGTGAGGACGGCACCGGTGTCGGGGGTCTTCAGGGCCGCGAGCGCGGGGGCCGGGATCTCCATCGGCTTGCCGTGCCGGATGGCGTGGGCCGAGGCATCCAGTACGGAGGCCGCCGCGGCCAGGATCTCCCGGGCCCGGTCGCGTTCGGGCCCCTCGGCGGGTGCGCCGACCGAGGGGTCGGCGAGGGAGGCGATCACGGGCCTCATGCGCTCGGCGATGCCACGGGTGCCGTGCAGTTCGGAGGGGCGGCGGCGGGCCTGGCGCGCGCTGACGGCGGCGGCGCTGCGGGCCGTCATGAAGGGGATGGCGTCGAAAGGGGCGTGCGGGTCCTGGCGGAGGCGGCGGGCGTAGTCGGCCTCGGCGGCGAGGGCGTCGGCGAGCGCGTCGCGCTGGGCGCCCCATCTCCGTACGGGAAAGATCACGATCAGCGCGGCCTGGACGAGGCCGCCGAGCGCGATCATCCCTGCGTGGCCTGCGGCGTTGGAGACGGAGGTGGGGAGGGTGACGGTGACCAGCATGATCGCGACGTTGGAGGAGGCGATGATGCCGGCGGTGGGGCCCGCGGCCCAGGCGAGGCCGGCGAGGAACGTCCAGAGCGCGAGCAGCACGATGAACAGGGCGCCCTGGGTGCCGGTGAGATACCCGACGAACGTCGAGACGGCGAGGCTGGCGCCGGAGACGAGGGCCAGGACGGGGCGGGGCCGCCAGCTGCGCTGGAAGGTGGCGACGGCGGCCGAGTAGGCGCCGAAGGCGGAGCTGGCCGCGGCGGCCGGGGTGGAGAGGGCGAGGCTCAGGCCGATGACGATGGCGAGGCCGGTGGCAGCGCGGATGGCGATGAGCGGTTCCAGGCGGCGTCGCTCGATCTTGAGGCCCGAGCGCGCGGCCTCCTTCAGCGCGCGGAGCCAGCTCATGGGGTCGAGGGTAGCGGTGTTTGCGGGCAAACCGGGACTTATGGGTCCTGGGGACCGGGGCGGGCCTGCGCCCCTGGGGGCTCCGCCCCCAGACCCCCGCTCCTCAATCGCCGG
>NZ_JAFLRJ010001433.1 GCF_017315755.1 Streptomyces beijiangensis
GTAGCGGGCCTCGTGCTCGTTGACCACCAAGGGGTCGCAGGCCGCCAGCACGTCGGCGGGAAGCGGCGCCGGCGGCGACGGGTTGAGCACGACCCGCGTACCGGAGCCCGAAGCGGCCCGGGCCACCGCCGCGACCGTCTCCAAGGGGATCTCCAGTTGGAGGGAGACGACCGCGGCGGCGGCCAGCGACGCCTCGGCCGCCGCCACGTCCTCGGGTGTGAGCCGCGCGTTGGCGCCCGGCGAGACGACGATGCTGTTGTCGCCCGCCGGGTCCACCGTGATGAGGGCGACGCCTGTGGGCGCACCGCCCACCAGCAGCGTGGAGGTGTCGGTGCCCGCTTCGCGCTGCGCTTCGCGCAGCATCCGCCCGTGCGCGTCGTCGCCGACGCGCGCCAGCAGCCCCGTGCGGGCGCCGAGCCGGGCGGCTGCCGCCGCCTGGTTGGCGCCCTTGCCGCCCGGGCTGGTGACGAGGTCCGTGCCGAGCACGGTCTCGCCCGCGGCCGGGCGGCGCTCCACACCGATCACCAGGTCGGCGTTGGCC
>NZ_JAFLRJ010001434.1 GCF_017315755.1 Streptomyces beijiangensis
CGGTCACCCTGCTCGAACGCAGACCCGGCACCTCCCTGACCCCCGACCGCCAACGCGACCCCGGCAGATGGCATATCGCCGCCGGCGTGGGCGACGAGCCGTGTGCCACCCCCGACGAAGGCGACGCCGACATCCCGGTCGGCGACGGACTGTCGCTGGTCCTGCGCGGCCATCCCCTCCCCGCGGCGGCCCGGCGGGTACTGGAGGCGTACGCGGCCCAGGCCGCCGTCGCCCTGCGCCAGCAGCGTCTGGAGGAACAGGCCGAAAAGGCGCGCCCGATCGCCGAGGCCGACCGCGCCCGTACCGCCGTGCTGCACGCCATCAGCCACGACCTGCGCACACCGCTGGCCGCCGCCAAGGACGCCGTCAACCGCCTGGCCGAGCCCACGAGACTAG
>NZ_JAFLRJ010001435.1 GCF_017315755.1 Streptomyces beijiangensis
TGGCGGGTGCGGGCCAGGGAGCCCAGTGCGTACGCGCCGAAGAAGGTGCAGAAGACGAAGAAGTACTCGCGCAGACCGTTGGAGTTGATCGCGACGCCCGCGAACGGGCCCGGATCGCACGGGAGATGCACGACATCCTCTCGCACGCCGTCAGCATCATGATCGTCCAGGCGGAGGCGGGCCCGGTCGCCGTCCGCGCCGCCCCCGCCCGCGCGGAGGCC
>NZ_JAFLRJ010001436.1 GCF_017315755.1 Streptomyces beijiangensis
CGGCCATGCGGGGCGGCGAGGCACAGTGGGCGAGAGTGCGCAGCAACCGGGACTGGGCAGGGGTGATGCCCAGTTCGCGCCGCACCAGATGGCGCTTTTGAATGCGGTGCACCCGGCGGGTCAGCCGAAGCAACTGCTCGGCCAGCAGGCCGTCGGGGTCGGGGGTGGTCATGTGCGGAACAATATCAGGACGTCGTTCATTGTGAGCATAGGTAACAATGAGCTAAGCTCCGCTGGCCCGGCATCCCACGGCATCCCCACGGCGGTCCTGGGCTCCCGCGCACTGCTTCCCGCTC
>NZ_JAFLRJ010001437.1 GCF_017315755.1 Streptomyces beijiangensis
CGTCTACGCGGCCGGCACGATCGAGATGCCCGCGTCGTTGAAGCCCTGCTTGATGTAGTCGGGGCCGCCGTAGAGGGCCAGGATGCGACCGTCCGTGGCGACGGTGGCCGCGCCGACCCGCACATCGCGGTCGTCGGAGCGGGTTTTCGGGCGGAGGCGGCCCAGTTGGTTCTTCACGGCGGTGGCCAGTGCGGTGACCTTCGGCTTCTCGAAGGTCGTGTAGATCTGGTAGCCGCCGAGGTCGAACTGGGCGTCGGAGATCCCGCTGCGCGAGGCGACGTACATC
>NZ_JAFLRJ010001438.1 GCF_017315755.1 Streptomyces beijiangensis
GCGTCGACGTCGGCATGCCGAAGGTGATGGAGACCGCGGGCAAGCTCGGCATGGACGTCGAGGCCCTGGAGGCGGTGCCCGCCCAGACCCTGGGCTCCATGGGCGCGAGCCCGATGGACATGGCCGCCGTCTACGCCACCCTCGACAACCACGGCAAGCGGACCACCCCGACGATCATCAAGTCGGCCGAGCACCTCAACCGCACCGTCACCATCCCGGACGCGGTCGGCGAGCAGGTCATCAGCCGCGAGGCCGCCGACACGGTGACCTCGGTCCTGACCGGCGTGGTCGACGACGGCACCGCCCGCACGGCGGTCCGGGACAACCCGCTGCGCGACGGCCAGCAGGTCGCCGGCAAGACAGGCACCTCCGACAACAACAAGTCG
>NZ_JAFLRJ010001439.1 GCF_017315755.1 Streptomyces beijiangensis
GCGGCGCGGCACCGCACGCCCTCCTCGATGCGGCCCGCTTTCGTCATCAGGGGGATATGTCGGACGCCGCAGCGTAGCGGGGCAGCCTGTCCCCCTCCGCAGCGAGTGCCCCAATCGTTAACCAATGCTAAGTGTTGCCGTATGGCAACTATCGGCCCTATGGTGGGGCAGTTCGCACGATGGGGAGAGTCTGTCGGCTTTCGCTTCCACCATCCGAAGGGCCAGTTGTGGATACCCGAAGCACCGTTCAGCACCTGCACCTG
>NZ_JAFLRJ010001440.1 GCF_017315755.1 Streptomyces beijiangensis
ATTGAAAGCCATACCGCATCTCCCAGTGTAAACGGGTCGATGCTCAATCCGAAGCTGAAGAAAAACATTGCACCGAAGAAATCGCGAAACGGCACAACCAAATGCTCGATCCGGCTTGCATGTTCTGTCTCGGAAAACACGAGTCCGAGAAGCAGGGCGCCGATTGCTTCGGCAACGTGAATCGTTTCCGAAAAGCCGGCGACAAAGAACAGCAGCGCAAAGATCACGATAATAAAGACTTCGTTTGAACGGATATCAAACAGCCGATTTAACAATTTTGGCAGCTTCCTGGCAACGATAAAGAACAATATCATGTAGCCAAAAGCGATCAAAATCGAAAGCAGCGCCGATCCGACTGAAGTTGAGTCACCTAGGACGAGCCCACGAGACGTAG
>NZ_JAFLRJ010001441.1 GCF_017315755.1 Streptomyces beijiangensis
GCTTTCATTCTCGTCGATCCGGCAATGACTTCAGGGCCGACGACTACTTCTATGCTGTGATCTGCCGCCTGGCTGATCGCCGAGTTTTCATTGCATGTCAGCGATATGGCCTTGGCACCTGTTTTCTTGGCATACTTCAGGGCGCCTAGGACGTACGGAGTTCGGCCGCTGGCGGCGATTCCGATTACGGTATCATTGTTTGAGAGGTTAACGGCTTCTAAATCCCGTCTGCCAAAAGCCTCAGGATCTTCAGCGCCTTCGACGGCATTGTACAAAGCTTTTTCTCCCCCTGCAATGATGCCTATGACCGACTCGGGAGATATGCTGAATGTCGGCGGGCATTCAGCTGCATCAAGTACGCCGAGCCTCCCGCTTGTACCGGCACCGATGTAGATGATCCG
>NZ_JAFLRJ010000152.1 GCF_017315755.1 Streptomyces beijiangensis
GAAAGAACCCGGGTTCTTTCCCTTCCGAAGTCTGGGGGGGGTGAGCGCTAGTTGAGGTCGCGCTGCTTGGGGACCACGACTCCGTAGAGGTCCTGGACCGTGGCGAGCGCGGCCTCGTGCACCTGCTGGGCGGGGATGCCGCGCGGGTTGCCGTTCAGCGGCAGCGGCCGGGTCGCGGAGGTGTCGGCGACCACGGTCGGGTTGTTGCCGTTGAGGAAGGCGCCCTGAGTGGTGAACAGGGTGCACATGTTGGTCATGAATCCGGTGATGATGAGATTCTTGTGGCCGGCCTTCTTGACCTCGTCGGCGAGATTCGTCTTGTGGAAGCCGTTGGGGACGGTCTTCTCGACGACGGGCTCACCCTTGGCCGGCTTGAGCGCCGGAATGATCTGGCCCGCCTTCGACTTCAGGTCGTAACCCTTGTCGACGATGTGGATGACCGGCGTGCCCGCCTTGCGGGCCCGGTCGAGCAGGATCTTGGTGTTCTTCACGGCCTCGCGCCAGCCGTCGAGCTCCATCACACCGTCGGTGTAGGTGTTCTGGTAGTCGACGAGGATCAGCGTGGCGTCGGACAGCTTGGCGGGCGTCTCGTCGAAGCCGTTGAGTTCGCGCAGCGTCGTCGTGTTCTTCGCGACGTTCTGCCCGGCGGTCGGCGACGGCTTCTTGTCGTGCCCGTCGGTGCGGGCGGCGGCCTCGGAGCTTCCGCCGCACGCCGTCATGGTGGCCGCGAGAACGGTGGCGGCGCCGAGCGCGGCCGCGAGACGGAGCAGCTTCATCAGACGATCTCCTTCTGGGACTGGACGACGACCCCGTACAGGTCGGCGATGGTGGCGAGGGCGCTGTAGTGCACCTGGCAGGCGTCGATGTCGGCGCCCGCGACCGGCAGCGAGCGGGTCGCGGTGGCGTCGGCCGCGACGGTGGGGCGGTTGCCGTTGAGGAACGCGCCCTGCGCCGTGAACGCCACGCACATGTGGGTCATCCAGCCCGCGATGACGACGTCCTGGCCCTCCTGGAGGTGCGTGGCCAGGTCGGTGCCGACGAAGGCGTTCGGGACCTGCTTGACGACGACCGGCTCACCGTCGACCGGCGCGACCTTCGGGTGGATCCGGCCGATCTCGGCCCGGATGTCGTACGGAGTCCCCTCGCCGCCGTCATTGATGACGTGGACGACCTTCGTGCCCTCCTGGCGGGCCCGTGCCAGCAGCTGCGCGGCGGCGTCGAGGGACTTCTCCCAGCCGTCGAGCTCCATCACGCCCTGGGTGTAGGTGTTCTGGAAGTCGATCAGGATCAGCGTCGAGCCGGCCAGCTTCGCGGGCGCCTGGTCGAAGCCGTTGAGTTCGCGCAGCGTGGTTCGGGACATGGGTGTACCGCCTTTGAGTCACGTGTGAGAGACGCAACCCGATGGTTCCGTTGGGCTGCGTCTGTAACGCTATGACCCAGCTGTGACGTCGGCAATGACGTCTAACATGCAGATACGGACATGCCGAGGGACGGCGGCCGGTCAGGAGGACATGTGCAGCCGGACAGTGGCGGACGACTCATCGTCATCGTGCTCTTCGAGGGCGTCGACACACTCGACGTGACCGGGCCTCCGGAGGTGTTCTCGCTGGCCCTGCGCGAGACCGAGAAGGCCGCGGGCTACCAGGTCGTGCTCGCCGCCGAGAGCATGGATCCCGTCACCACGGGCGCCGGGGTCCGCATCCTGCCGGACCTCACCTTCGCGGAGGCCGCCGCGCGGGGCATCGACACGCTCATCGTGCCGGGAGCGGTCGAGGTCGACGCCGAGGGCCGCGTCCACCCCCTGGTCGATCCCGTGCTGGTCGACTGGGTACGGATCCTCGCCGGGCGGACCCACCGGGTCACCTCCGTGTGCGTCGGGGCGCATCTGCTGGCCGCCGCCGGGCTCCTCGACGGCAAGCGCGCCACCACCCACTGGTCGACCGCGCAGCAGCTGGCCGCCGACCACCCGGCCGTGGAGGTCGACGCCGACCCGATCTTCATCCGCGACGGCGATGTGTGGACGGGGGCCGGGATCAGCGCCTGCCTCGACCTGTCACTCGCCCTGATCGCCGACGACCTCGGCGAGGCCGTCGCCCTGCGCGTGGCCCGGCAGCTCGTGATGTACCTGAAGCGCCCCAGCGGACAGAGCCAGTTCAGCGTTCCCCTGGAGCAGGTCTCCACGACACGGCGCATCGAGGACCTGCGGCACTACATCCTGTCGCACATCGACGAGCCGCTGACCGTCATGGACCTCGCCGCGTTCGCCCACGTCAGCGACCGGCATCTCACCCGGCTCTTCAAGACCGAGCTGGGCACGACCCCGCACACGTACATCGAGTCGATCCGCGTCGAGAAGGCCCGCCACAAGCTGGAGTCCTCCGACGCCACGCTCGCTCACATCGCGTCCCGGTGCGGGTTCGGTACGACGGACACCCTGGTGCGGGCGTTCCGCCGGCGTCTGAACACGACGCCGACGGAGTACCGCCGCCGGTTCAGGGTCCCGCAGGCGCCCTGAACTCTTCGGGGGGGGCGGGTCAGTTCATCGTCGCGCCGATGGACGAGGAACCCGTCGTGAGGAATGTCGTCGCGGGCAGTGAGCCGTCGGAACCGCGGGCGTTGTACGCCGTGGTGGCGTCCGTGGAGAGGAAGGACGGGGTGGAGATCCCCGTATCCCAGTTGTTTCCCGACGAGGTCACCGACGAGCTCCTGGTCGCCGTACCGCTGGAGTTCGAGACGGCCAGGTTCTTCCCGAGCTTCGCCGAACCGGTGGCGAAGTAGTAGCCCCAGTTGCCGTTGGCGTACGCGGTGGTGCGGTTGATGACGATCGCGCCGGTGTTGCTGTTCTCCGTGAACCCGTTGCCCGCGTCGCCCCAGGCCGCGGAGTTGTTGATGACGTGGGCCACCGATTCCCCGTCGCCGCCGAGCTTGTAGCCGTTGCCGTCGCCCGCGAAGGCGGTGTCCGACCAGCGGTTCTGTCCGTTCCCGAAGGACCAGGTGTGTTCGACGGTGACGGGGGACGACCAGGACCAGAGGTCGAGGCCGTCGTCGGAGTTGTTGTAGAGACGGGCGCCGGTGACCAGGTTGTTGGTGCCGGAGCCGAACTTGATGGCGATCCCGTCGGCGTTCTCACCGTGGTTGACGGCGTCGTAGTTACCGTAACTGTCCAGGTTCCGCACGGTGTTGTCGCTGGTGCCGTCGCCGGTGAGGGTGAAGCCGGAGTCGCCGCCGTTGATGGTCTTGATGTTGGACCAGAGCGTGCCGGTGCAGGACGTGCAGACGACCGCGCTGTCCGGGGAGTTCTGGAAGGTGATGTTCGACGTCGTCCAGTAGTCGGCGGTCAGCTTGAAGATCCAGTCTCCGGCGGGGAGGTTCGAACCGTCGATCTTCACGGTCTCGGAGCCGTACGCCTGGAGTTGGATACGGCTGGAGGACGTGCCGTTCGCCGTCGACTGGAGCGTGGCAGTCGGGTAGTACGTACCGCCGCGCACCTGGATGACGGTCCCCGCGGTGGCCGAGGCGATGGCACTGGTCAGTTCGGCGGTGGTGTCCACCACGACGGTGGCCGCGCTCGCGGGCGTGGGGACGAGTGCGGCGAGCAGGGCGAGGGGTGTGGCAGCGAGGTAGCGGGCCATTCTCATGTCAGCTCCGGGAGTTCGGCCGGGAAGACGATGGCGGAGTCCGGGACGTCACGGTCCAGGCCGTGCCAGGTTCCGGCGGGGAGGACGTGCTGGGCGCGGAGGTCCGCGGCAATCAGGCGGGCCACCTCGATCGCGCCGTGCGCCTGGAAGTGGGTGTTGTCCGCGACGCCGGTGGGGTAGTGGGGGTTCGTGCCGGCGTCCGCGTACAGGAAGCAGGTCTTGGTGCCCTCGGGGCCCAGCTTCTCCCAGAGGGCAAGGCTCAGCGCCTGCAGATCGATGAGCGGGACGCCTTCCGCCGCCGCCAGGGCCTTCATGGCTGCCGGGTAGTCGCCGTGCGACGCCTTCGCGTGGCCTTCGGCGTCGAAGCGGCGGCGTTCGACCGGGGTGACGAGGACCGGGTGCGCGCCGTGCTGCCGGGCGCCGTCCAGGAAGGTGCGGAGGTAGGACTGGTAGGTCGTGTACGGGTCGGTGCCGCGGGTGGGGTCGGTGGTCTTCTCGTCGTTGTGGCCGAAGGAGACCAGCAGCCAGTCGCCGGGGCGGATGTCGCGCAGGACCGCGTCGAGCAGGCCCGCGTCCTCGTAACTCCTGGTGCTCGCGCCGGACAGGGCCCGGTCGACGACCGTGACGCCGTGGGCCGCGAAGACGGGGAGCGCCTCGGCCCAGCCGGTGCGGGGTGCGGTGTCGGTGGCGTAGATCGAGGCGGTCGAGTCGCCGGTCGCGAAGATACGGAAGGGGCGGTGGGCGGCCGGTCCTTCGGTGCGGGGTTCCGCGTACGGCTGCCAGTCACCCAGATAGGTGGTCGTGGTGTGCGACTCGGCCTCGGCGGGGGTGAGTTGGGGGCGGTTCGCGGGGATCGTCGTCTCGGCGCCCGGTCCGGTGTTCGCGTACTCCGTGAAGCGCATCGTCTGCCACGGATAGGCGGCCCGCATGTCGGTGTACGGTTCGGCGGCTCTGATGCCCGGACCCGCCCAGGTGTCGCGGACCGTGAGCATGGGGTGGGCCGTCGTCTCGTACGAGGGGACCCAGGGCCGGGCCAGGCAGTACTCCCCCGCACCCGCCGACGACGTGATGCGGCAGCGGGTCGCCAGGAAGCCGCGCGGGTTCGCGCGGGCCGTGGAGGGGGCGAAGACCATGCCCTTGGGGGTGAACGTCACGTCCCTGGCGAGGGTGTGGAACTGCGTCGATTCGAAGACCGCTGTCGCGCGGCCGAAGACGAAGTCGACGTCGCCCTCGATGTAGCAGTCGCGGTAGTAGTGACGGTCGAAGGACGTGAGGGCCGTGGTGTCGGCGAACAGTGTGTCCTGGTGGGCCAGCAGGCGGCAGTGGTCGAAGAAGGTGCGGTCGCCCGTGGCGTGGACGGCGACCGCCTGTGTGCCGGTGATCTCCGGGTGATCGGCGCGCAGCCAGTTGTTGGCGATCGTCAGGTCGCGGACCGTCAGGCCGGCCGCGGCCGAGGTGAAGGTGGCCGAGCCCGCCGTGCCGTAGGTGGTGCCGTCGGGCCTGGGCGTGCCGTTGGCGTTGTCGTACACGATCACCACGTCGTGCGGGTCGCCGGTCGCGCCGCGCAGGGTGAGGTGGGTGGCCGTGGCGGGGACGGTCACCGTCTCGCGGTACGTACCGGGGGCGAGGACGATCGTCCAGCCGTCCCCGCGGACCGCGTCGACGGCGGCCTGGACGGACGACCGGCCGGGGCGGACGTGGAGGGTGCGGCGCGGGGAGGCCTCTGCGGTGGTGCCGGTCAGAGCGAGGACGGCGCCTGTCGCCATGCCGGTGAGGAGTGTGCGGCGGCGCATCTCAGCATCCCTTCCAGGGGGTCCAGTCACCCAGATAGGTGGATCGGGTGTGCAACCGCGCCTCGTCGTGCGTCAGTTGGAGGCGCGACGACGGGTCGGTGATCTTCGCGCCCGGACCCGTGTTGCGGTACTCGGCGAAGCGCTGGGACTGCCAGGGGTAGGCGTCCGACATGTTCGTGTACGGGGCGACAGCGTCGATGCCCGCGCCGAGACGGGTCTCGCGGACCGTCAGCATCGGGCGCGCCGTCGTGTCCGAGCTGGGCACCCAGGGGCGGGCGAGCTTGTAGTACGCGTCCGGGGCGCCGCTGGTGACCAGGGAGTCGAGTACCAGATAGCCGCGCGGATCGGCGCCCGCGGTGGAGGGCGCGAAGACGAAGCCGTAGGGGGCTGCGGCCAGGTCCGTGCGGTCCAGGGTGTGGAAGTGGCAGCGGTCGTAGACGGCGGTGGCCCGGCCGAAGACGAAGTCGACATCGCCCTCGACGTAGCAGTCGGTGAAGTACTGGCGGGCGAAGAGCGCGAGGCCGAGCGTGTCGGCGTAGAGCGTGTCCTGGTGGCCAAGGAAGCGGCAGGCGTGGAAGGCCGAGCGGTCGCCCTGGACCTTGAGGGCGACGGCCTGGGTGCCGGTGATCTCCGGGTGGTCCGCGCGCAGCCAGTCGTTGGCGAAGGTGAGGGAGCGGGCGGTGAAGCCGGCGGCCTGCACCGTGACGGTGGCGGAGCCTGTCGTTCCGTACGTACCGCCGGAGGGCTTGGCGCTGCCTGCCGCGTTGTCGTACACGATCACGGTGGAGCGCGGGTCGTCTCCCGCGCCGATCAGGGTGAGGCCGGTCGCGGCGGCCGGGACGAGGACGGTCTCGCGGTAGGTGCCGGGGGCGAGGACGACCGTCCAGCCGTCGCCGGGTACAGCACCGACAGCCGCCTGGACCGTGCGGTGGTCGCCGCGGTCGAGCGCGTCGACGTAGAGGGTCTGCGGGTTGAGGCGGCGGCCCGGCGATCCGTACCGGCCGAAGGGGCTCCGGCCGGCGGCCCGCGCGCTGGGCGCGCTGCCGAGACCGAGACCGAGCGTGAACGCGCCGGCTCCGGCGATGAGCAGGGAACGGCGGGTGGGATCTACCTGGTGAGGGTGGTGCGAGGGCATGGCAATGCTCCTTCGCTGCGGCTCGTACAGGGAGGGGGGTATGGGGGGAGGCACGGCCGGTGCGGTCCCGCGCGGGCCGCACCGGCCGTGGGATCAGCGGAGCTTTCCCGCGCCCGCGCCGCGGTCGACGACGCACGGGACGTTCTTGGCGCTGTCGACCTTGGTGCGCAGGGTGGGCACCCAGCCCGCGTCACCGCCGAGCAGGGCCGTGGGGTTCGCGGCGTTGTACGCGGCGAGGACGTCGGTCGCCCTGCCGTTGACGTAGTTGCCCGCCGCGGTCAGACCTGCGCCCTTCCACTTGTAGATGACCCGGTCGGCACCGATGCCCGCGGGAAGCGTGAAGGCGTTGGCCTCGGCGACGATCTGCGAGTTCACCCCGACGCCGATGCTGTACGTGTACTCCTGGCTCGCGGTGACGACGAAGTGGTTGTTGTACGTGTCGACCTGGCCGAAGCGGACGCGCGGGGCCCGCTCGGTGATCCCCTTGAAGAGGTTGTGGTGGAGGGTGATCTTCAGCTTGCCCGCGTCGGTGGCCGTCGCGCTGTCGCTGTTGCCGAAGAGCAGGGTCTTGTCGTGGTCGGTGAAGGCGTTCCAGGACGCGGTGACGTAGTTGGCGCCCTTGACCACATCCAGCTCGCCGTCGTGCTGCTGGTAGATCCGGCCGTAGTACGCGGGCTGCGCACTGTCGGGGCGGCGGCCGTCGGTGAAGGTGTTGTGGTCGATCCAGACGTGGGTGGATCCGGTGACGACGAGGTTGTCGTACTCGGAGTTCCAGTTGCCGGTGTCCCCGTCGGTGGGGTCCCACTGCGGGAAGCAGTCGAAGGCGTCCTCGAAGGTGAGGTTGCGGACGATGACGTTGTCGACGTCCTTGACCTGGAGGTCGCCGGCGAGAATCTTGGCCTTCTTGTCGAGGCCGACGATGGTGGTGTTGGCGGGGACCGGGACCTCGACGCGTGCGGTCTGCGCCGAGGCCGAGGTGCGGCGCAGGCCCTCCTGGCTGGTGGCGGGCTCCTTGTCCAGGTTGGTGTCCCAGCCCCAGACCGCGGGGTCGTAGGCGGCGAGGTACTGGGCGAAGTCGTAGCCGGGGGCGGCGTAGTCGGCGCAGGAGAGCGCCTTGCCCGCGTCGTCGACGTTGAAGTCGAGGGTCCCCTTGATCTTGATGATCTTGGGTGCGTCCCCGGCGTCCTTGAAGGCGGCGACCAGCTGGGCGCGGCTGGAGACGGTGTAGATGTGGTCGGCCGTGGCGGCCGATCCACCGGTGGTGCCCGCGCCTTCGGCGGCCCAGCCGTCGCCCGCGGCGAGAACGCCTCTTCCCAGGTCGCGGGGGGACGAGTGGGAGGACGAGGCCGAGGCGGCGCCGGTGACGCCGAGCACCAGCGCGGTGCAACCGACGATGATTCCTATGACGCGGCCATGACATCTCTGTGTACGCACTGCGGCTCCTGAGTCAGACGGGACATGAGGGCAGGGACGGGAGGGGGCGAGAAGGGAAGGGAAGGGAAGGGAAGGGAAGGGACTGCGGGTCCGGCGTACGCCCACGGCAGCACGCCGGACCCCGTACATCGGGGAGCGTCAGCTCTTGTTCTGCTGCTTCCACTCCGCCTGGGCCGCGTTCAGCTCCTTGGCGATCTTGTCCAGGAAGGCCTGCGCGGTGACCTTGCCGAGCAGCAGCTTCTGGAACTCCGGCTCGTTGTCGGCCTTGCTGATGCTGTTCCAGTCGGGCAGGTAGTAGGGCAGCTGCACGACCTTCGTCGATCCGTCGGTCAGCGCCGCCGCCGCGAGCTTCGTCGGCTCGGCCTCGGTGATCCAGGAGTCCTTGGCCGCCTCGGTGTTGGCCGGGATGGCGCCCGCGGACTCGTTCCACTTGCTGTTCTCGGCGTGCGAGGCGGCGAACTCGATGAACTTCCAGGCGGCCGCCTTGTTCTTGCTCGCCTTGAACAGGCCGAGCCCGTCGACCGGGTTGGAGACCTGGACGCGCGTCCCGCCGTCACCGATCGGGTTGGGGATGCCGGCGAACTTCCCCTTCAGGGCCTTCTCGTGGTCCTGGTACGAGCCGAGGTTGTGGCTCAGCATCCCGATGGTGCCCGTGTCCCACTGGGCGACCATCTTGGTGAAGTCGTTGTTGAGGTCGGCCGAGGGGGTGGTCTTCTTGAAGAGCCCGACGTACTTCCCCAGTGCCGCCGCGTTCTTCGGGTCGTTCACGGTGGTCTTGTCGCCGTTCCAGAAGTCGGTGATGCCCGACTGCCCGTACGCGGCGTCCAGTGCCGGGGCGACCGATCCGGCGCCGCCGCGGATGGTGAAGCCGAACTTGTTGTTCTTCGCGTCGGTGAGCTTCTCCGCGGCCGTGTAGAACTTCGCCCAGGTCGACGGGGCTTCCAGACCGGCCGCCGTGAAGAGGTCGGTGCGGTACCAGAGCGTGCCGTTGTTCACCGAGGTCGGCACCGAGTACATCTCGTCGCCCTTGCCGCCCGCGACCTTGACGCTGGCCACCGTGGCCTCGACGAGCTTGCCGTTCAGCGCGGACTTCGCGATGCGGTCGCCGACCGGCTCCAGCGCGTTCTGCGCGACGATATTGGCCAGGTACGCCGTACCGACACCGCCGACGTCCGGCAGACCGCCGCCCGAGATCGCCGTGTCGTACTTCGACTGGACATCGGCGATCGGGATCGGCACGTACTTGACCTTGATGTCCGGGTTCTTCTTCTCGAAGTCCTTGATGATCTCGGTCCAGACGGCCGTGCGGGGCCCGCCGTTGTTGTCCCAGAAGGTGATCGTGCCCTTCCCCTTGCCCTCGTCACCGCTGCCGCTGCCGTCGTCGCCGCAGGCGGTCGCGGTCAGTGCGAGGACCGCGGTCAGTGCGACCGCGCTCCCCAGGGACTTCGAGAACTTCGTCATGGCCGGCTCGTCTCTCTTGGTGTGATCTGGCTGTGTCTGATCAAAAACGTGGTGAAGCTCGCGGTCCCTGCGGGCCCCGTGCCCTCGGGTGCGGTGGCGAAGAGGCCGAGCAGCGCTCCGACCCAGCGCCAGGGGGTGGCGGTGAAGATGTGTCCGGACGGGCGGAAGCCTTCGCCGGTGTCGTACGAGAAGCGGCATCGCGCACCCGGCGCGACGTCGATACGGAGCCGGGCGCGGCCCTGCGGCGCGGGCACCGGGTGTGCAGCGTCCCGTTCCTTCTCCGCGACCGGCTCGGCGTAACGGTGGACGAGGCGCACCCCGTCCTCGGCCCGCTCCAGACCGATCCAGCCGAAGGCGTCACCGAGGACGGCCAGGCCCGCCTTGGCGCCCAACTCCTCACTGTCGAGGGTGAGTTCCACCTCTACACGGAAGGACTCGGCGGGCATCCGCTGGGTCAGTACGCTCGGCAGCCTGCGCGTGTCGTCCGCGTACGGCGTCCGTACGCAGGTCAGCCTGAGCCCGTCCCCGCCGTGCGCGACCGTCCATCCCGGCCTGGGGTTGGCCGTCCACTGCCACTGCCGGCCGTACCGTCCGCCGGGGAATCCGTCGTCGGTGGCAGGCGATTCGGCGGGCTGTTGCGGCAGTTGGGGCCTGGCGTGTACGAGCACGGGCTCACCCTCGTCGCCCATCACCGGCCAGCCGCCCTCGGGCCAGTGCACGGGCTGGAGGTGCAGCACCCGCCCGTAGGCGCCCTTCGCCTGGAAGTGCAGGAACCAGTCCTCCCCCGCAGGGGTGGTGACCAGGCCGCCCTGATGCGGCCCGTTGATCCCGGTGGAGCCCTGCTCCAGGACGACCTTCTCCTCGTACGGGCCGAAGAAGTCCCGTGAGCGGAACGCGCCCTGCCAGCCCGTCTCCACACTCCCCGCGGGGGCGAGGATCCAGAACCAGCCGTCGCGGAGGTAGAGCTTGGGGCCCTCCAGGGTGAACCAGCCGGGCAGCAGGTCACCGTCGACGATCACCTTGCCCTCGTCGAGGAGTTCACGGCCGTCCGACGACATCCGGTGTCCGGTGAGGCGGTTCTTGGTCCCGGACCTGGACCTGGCCCAGGCGTGCACCAGATACGCCTCGCCGCTCTCCTCGTCCCAGAGCGGGCAGGCATCGATCAGACCTTTTCCGGGCTTGACGAGGTGCGGGGCGCTCCACGGACCTCGTACATCACGGGAGTTGACCTGGAAGATGCCGTGGTCCGGGTCGCCCCAGAAGATCCAGTAACGGCCGTCGTGGTGCCGGATGGACGGCGCCCAGACCCCGCAGTCGTGGCGCGGCGACGCGAACGCGGCGGCGGGCTCCAGACGGTCGAGTGCGTGGCCGATGAGCGTCCAGCTGACCAGGTCGCGGGAGTGCAGCAGGGGCAGTCCGGGGACGCGGCCGAAGCTGGACGCGGTGAGGTAGTAGTCGTCGCCGACGCGCACCACGTCGGGGTCGGACCAGTCGGCGTGCAGGACCGGATTGCGGTATGTGCTCCCGTCGCTCATGCGCCGACCGCCTTGCGCACGAGTGCGGCCGCCGCGTCGCGCCCCAGACGCCCGTCCGCGACGACGGTGAGGATGCGGCGTACGAGCGTCTCGCCCGCGGCCATCTCCACCCGCTCGTCCCAGGCGAGCGAGGAGCCGACCCCGGGGTACTCCTCGGTCCGTACGAACCACGGGTCCTTGCGGGTCTCCCCGTTGGCACCGGCGAAGACCAGGGTCCAGCCGTCGCCCGCCAGGGCGAGCCAGTCGGCCCTGTGCCCGTGGACCGCGTCCTCGCCGTCGGCGTCCGCGGTGAAGACGGCGGGCCGGCCCGTCTCCTTGGGCGCGCGCCAGAAGAAGCCGCCGTATCCGGCGCCGGGCCTGCCGTTGGTGGCCGGGGAGCCGATGGACAGCGCGCCGCCGGTGGTGTTGGTCAGCGAGAAGGTGAAGTCCAGTGCCCAGGCGTCCGTGCCGAGCGGGGTCGCGGCGACCGTACGGTGCTCGCGCAGCAGCTCGCCCGCCTCCGCCGTCCAGGCCAGCTCCTCGACGAAGCCGTCCGGGTCGCGCAGCTTCCAGCCGGTGTGCCGCTGGATGCCGTGGTTGTCGAGCTCGGTGGAGCCCTGTCCGCGCACATAGGTGCGCCCGCCCCAGAAGTTGCGTCCCGCCACATCGGGCACGGCGACGCCGGCACCCAGGTGGTGGAGGTGGTCGCCGGGCATCTCCTCGGTGACGCGCAGGCCGCCGAGGGTGGTGAGCGGGTGGAGGTACGGACGCGGGGACAGCCGCGGCGCCAGGTCGGGCCGGAAAAGGTAACGGCCGACCGGGCGTCCGGCGCAGCGCAGGAGGAGCGACTGGCTCATGAGGAGTGCACCTCGCTGGGGAGCGCCCAGGGGACGCCCTGCTCGGAGAAGAGGACGAGAGACTCGGCGCCCGCGGCGACCAGGGCGTCGATGCCGTGGACGGTGCGGCGGCGCGCACCGGTGGCGTCCGTCGACCCGCTCCACGCCGCGGCGGGGAT
This sequence comes from Streptomyces beijiangensis, assembly GCF_017315755.1. Taxonomy (GTDB): domain Bacteria; phylum Actinomycetota; class Actinomycetes; order Streptomycetales; family Streptomycetaceae; genus Streptomyces; species Streptomyces beijiangensis. Next base: position 11,991 of record NZ_JAFLRJ010000152.1, read on the forward strand.
CGGAGTCGGCTCGGGGGCGGTGCGAACCGTTTCGACGACCCGCATGAAGGCGCCCGTCAGATCGGGTGTGACCAGGAGTCCGGCCGTCCCTGCCAGGTGGTCGAGGAGGTTCTCCAGGAGGTCGGTCCTGCCGTGCACCGACTCCTCGGGGCCCCGGCCCGGACGCTGCACCAGGACGCGGTCGTCCTTGTACCAGTAGGTGATGCGGCCGCGGGTTCCGTGCACCAGCAGATACGGCTCGTCGGGCCGTTCGGCGCACAGCGTCACGGAGATGACGACCGGGGTGCCGCGGCGGGTCGTGATCCGTACGCACGAGGTGTCGTCGGCCTCGATGTCATTGGCCCGGAACAGCTCGGTCTCGACGGTCGTGATGTCCTCGGCGCGCGAACTCCCGTCCAGGGCAAGGGCGGTGGCCACCGCGTGGGCGAGAGGGTTGGTCAGTACGCCGTCGACCACGTCCGTGTCGCCGATGCGCCGCCGTCCCGCCCAGGGGGCGCGCCGGAAGTAGGCCTCGTCGCGCACCCAGGCGCCGGCCCCGCCGATTCCGGTGACCTCGCCGATGGCGCCGGCCGCGATGAGTTCCCGTATCGCGGTCAGAGCGTGCGAGCCCAGCGACTGGAAGCCGATCTGGCAGTGGACGCCCGCGGCGCGGACCCCGTCGGCCATCCGCCGGAACTCCGCGTAGGAGGGGGCGGGCGGCTTCTCCAGGAGGAGGTGCACACCACGTTCGGCGGCGGCGAGTGCCAGGTCGGTGTGGGTGGGGATCGGTGTGCAGATGACGGCGATCCGCGCTCCGGTGGAGTCGAGGAGACCCGCGAAGTCGGTGGACTGCTCGGGCGTGCCGAAACCGTCCAGCTCCTCGTCGCTGAGCGGCTTCAGCTCGCAGATCCCCGCGAGGGTGACGCGGCCGAGGCCCTGCAGACGGCGGATGTTCTCCAGATGGCTGCGGCCGTGACCGCGTGCGCCCGCGAGGACGACAGGCAGGGGCGAAGGCAGGGGCGAAGGCAGGGCGCTCATCCCTTCACCGCCCCTGCGCTGAAGCCGGTGACCAGCCACTTCTGGATGAAGGCGAAGACGATCACGACCGGTACGGCCGCGACGACACCGCCCGCGGCGAGTGCGCCCAGGTCGACGCTGTCCGCGCCGATGAGGGTGTTGAGGCCGACGGGGATCGTCTGCTTGTCCTGCTCGCTCAGGAACATCAGGGCGAAGAGGAAGTGGTTCCAGCTGTGCACGAAGGCGAAGGAGCCGACCGCGATCAGTCCGGGCCGCAGCAGCGGGAGCACCACCGCGCAGAAGGCGCGGAAGCGTCCGCACCCGTCCACCCAGGCGGCCTCTTCCAGCGAGACCGGCACATTCTTGATGAAGCCGCTGATCAGGATGATGGACAGCGGGAGCTGGAAGACGGTCTCCGCGATGATCACGCTGCCCAGGGAGTTGATCAGCTGGAGGTTCTTGAAGATCTCGAAGAGCGGGACCAGCATCAGCGCGCCGGGGATGAACTGCGAGCAGAGCAGCCCCAGCATGAAGCCCTTCTTGATCCGGAAGTCGAAGCGCGCCAGGGCGTATCCGCCGGAGAGCGCGACCAGCGTGGTCGCGACCAGCGTCGCCACGCCGACGATCATGCTGTTCTGGAAGAAGATCCCGAAGCTGCGTTCGTTCCAGACCTTCGAGAAGTGGTCCAGGGTCATCGGCCAGGGCACCAGCGAGGTCGATCCTGCCGGGCGGAAGGCGAAGAGCAGCATCCAGTAGAAGGGGATGAGCGTGAAGATCAGGTACAGCCCGAGTGGGACGTAGATCTGCCAGCGCGGTACGTCGTCGAAGGCACGCTCGCGCTTGGTGCGGCGCGTCGGGGGACGGCGCGGGGTGTCGTCGGCGGCGGGGGCGTCGGTGCCGTGCTTCTCGGCGAGTGCGGCGGTCACTTGGGGTCTCCTCCGAACTTGCTCAGGCGGAGATAGAGGATCGAGCAGAAGAGGAGGATCACGAAGGCGACGGTGGTCAGCGCGGAGGCGTAACCGAAGTCATGGCCTTCGATCCCGGTGTTGGCGACATAGAGCGGGAGCGTGGTGGTCTCGCCCGCGGGGCCGCCGCCGGTGAGGGTGTAGAGGAGGTCGACGTTGTTGAACTCCCAGACGCCGCGCAGCAGGGTGGCCAGGACGATGGCGTCCTTGAGGTGCGGCAGCGTGATGTGGAAGAACTGGCGCAGCCGTCCGGCGCCGTCGACCGATGCCGCCTCGTACAGCTCCTTGGAGACGGACTGCAGGTCGGCGAGGATGAGGATGGCGAAGAAGGGGACCCCGCGCCAGAGTTCGGCGAGGGCCGCCGCCCAGAAGACGGTGCCGGTGTCGGAGAGGACCGAGGTGCCGTACGAACCGATCCCCGCGTCCGCGAGGTAACGGCTGAAGCCGGTCGACGAGTTGTAGAGCAGGATCCAGATCGTGGAGGTCAGCACTCCGGAGACGGCCCAGGGCGAGAAGACCATGGCGCGGGCGAAACCGCGCCCGATGAACGTCTGGTTGACGATCAGTGCGAGTCCGAGGCCGAGCGCCAGCTGGAGGGCGACCTGGGTGACGACCCACTGCCCGCTGAAGGCGAGCGTCGACCAGAACTGGTCGTCCTGGGTGAAGATCTTCGTGAAGTTGTCGAGGCCGGCGAAGCCGTTACGCCAGGGCTTGGTGACGTTGTAGTTCTGCAGGCTGTAGTAGAAGACGCTGATCACTGGGTACGCGATGAAGCCCAGCATCAGCAGGGCTGCGGGCGCGATCAGCAGATACGGCAGGCGGCGGGGCGTCGCTCCTGTTCGGCGCCGGGGCGGCCCGTGCGGCCGGGACTGCTCGGCCACGGCTGCGGCTTGTGCCATGACTCTTCTCCGTTCTCTGTGGATCTGATCTCGGTGCATCAGCTGTGCAAGCGCTTGCCGTCGGCCGTTCGGAACCCCGGACGCGGCATGGGACACAGGGAGTGCGGTGCGGTGGGGTGCTTCAGCCCGCGTACGGGTCGTGCACTTCTCCGGGCCTGGCCAGGAACGCGAAGTCGCATCCGGTGTCGGCCTGGGTGATCTGCTCGTTGTAGAGGGCTCCGTAGCCGCGCTCGTAGCGGGCGGGCGGCGGGGTCCAGACGGCCTTGCGCTGCGCGAGTTCCTCGTCGGTGACGTCGAGATGGAGGGTGCGTGCCTCGACGTCGAGGGTGATGCGGTCGCCGGTGCGGACGAGGGCGAGGGGCCCGCCGACGTACGACTCGGGTGCGATGTGCAGCACGCAGGCGCCGTAACTCGTTCCGCTCATACGGGCGTCGGAGATCCGCACCATGTCGCGGACGCCCTGCTTGAGTAGGTGGTCGGGGATGGGCAGCATGCCGTACTCGGGCATTCCGGGGCCGCCCTTGGGACCCGAGTTGCGCAGCACCAGGACATGGTCCGCGGTGATGCCGAGATCCGGGTCGTTGATGGTGCGCTGCATGGTCCGGTAGTCGTCGAAGACGACGGCGGGCCCGGTGTGCTTGAGGAGGTGCGGCTCGGCGGCGATGTGCTTGATGACGGCGCCGTCGGGGCAGAGGTTGCCGCGCAGGACGGCGACGCCGCCCTCGTCGGCGAGCGGGTTGCTGCGCGGGCGGATGACGTCCGGGTTGTGGACCTGGGCGCCTTCGAGCTGCTCGCGCATCGTGGTGCAGGAGACGGTGGGCCGGTCGAGGTGCAGTACGTCCGTCAACTGGGCCAGGAATGCGGGGAGTCCGCCCGCGAAGTGGAAGTCCTCCATCAGATACCGGCCGCCAGGGCGGAGGTTGGCGAGGACGGGGACGGTGCGGGCGATGCGGTCGAAGTCGTCGAGGGTGAGGGTGACGCCGGAGCGGCCCGCCATCGCGATGAGGTGGATGACGGCGTTGGTGGAGCCGCCGAGGGCCAGGACGGTGGCCACGGCGTCCTCGTACGCGTCCGCAGTGAGCAGCTTCGACAGCTTCAGGTCGTCCCACACCATGTCGACGATCCGCAGCCCCGAGGCGGCGGCCATCCGGTCGTGGCCGGAGTCGACGGCGGGGATCGAGGAGGCACCCGGGACGGTGACGCCGAGCGTCTCGGCGGCGGCGGTGAGGGTGGATGCGGTGCCCATGGTCATGCAGTGGCCGGGTGAGCGGGCGAGCCCGTTCTCCAGTTCGGCCATCTCGCAGTCGCCGATGAGTCCGGCGCGCTTGTCGTCCCAGTACTTCCACATGTCGGTGCCGGAGCCGAGGACTTCATTGCGCCAGTGGCCCGGCAGCATGGGTCCTGCGGGCACGAAGACGGTCGGCAGATCGACGGTCGCCGCGCCCATGAGGAGGGCGGGGGTCGACTTGTCGCAGCCGCCCATGAGGACGGCGCCGTCCACCGGGTACGAGCGCAGCAGCTCCTCGGTCTCCATGGCGAGGAGGTTCCGGTAGAGCATCGGGGTCGGCTTCTGGAAGGTCTCCGAGAGGGTGGAGACCGGGAATTCGAGCGGGAAGCCACCGGCCTGCCAGACACCGCGCTTGACGGCCTGGGCGCGGTCGCGGAGGTGGACGTGACACGGGTTGATGTCACTCCAGGTGTTGAGGATCGCGATGACGGGCTTTCCCAGGTGCTCCTCGGGAAGGTAGCCGAGCTGCCGGGTTCTGGCCCGGTGGCTGAAGGAGCGCAGACCCGACGAGATGCTGCTGCCGTACCACTGGTGGCTGCGGAGCTCCTCGGGCGTCTTACGGGCCGTCGTCATATCCCCCACCCCGCAGCGATCTCCGCGACCTCGGCGCGCTGCGCTTCGGGCAGCTGCTTGCTCGGCGGGCGTACGTCGCGCCGGCACAGGCCGAGCGAGGCGAGCGCCTCCTTGACGACGGTGACGTTGTCGGCGGAGCCGTTGGCGCCGCGCAGCTCCTCGAAGCGGCGGATCTGCTCCCAGACCTTCATCGCGGCCGGGTAATCACCGGATCGAAGCGCTTCGATCATATTCAGCGAAACGGACGGCGCGACGTTCACGAGCCCCGAGGTGAAGCCGGTGGCGCCCGCGGAGAAGTACGAGGGGGCGTACGGCTCGGCGAGTCCGGCGACCCAGACGAAGCGCTCCAGACCGGCGTCCCGCGCGAAGGCGGCGAAGCGGGCGGCGTCGGGGACCGCGTACTTGACCCCGATGACATTGGGGCAGGCGTCGGCGAGTTCGGCCAGCCGCGCACCGGGAAGCTGCGGATTACGGAGGTACGGGACGACGCCGAGCCCGGGGACCGCGGAGGCGATGGCGCGGTGGTAGTCCACCCAGCCGCCGTCCGATACGTACGGGTGGACGGGCTGGTGCACCATCACCATCTGCGCGCCGGCGTCACGGGCGTGCTCGGCGGCCTCGATCGCGGTCGGCACGTCATGCCCGACGCCGACCAGAATGGTGGCCCGCTCCCCCGCCTCGTCGATGGTCAACTCGGTGACGGTACGCCGCTCCTCGGGGGTCAGCGCGTAGAACTCACCGGTGTTGCCGTTGGGCGTCAGCGTCCGCACCCCGCCGTCGATGAGCCGTCTCAGCAGCGCGCGATGCGTGCTCTCGTCGATGCTCCCGTCCTCCCCGAACGGGGTCACCGGGATCGCCACGACGTCTGCGAGGGCCGCCTTCAGCGGTGAGGAGTCCATGCGGACCGACCTTTCATCGAAGTGCTGGTGGTACGTCATTCCGCTTCGCCCTCCGCCTCGGCCGGGAAGGCCCGGGCGACGAACGAGGCGATGTGGTCGTGCAGGGCGCGGGCCGCGCCGTCCGCGTCGTCGGCGAGCGCGAGCCGCAGGATCTCCCGGTGCTCGGCCGCCTCCCGCTCCCAGGAGGGGATCGCGGCCCAGGCGACGGTGGACACCAGGGCGGCCTGGTCGCGCACTTCGTCGAGCATCCGGGCCAGGAGCGGGTTCCCGCAGGGCAGATAGAGCGCCCGGTGGAAGTCGCGGTTGGCGAGCGAGCGGTCCGCCTTGTCCTCGGCGGTGTCGGAGCGCCCCAGCGCCTCCTGCGCCGCTTCGAGCGACGCCTTGCGAGTGATGCTGCGGCGCAGCGCCTCGGGTTCGAGGAGCAGCCGTACGTCGTAGACCTCGCGCGCCATCTCCGCGTCGACCATCCGCACGGTGACGCCCTTGTACTGGCTCATCACCACGAGCCCGGTCCCCGCCAGGGTCTTCAGGGCCTCGCGCACCGGGGTCTTGGAGACCCCGAACTGCGCGGCGAGCTCGGTCTCGACGAGGGCCTGCCCCGGTACCAGTTGGGCCGTGAGGATGGCGTGCTTGATCGCATCCTGCACGTACTGGGTCCGTGAGGGGATCGGACTCGGGGCAAAAGTCATCAGCGCTCTCAGATCTTGCATATCGCGTCTCATATATGACGTACGAAGTACGACGCGTTGAAGCTAAGGCCGTGCCCATGTTTCGTCAACGCTTCCGGCAGAAGAACTTCTGGTCCTGGCGGGGCAGTTGTCACTCCGTGCGCCGGATGCCGGATTCGACCGCGCCCACCGACGGCCCGGACTGCCCGCGGATAGGGCATCTGCCCGATCCCTCACGGGGGCCTCGGTCTGGTCTTCGTGCCGAATGCGCTGGCGCTCGCCGCGGGCGCCGGTCTCGTCGCCGTCGTGGACCTCCGTGTGCTGCTTCCGGCTGCCGGGGCGGCGGGGCTGCTCGCCGCACTGCTGCTGGTGCCCCGGCGGGTCAGGTCCTGCGGCTGAGCGCCACCGCGGTGAGCAGGAGTCCGTCCCTGCACAGCCAGTTACCGCTGAAGCCCACGATCCGCTCCCCGTCCAGATCGGCGCCCGCCACCAGCAGCCTGGCGTGGAAGGCGGCGCGGCCGGGGTGGACGACGAGCTCCGCCTCGGTGAAGTCCAGTTCCCTTGCCGTGAGCGGGAACCAGGCCTTGAACACACTCTCCTTCGCGCTGAACAGCAGCCTGTCCCAGCAGACTTCGGGGCGGTCCGATGCGAGGTCGGCCAGGTGCTCCCGTTCGCCGGGGAGGGTGACGGAGTGCAGCACTCTGGGCGGCAGCGGCGCGTTCGGTTCCGCGTCCACGCCGAGGGCGGCCAGCTCCCCCGAACGGGCCACCGCCGCCCCCCGATAGCCGGCGCAGTGCGTCATGCTGCCGACGACGCCCTGCGGCCACACGGGCTCACCGCGCGGTCCGGGGAGGATCGGTACGGGTGCGATGCCGAGTCCGCCGAGTGCCGTACGCGCACATCGGCGGACCGTGGCGAACTCGCGGCGGCGGCGTTCCACGGAGCCCGCGACCACGGCCGCCTCGGCCGGGAAGAGATCGGGCTCCCCGTCCTCGTACACCTCCGCCCAGGCGGTCCCCGCCGGGAGCAGCGCCTCGATCACCTGGCGCTCCCCGGCACGGGGACGGCAGGCAGGACCGGGTGGAGCCTCCCCGGCAGGCCAGGGCGGCGCCGCCACTCGCGGGGGTAGCCGAGGGAGACCTCGTGGAAGGGGACCCCGTCCCGGTACAGCGTGCGCGGGATGTGCAGATGGCCGTGGACGACGGCGGCCGCCCGGTAGCGCAGATGCCACTGGGCGGTGGCCTCGGTCCCGCACCACAGGGCGAACTCGGGGTGGCGCAGGATCAGGGTGGGATCGCGGACCAGCGGGAAGTGGTTCACCAGCACGGTGGGCAGGTCCCGGTCGACGGCGGAGAGCCGCGCCTCGGTGACACCGACCCGGTGCCGGCACCACGCGTCACGGCTCGGGAAGGGGTCGGGGTGGAGCAGGAACTCGTCCGTGCAGACCACACCCGCCTCGTACGCCTTGGCAAGGCCCTCCCGCGGGGTCGTCGTGCCGGCCGGCAGGAAGGTGTAGTCGTAGAGGACGAAGAGCGGCGCGACGACGGCGGGTCCGCCGGGACCGTCCCACACCGGATAGGGGTCCTCCGGTGTGTCCACCCCCAACTCGCCGCACGAGCGCACCAGTTCGCGGTACCGCCGATCCCCGCGCAGCTGCAGCGGATCGTCCGTGGGGGTCCACAGCTCATGGTTGCCCGGCGCCCAGATCACCCGCTCGAACCGCTCGCGGAGCAGGCCGAGCGTCCGGACGACGTCTTCCGCCCGCTCCCCCACGTCGCCCGCCACCAGCAGCCAGTCCCCCGGCGACTGCGGGCGGATGCGCTCCGCGATGCGCCGGTTGTCGTCGTACGAGACATGCAGGTCGCTGACGGCGAGCAGCTGCGCGTCGGGCATCGCCCCTCCAGGGGGTCCATGAAATTACGGGGGTGCGACGCGATTACGGGCAAGCCCCTAGAACCCGGGCGCCCACCCCCTATTCGCGCCGCACCCCGCGGGAAGGGCGCCCCGCGTCCGCTTGGGTGGGGACCGTAGACCGTACGCCGACGCAGAGGGAGACCGCATCCATGCCCGAGGGAAACGCCGCCGCGGTCCTCGACCGGGTCGGCGGCAAGTGGAGTGTCACGATTTTGTTGATAGTGTGTCAGGAACCGCACCGCTTCACGGAGTTGGAGCATGTCGTCGAGGGCATCAGCCGGCGCATGCTGGCCCTGACCCTGCGCGCACTGGAGCGCGACGGGCTGATCACGCGTACCGTCCACCCGTCCATTCCGGTACGGGTGGAGTACAGCGCCACCGCCATCGCACTCGAACTGCGCGAGTCCTTGCGCACCCTCGCCGACTGGGCCCTGCGCCACCGGGCGGCCATCGCCGAGGCGCGTACCGCGTACGACGACCGCGCCACGGCCCGTCCGGACCGGGAGTCCGCTACAGCTCCCGGTCCGGACGGACGCCGGATCACTTCGGCGAGTTGAAGGTCACCGGCAGCTCGGACAGCGTGCGCAGCACGATGCCGGGGAAGAACTCCGGCTTCTCCAGGGCGAGTTCGACCCCATTGGCGGCGAGTTCGGCGACGGTCGCCTGTGCCGTCATCCGGGCGATGGGCGCGGCCACGCAGAAGTGGATGCCGTGGCCGAAGCCCAGATTGCGCTGGGCGGGGCGGGACAGGTCGAGCCGGTCGGGGTCGTCGTACACCTCCGGGTCGCGGTTGGCCGCGCCGAGCACCAGGGAGAGATCGGTGCCCACGGGGACCTGCAGATCGCCCACCTGGGCATCCTGCAGTGCGGTGCGCGGCACGAGCTGGAGCGGCGAGTCGTAACGCAGCAGCTCCTCGACGGAGTTCTGCACCTGGGACGGGTTGTCCAGGAACCACTTCACCTGGTCGCCGTGGCCGAACAGGCTGAGGACGCAGTTGCCCATCATGGCGGCCGTCGCGTTGAACCCGGCGGCCAGCAGGTTCATCAGGGTCATCGACAGCTCCATCTCGGAGAGCCGGTCGCCCCCTTCGCCGCGGGCCGCGACCAGTTCGCTGACCAGGTCGTCACCGGGCCGCGCCTTGCGCTCCTCCACCATCTCGGCACCGGCGGCGATGATCCCGTCACGCGCCTCGTCGCGGATGACCTTCTCCTCCGGAGAGAGGGTGAAGCCGGGGTCGAGCCCTCGGCCGCTCTCCTTGGCCAGAGCGATGAAGACCGGGTGGTAGCGCTCGGGTATGTCCATGAGCTCGCTCAGGACCAGGCCGGGCAGCGGACGCAGCAGCGCGTCCATCAGGTCGACGGTGCCGCCGGCCGCCTGCTCCCTGGCCTTCGCCACCAGCTCGGCGGCGAACTGCTCGGTCCTGCCGCGGAGCCGCTGCACCGTACGCGGGGTGAACGCCTTGGAGACCAGGGTCCTTATCCGGGTGTGGTCCGGCGGGTCCATGAAGATCAGCGGGCGACCGGGCGGACCGTCGGGGTTCGGTACGAACTGATCGGCGATCGGCGGGTTCTCGCCCCAGCCGAACCGGGGGTCCTTCAGGATCTCGGAGGCGACCTGGTGGCTGAGGACGGCGACGGTGCCGCCGGGGGTACGGAAGACCTGGCCGTTCTCCTCCCTGATCTTCCGGTAGGTCGGGTAGGGGTCGCGGTGGAAGTCCTCGTCGAAGGGGTCGAACGGAAGCAGCTGCTTGATGATGTCGAGGTCGACCACGGGAGCTTCGGGCGCTTCGGTCATGAGTCGTGTCCCATCATTGGCTGAGAGTGGCTGATCGCGGAGTAGTCGGGTCGCGAGCCGGTGTCCCGGCAGGCGTCGAGGGCGCGCCGGAGGCCGGCGACCCGGTGCCAGGCGGCCGTGCAGTGCACGTCGGCGAGGGCCTGTTCCCCGCCGCCGTCCTCCCCGGACGCGCGCCCGGCACGGGCCAGTACCGCGCTGACGGCGAAGAGCTCCGCCGCGATGCGGGCGACGAGGGCAACGGCCTCCTGGTTGCGGAAGAGGTCGTCGGGGTCCGCGTGGTCGGCGACCAGTTCGCGGCAGCTGCCGTACAGCTGGTGCACCTGCCGTGCCGTCTCGCTGAGATGGGCCAGATTGGCAGGTGACAGGTCGTCGTCCCCGGGCACTTGGGGTGACCCGGATACAAGGGGTGCCGCCTCCTCACCCGGGGTCAGGAAGCACTCGGTCAGCAGCCGCCGGCCCAGCTGCTGGTCGAGCTGGAAGTCGACATTGCCTGCGACGCGCAGACCGCGGGCATCCCGGAAGGCCCGCTCCAGGGGTACGGGTGAGGCGCCCCTGCGGCGCTTGCTGGCCACCGTCTCCAGGCCCGCCCCGCCGAAGAGCGACACCGTACGGTCGACGATTCGCCAGGCGGTCCCCACGGACAGGTTCTTGGCGGCCATCCGCTCGAACCAGCGCCCGTCCGCCCCTTCCCCGGCGAGGCTCCGCTCCAGGACGCTCTCCATGGCGTACACCTCGGCGCGGGTGGTCGCCGCGATCCGCTGGATCAGGTCGTACGCACCGAGCCCGCGCCCGTCGATGGTGCGCTCGTCGATGAACTCCCTTGTCCAGAGCAGACATTGGCGGGCGACGGCCATGGCGGGCGCGGCCGTGAAGTAGAGCTGGCCGGTGAGGACGACGGAGCGCATCGCCGCGGACATCCGGGGGTCCCCGGGCTCGCCGCGCAGCACCCGGTCCGCGGGTACGTACACATCGTCGAAGCGCAGGGCCGCGTTGGGCAGCCCCTTGCTGCCGACGAACCCGATCTCCGACGCGACCCGGAAGCCAGGGCTGTCCGCGGTGTCGACGAAGGCGACGACGAGCCTGCGCTCCGCACCCTCCCCCTCGGTCGCCGCGACGGCGAGGAGGTCGGCCACCGGTCCGTTCCCGGTGAACAGCTTCTCGCCGCGCAGTACGTGTCCGGAGCCGTCGGGTGCACGGGTCGCCGTCATGCCCGTCCAGGCGTTGTTCTGCCCGGCCGCCTCGGTGACACCGAAGCCCGAGATCGCACCCTCGGCGACCCTGCGGGTGACGAAGTCCCGTACCCGGCCTTCGGGAAGGGCGGGAATCAGGGCCGACGCGCCCACCGCGTTCGGTATGGCGATCAGCTGGCCCACCGCGACCGAGTGCCGGGACGCCCTCTCGATGACGCGCAGCGCCTCGTAGGACCCGAGTGCGAGCCCCCCGACGGCCTCGTCGTTGCGCAGCTTGAAGTAGCCGCGTCCACGGATCTCGTCCAGCAGGCCGGCGGGCAGTTCGCCGGTGCGGTCCACCTCGTCGGGGTCGACCCGCTTCTCCAGGAACTCGGCGATCTCCGCCGCGACGCGCTCACCTTCCTGCCGCTCGCCCGCGTCACGCCCGGGGGCGCCGCGCAGCCGCTCCCAGTCGAGCCGCCCGGTCGCGAGGGCGTGCAGGAATCCCTGCGGTTCGGGTACGTGTGTCATGCGGGTCTCCTCCTTTCCGGTTCAGGCGGTGGCGGGGACCAGTTCCACCGGCATGTCGAGCAGAACGGTGTGCTTGTTGTTCGGGGCATGGACGACCGGCCCCGTGAGCCTGATCTCCGCCACGGTGTCGAGGAGTTCGGTGAGGAAGAGTCGGAGCTGGAGCCGGGCGAACTGCTCGCCGAGGCAGAGGTGGATGCCGTGCCCGAAGGAGAGGTGCGGGTTCGGGTCACGGGTGATGTCGAAGGTGTCCGCTTCGGCGAAGACGGACTCGTCGCGGTTGGCCGACGGCCACCAGAGCGTGACCTTCTCGCCGGCCCGGATCAGCGTGCCGTGCAGGTCGACGTCCTGGGTGGCGGTGCGCCGGTTGTACGGGTTGGGCGGGTTCCAGCGCAGGATTTCCTCCACCGCACTGGTCAGCAGGGTCCGGTCGGCGCGGAGCTTCTGCCACTGCTCGGGGTGGTGGGCGAGGGCGAGGACCCCGCCCGCGACGGTGTTCCTGGGCTGTTCGAGGCCGGTGATCAGAATGAGGTTGGCGTTGGCCTCGCGCTCCTTGGCGGTGAGCGGTGTGGAGTCCCCTTCGATCTCGCCGACCGCGAGGAGGGTGCCGAGGTCGTCGGCGGGGTCGGCGCGCTTGGCGTCCAGCATCCGGCCGAAGTACTGCTGCATCTCGACGAATGTGGCCCGCGAGTGCTCGTCGATCTCGCCTGTCCTGCGGTCGATGAACCCGAGCACCTCGTGGACCCACGCGGTCAGCTGGGGCCAGTCGGCACGGGGCGCGCCGAGGAGGACCGCGATGGACTGCAGGGCGAAGGGCTCGGCGACGTCGTCCACGAAGTCGACAGGGCCGGTTGCGTCCAGTGCGCTTTGGAGCAAGTGGTGTGCGCTGGAGCGGAGTTCATCGCTGAGGCCGAGCGCGACAGCGCCGGTGACCGCCGGGGCGAGCAGCTTCTTGACCCGGTCGTGCCGCGGGTTGTCCATCATCGCGAAGAGCACTCCGGCGAGCGTCGCGAACGGCAGGTCGTCCAGGTGCGATCCGCCGCCCGCCCGCGATCCGCCGCCCTGCGCCGAGAACACCGGGTCGGAGGCCGCCCGGGCGATGTCCGCGTGCCGGGTGAGGACCCAGAAGCCGTCCCCGTCGGCCGTACGGCCCTGCGGGTGATAGAAGACGGGGGCCTCTCTGCGCAGCCGGGCGAATACGTCGTAGGGCACGCCCGCCGCGTAACCCGCCTGGTCGGTGAGGTCGAACCCGCCGAGCACCGCGGGGAGTTCCGCATCCGCGGCCTGGGGCACGGAGGGGGATTGCGTGGTCATCTGAAACCTCTCGCTGGATCGTGGATCTGGGCCGGCATCGCTACGGAAGGGGTGGTACGGGAGCGCGGGCGGGGGCGGGCATGGACCCGGAGAGGCGCCACGCCAGCGCGTCGAGCTCCGTCGCCGTGCGCCCGCCTGCCGCGACATAGCTGTCGGGGCGGGTGAGGACGAAGCCGGGCCGCCGTCTGGGCCGGTGCTCGTGCGCCAGTACGCCGGGCATACGGGCGGCGAGTGCGCGGCCCCGCCGGTCCAGCGCACCGCCGGCTGCCCCGAGGGTGAGCAGACTCAGACGCGAACTC
>NZ_JAFLRJ010001442.1 GCF_017315755.1 Streptomyces beijiangensis
CCCTTGGCCTCGGCGATCTGCTCGCGTCCGCCGAACTCCCCGATGTGCGCGGTGCCCACGTTCAGCACGACGCCGATGCGCGGCGGGGTGAGACCCGCGAGGTAGCGGATGTGGCCGATCCCGCGGGCGCCCATCTCCAGCACGAGGAAACGGGTGTCCCCGGTCGGCGCGCAGCGCGGTCAGCGGCAGCCCGATCTCGTTGTTGAAGGAGCCGGGCGGCAAGACCGTCGGACCCATGCGCCCCAGCACCTGGGCGATGAGGTCCTTGGTGCTGGTCTTGCCCG
>NZ_JAFLRJ010001443.1 GCF_017315755.1 Streptomyces beijiangensis
TCTCCTCGCTGCGGGTGAGGAGTTCGATGTTGGTGCGCAGGGAGGTGAGCGGGGTGCGCAGTTCGTGGCCGGCGTCCGCTATGAGCTGCTGTTGCAGGTCGCGGGAGCTGGCCAGGGCGGACGTCATGGAGTTGAAGGAGCGGGAGAGGCGGGCGACCTCGTCCTCGGCGTCGTCCTCGACGGGGATGCGGATGCCCAGGTCCTCGGTGCGGGCCACCTCCTCCACGGCCTCGGTGAGTTCGTCCACGGGGCGCAGGCCGGCGCGGGCGACCGCGAGACCGGCGGCGGCCGCGCCCAGGACGCCGACGCCGGAGACGAGGAGCAGGATCAGCGCGAGGT
>NZ_JAFLRJ010001444.1 GCF_017315755.1 Streptomyces beijiangensis
CCTCCTGGCTCATCGCCAGCAGGAAGCCGATCGAGTCCACGGGCCAGCGCAGCGCCAGGGCCGTCGTCAGGAACGCCACCAGGGTGCCCGCGGACAGGTCCCCGTCGGCCACCCGTACGGTCCCCAGCACCAGTGTCGTGCCGATGGCCAGTTCCGGGAGCGTCACGATGACGCTCATGATGGCGCCCAGCAGCCGGGCCTTGCGCAGCTCCGTCCCGCGCAGATCCTCGGACAGCTTCCGGAACGCCTTCGCCTGACTGCGGTGCCGTCCGAACCCCTTGATGACCCGGATGCCGAGCACACTCTCCTCGACGACCGTCGTCAGATCGCCGATCTGGTCCTGGGCGAGCCGTGACGCACTGCTGTACCGCTTCTCGAAGGCCGCGCAGATGGCCGCCACCGGCAGGGTGGGAATCAGGATCACCAGCCCCAGAACCCAGTCCTGGACCAGCATGATGACCACGCCGACCAGAAT
>NZ_JAFLRJ010001445.1 GCF_017315755.1 Streptomyces beijiangensis
GCTCCGCGCCCTGGGCCGCGAGATCCCACCCGCCGAGCGGCTGGTCACCCTCGAATCCGACCGCGAGCTCTACCTCGACGAACCCGGGCCCAAGCCCGGCCCCGTCACCTACGCCTTCGAGGCCCGGCAGTCCAACGGCGAAGCCCGCGCCGAAAACGCCGCCGGCGAGGGCACCATCACCGAAATGTTCGCCACCGCGCTGCGCTACAACGCCACCCGCGTCATCGTCGGCGAGGTCCGCTCCACCGAAGTCCTGCCCATGCTGCAGGCGATGTCGGCCGGCGGCGCCGGCTCCATGTGCACCCTCCACGTCCGCCAGCCCCACGACATCAGCAGACAGCTGGTCCAGCTGTGCACCGAGGCCGGGATGCAGAACGAGGCAGCCCACCACCTCATCGCCTCATCCAGCGACGGCGTCGTCTACCTCACCT
>NZ_JAFLRJ010001446.1 GCF_017315755.1 Streptomyces beijiangensis
CTTTCGTCATCAGGGGGATATGTCGGACGCCGCAGCGTAGCGGGGCAGCCTGTCCCCCTCCGCAGCGAGTGCCCCAATCGTTAACCAATGCTAAGTGTTGCCGTATGGCAACTATCGGCCCTATGGTGGGGCAGTTCGCACGATGGGGAGAGTCTGTCGGCTTTCGCTTCCACCATCCGAAGGGCCAGTTGTGGATACCCGAAGCACCGTTCAGCACCTGCACCTGGTCACGCATCGCCTCCCGACCGCCTCGTGGAGTGCCAGACGCAGCGGCCCGACCG
>NZ_JAFLRJ010001447.1 GCF_017315755.1 Streptomyces beijiangensis
GTCGTGGACGACGCCCGCAGCGTGGAACAGGTGCGCCCGCTGCTGACCGCAGGACCGGGCAGCAGGGTGCGCGTGGCCGGCCGTCAGCGCCTGTCGGGACTCGACGCAGACCTGCGGCTCACCGTGGCGCCCCTCGGCGCGGGCGAAGCGGTCACCCTGCTCACCCACCTGCTGGGAGAGGCGCGCGCCGGGCGGGAGCCCGGGGCCGCGCAGGAACTCGCTCTGCGCTGCGGCGGCCTGC
>NZ_JAFLRJ010001448.1 GCF_017315755.1 Streptomyces beijiangensis
TCGTGCAGCCGCTGCGGGCACTCCTGCTCAACGCGGTGAGCCTGTCGGCCTCCTTGGGCGCGATGGTGTGGATCTTCCAGGACGGGCATCTCGCCTCGCTCCTCGGCTTCACACCACAGCCGCTGGACACCTCCATGACCGTGCTGCTCTTCTGCGTGACCTTCGGTCTCTCGATGGACTACGAGGTCTTCGTGACCAGCCGGATGAAGGAGCTGCACGACGCTGCCGGTGA
>NZ_JAFLRJ010001449.1 GCF_017315755.1 Streptomyces beijiangensis
GCCGTGGAGTCCCGCGCGCAGTGGGCCCGCGAGGCGACGGCACGGGCCCGGCGGGCCGCCGTCATGGTCACCGCGCCGGTGGGCCTGTGCTTCCTGCCCGCCTTCGTCGCGGTCGGCGTGCTGCCCGTGGTGATCGGACTCGCCGGCGGGGTGCTGGGAGGAGGTGGTCGATGACGGGAGAGAACCGAAAGCGGTGGCAGGGCAAACGGACAGACAGTCGAGTGGTGTTTCAACAGGAAATTCCCATAAGGGGGTTGAGA
>NZ_JAFLRJ010001450.1 GCF_017315755.1 Streptomyces beijiangensis
GTTCACCCACCACCAGCACGCGCGCGAGCACATGACCGTGGAGATGGCGCTGTACCTGCTGCGCGAACTCGGCGCCGGATACGGCAGCGACTCGCGGATCACCAACATGGTCAACGGCCGGGAGATCTGGATCGTCCCGGACCTCAACCCGGACGGCGGCGAGTACGACATCGCCACCGGCTCCTACCGTTCATGGCGCAAGAACCGGCAGCCCAACTCCGGTTCGTCGAACGTCGGAACCGATCTGAACCGCAACTGGGACTACCGCTGGGGCTGCTGCAACGGCTCCTCCGGCTCCACGTCCTCCGAGACCTACCGGGGTTCGGCTCCCGAGTCCGCGCCCGAGGTGAAGGTCGTCGCCGACTTCGTGCGCAGCCGGGTCGTGGGGGGTGTGCAGCAGATCAAGGCGGCCGTCGACTTCCACACGTACAGCGAGCTGGTGCTG
>NZ_JAFLRJ010000153.1 GCF_017315755.1 Streptomyces beijiangensis
ACCAGGAGCTGGCCGGCCAGCGCGGCGATCATGTCCTCGTCGAACTGCCCGGCCAAGAGGTCGGAGGCCTCGGCGAGGAAGGAGAGCGCGCCCCGGTTTATCCAGTCCTGATCGTCGCGGTTGCCGCGCCGGGCGGCGGGAGCCAGGATTTCGGCGGCCCGCAGCCCGCGCTGGAGCATCTGGTCGTAGCCGGGTACCGGATGCGGCTCGCCGTCCTCGACAGGGAGTCTGGCCCAGACGGTTTTCAGCCCCGTGCGGTACGTGATCCCCCAGCATTCGGCCAGCGCCCCGACGAGGCGCAGTCCACGCCCGTACTCCGGAATGCCCCGCTCCGACTGCGCTGGATGCGGTTCGTTGCGTACGGCCCTGGAGGGATGGTGGTCGGAAACCTCCAGCACCAGGACGGGATTGTCCGGGGAGTCGTCGGGCGGCGCCTCCTCCAGCCTGCAGAGCAGCTCCACGGTCGTTCCCGCGTGCACCACGGCGTTGGTCACCAACTCGCTGACCACGAGTGCGGCGTCGTCCGCGACACGGTCGGTGAAACCAGTGGCGGTCGGCAGTCCGAGCGCGGTCCAGTCGGCGAGCGCGGCACGTACGAAGCGTCGTGCGGCGGCCGGGGCCATCGGGTTGCCCGGCAGGCTGGTCCGCGCGACAGACGGTCTGTCAACACGCGTTCCTGCCTGGCGAGTTGGGGGGATAGTGATATCCCGCTGCGTTGGAATGGACCCCACGTGCGGCTCCCTGACCAGTTCTAGCAATGCGCCGCTTGCGACACCGACAGAGTGACAGACTGAGCCTGCCCATAAGCACCGAGTCACCGAAGTGGGCCAACATGAACGAAGAACGTGCTATGCCCTCCCCGGGGGCCGGCTGGGTCCGCGCCTCGGAACTCCGACCTCTGCTGGCCGCCATGACGGCGCTGCGTGACGGGGACTTCCGGGTGAGACTCCCGGAGACCCACGAGGGGATGCCTGCCGAGCTGGCGGCGGCCTTCAATCACATCGCCGTACGGAACCAGCACTTCACGGACGAGCTCACGCGCGTACGGCGCGAAGTCGTCCGGCACGGCCGCCTCGACGAACGGCTTTCGGCCAGCCCCGGGCAGGGCGCGTGGACCGCCGGCGTCTCCAGTGCGAACACGCTGCTCGACGCCCTGGTGGTGCCGGCGGCCAACGCGACCCGCGTGCTGGACGCGGTGGCAGGCGGCGATCTGACCCAGCGGGTCGACCTGCACGACGGCAACCGTCAGCTGAGGGGCGATCTGCGCCGGCTCGGCCGGGCCGTCAACAAGATGGTCGACCAGCTGTCCCTCTTCACGGGCGAGGTCACCCGGGTGGCCCGCGAGGTGGGTACGGAAGGACGGCTCGGCGGACGCGCCAAAGTCCAGGGCCTGTCGGGCAGTTGGCGTGATGTGACGGAGGCCGTCAACACGATGGCGTCCCGCCTCACCGCCCAGGTGCGCGACATCGCCGCGGTGACCACCGCGGTGGCGCGGGGCGACCTGACCCGTACGGTCACGGTCGAGGCGACCGGCGAGCTCCTGGAGCTGAAGCTCACCGTCAATACGATGGTCGACCAGCTCTCCGCCTTCGCCGACGAGGTCACGCGTGTGGCCCGCGAGGTGGGTACGGAAGGCCAGCTGGGCGGCCGCGCCCAGGTACGCGGCGTATCGGGGGTCTGGAAGGACCTCACCGACAACGTCAACTTCATGGCCTCCAACCTCACCTCCCAGGTGCGGAACATCGCCCAGGTCACCACCGCGGTGGCCAACGGCGACCTCTCCCAGAAGATCACCGTCGATGCCCAGGGCGAGATCCTGGAGCTGAAGTCGACGATCAACACGATGGTCGACCAGCTCCTCGCCTTCGCGGACGAGGTCACCCGCGTGGCCCGCGAGGTCGGCACCGAAGGAAACCTGGGTGGCCGCGCCCAGGTGCGTGGAGTGTCCGGGGTCTGGAAGGACCTCACCGAGAACGTCAACTTCATGGCGGACAACCTCACCTCACAGGTCCGCAACATCGCCCTCGTGTCGACCGCGGTCGCCCAGGGCGACCTCGGCAAGAAGATCACCGTCGAGGCGAAGGGCGAGATCCTCCAGCTGAAGTCGACGATCAATACGATGGTCGACCAGCTCTCCGCCTTCGCCGACGAGGTCACCCGCGTCGCCCGCGAGGTCGGCACCGAAGGAAACCTCGGCGGTCAGGCCCAGGTACGCGGCGTGTCCGGGGTCTGGAAGGAGCTCACCGACAACGTCAACTTCATGGCCTCCAACCTCACCTCCCAGGTGCGCAACATCGCCCAGGTCACCACCGCGGTGGCCAACGGCGACCTCTCGAAGAAGATCGAGGTCGACGCCCGCGGCGAGATCCTGGAGCTGAAGGACACCATCAACACGATGGTCCAGCAGCTGCGCGCCTTCGCGGACGAGGTGACCCGCGTGGCCCGCGAGGTCGGCACCGACGGCCGTCTCGGCGGCCGGGCCCAGGTGCTCGGAGTCTCCGGGGTCTGGAAGGACCTCACCGACAACGTCAACTACATGGCGGACAACCTCACCTCGCAGGTCCGCAACATCGCCCAGGTGGCCACGGCAGTGGCCCAGGGCGACCTCTCCAAGAAGATCGACGTGGACGCCCGCGGCGAGATCCTGGAACTCAAGACCACGATCAACACCATGGTGGACACGCTCTCCTCCTTCGCCTCCGAGGTCACCCGCGTGGCCCGCGAGGTCGGGTCCGAGGGCCAGCTCGGCGGCCAGGCACGTGTCGAGGGCGTGTACGGCACCTGGAAGCGCCTCACCACCAACGTCAACGAGCTCGCCCTCAACCTCACCACCCAGGTCCGCGCGATCGCCGAGGTCGCCTCCGCCGTGGCCCAGGGCGATATGACCCGCGCCATCACGGTCGAGACCCGGGGCGAGGTCTCCGAGCTCAAGGACAACATCAACCTGATGGTCTCCAATCTCCGCGAGACCACCCGCGCCAAGGACTGGCTGGAGTCGAACCTGGCCCGCCTGGCCGGCCTGATGCAGGGCCACCGCGACCTGATGGAGGTCGCCGACCTGATCCTGCGCGAGCTGACCCCCCTGGTGAACGCCCAGTTCGGCGCCTTCTTCCTCGCCGACCCCGACGCGGACGGGTCCCTCTCCCGTACCACCAGCTCCATCAAGGGCCTTGCCTTCATCGCCGGTTACGGATCCGCCCAGGGCGCCACCGTCGACACGCACGGAATGCCCGGCCACGGACTGGTCCGCCAGGCGGCGCTGGAGAAGAAGCGCATCCTCGTCGAGGAGGCGCCGCCGGACTACATCAAGATCAACTCTGGTCTCGGCGAAGCCGCCCCGGCCAGTGTCGTCATCATCCCGATCCTCTTCGAGGACAAGCTGCTCGGCGTCATCGAGCTGGCCTCCTTCTCCCGCTTCTCCGACGTGCACCTGGCCTTCTTCGACCAGTTCGTGAACACCATCGGCGTCGCGATCAACACGATCATCGCCAACTCCCGTACGGAGTCGCTCCTCGGCGAGTCCCAGCGCCTCGCCATCCAGCTGCAGGAGCGCTCGGACGAACTCCAGCGCCAGCAGGCGGAGTTGCAGCGCTCCAACGCCGAACTGGAGGAGAAGGCGGCCCTGCTCGCCACGTCGTCGCAGTACAAGTCCGAGTTCCTGGCGAACATGTCGCACGAGCTGCGCACCCCGCTCAACTCGCTGCTCATCCTGGCCCGGCTGCTCTCCGACAACCCGGACAGCCATCTCAACGACCAGGAAGTCCAGTTCGCGACCACGATCCACCGCTCTGGCTCCGACCTCCTCCAACTGATCAACGACATCCTCGACCTCTCCAAGATCGAGGCCGGCCGGATGGACGTACGCCCCAAGAAACTCCCCCTCATCAAGCTCCTCGACTACGTCCACGCCACGTTCCGCCCCATCACCCTCGACCGCGGTCTCGCGTTCGAGGTGGCGGTGGGCGAGGACGTGCCGCGCGAGGTGTACTCCGACGAGCAGCGCCTCCAGCAGATCCTGCGCAACCTCCTCTCCAACGCCATCAAGTTCACTTCGGCGGGCCGGGTCGAGCTGCGCGTGGGCCGGGTCAGGGACCCCGACGACAAGCTCCTCAAGGGCACCGACGACCTGATCGCCTTCTCGGTGCGGGACACCGGCATCGGCATCGCGCCGGAGAAACTCCCCGTCATTTTCGAGGCCTTCCAGCAGGCCGACGGCACGACGAACCGCAAGTACGGTGGCACAGGCCTGGGTCTGTCCATCAGCCGTGAGATCGCCGGCCTCCTGGGCGGCCGCATCATCGCCGAGAGCCAGCCCGGCCAGGGCTCGGTCTTCACCCTGTACGTACCGATGGTCTATCCGGGCCATGTAGTGGCCAGCGACACGGACAACACCCATGAACTCCCGCTCACCGCACCCGAAAGGCTCTCCTCCGACCACGTCCTGCTCCCCGACCAGGACGACGGCTGGCCGACCACCACAAAACTGGAGGAGTGGCGTTCGGGCCGGGCGGGAACCGTGCTTCCGGGGCGTCGCGTCCTGATCGTCGACGACGACATCCGCAATGTCTTCGCCCTGACCCACGTACTGGGCCGGGTGGGCATGCCGGTCCTCTACGCGGAGAACGGCCGGGAAGGCATCGAAACCCTGGAGCGCAACCCTGACATCGAACTCATCCTGATGGATATCATGATGCCTGAAATGGATGGGTACGAAACGATCGAAGCCATCCGCCGCAGCCCGCTCTGGACCGATCTGCCGATCATCGCACTCACCGCGAAGGCGATGCCGGGGGACCGGGAGAAATCCATCGCCCAGGGCGCCAACGAGTACGTACCGAAGCCTGTTGATGTGGACCGTCTGCTGTCCGTCGTCTGCGCACTCCTTGACCCTGAGGGCGAAAGCAACGATCCGGACGAAACCACGTCGGCCGATCCAGTCGTCCCAGGACAGACGAGCGGCGCCGAGGAGCCCGCAGTCCCTCCGCCGACCCAGTGAGGCAGACAAGAGCATGACCACCACAGAGGCATCGACCGCACACGACCGCGCGAGCATCCTCCTCGTCGATGACATGGAAGACAACCTCATCGCGCTCGAAGCGGTCCTCGGCTCTCTCAACGAACCCCTGGTCAGGGCACGTTCGGGCGAGGAGGCGATGAAGGCTCTGCTTCGCCAGAGCTTCGCCGTGGTCCTCCTCGACGTCCGGATGCCCGGCATGGACGGCTTCGAGACGGCGTCCAACATCAAGCGTCTCGACCAGACCAAGGACACCCCGATCATTTTCCTGACGGGGTCCGAGGGGGACGGCGGCTATGCGTTCCGGGGGTACGCCACCGGAGCCGCCGACTTTCTGACGAAACCTTTCGACCCCTGGGTACTGCGCGCCAAGGTGAACGTCTTCATCGATCTGCACCGCAAGAACCGCCAGCTGGAGCGGATGCTGGCCCAGGAGCAGAAGCAGCTGGGCGAGTTCGCGGAGCGCCTCGCGGCGGTCGAGGACGAGGTGGCGCACGGGGACCAGCGGGACAACCTGGAAATGCGCCAGCAGCTCACCAGGATGGAAGAGCTGCTGGCAGAAATGCGCCGGGGCCGCCAATGATCCCGGCCAAATCAAGCCCGGCCGGCGTTTGAGGCCAACGTTCCCGAGCCAAATCAAGCCCGGCCGGCGTTTGAGGCCAACGTTCCCGGCCAAAACAAGCCCGGCCGGCGTTTGAGGCCATCTTTACGGGGTCCGGGGCGGAGCCCTGGTTACGGGAAGGGGCGGGGTGGGGAAAAGCCCCCGCCCCGCCCCTTCGCGCACGCACTACGCCTCGCGCGACCCGGCGTACATGTCCTCGATCAAGTACTTGTACTCCCGCTCGACAACCGGCCGCTTCAACTTCAGACTCGGCGTCAGCTCCCCGTGCTCAATATCCAGATCACGCGGCAGCAGCCGGAACTTCTTGATGGTCTGCCACCGCTGCAGCCCCTCGTTCAGCCGCTTCACATAGCCCTCGATCAGCGCGAGCGCCTCCGGTGACGCCACCACATCGGCGTACGGCTTCCCGCCGAGCCCGTTCTCCTCGGCCCAGCCCAGGATCGTCGGCTCGTCGAGCGAGATGAGCGCGGTGCAGAAGTTGCGGTCGGCGCCGTGCACCAGGATGTTCGAGACGAACGGGCACACCGCCTTGAACTGACCCTCGACCTCGGCCGGCGCGATGTACTTGCCGCCCGACGTCTTGATCAGGTCCTTCTTGCGGTCGGTGATCTTCAGGTACCCGTCCGGGGACAGCTCGCCGATGTCACCGGTGTGGAACCACCCGTCGCTCTCCAGGACCTCGGCGGTCTTCTCCGGCAGCCCGTGGTAGCCCTGCATGATGCCGGGGCCGCGCAGCAGGATCTCGCCGTCGTCGGCGATCCGCACCTCGGTGCCGGGCAGCGGCTTGCCGACCGTGCCGGTGCGGTAGGCCTCGCCGGGGTTGACGAAGCTGGCCGCGCTGGACTCGGTGAGTCCGTACCCCTCAAGGATGTGGATCCCGGCACCGGCGAAGAAGTACCCGATGTCGGGTGCGAGCGCGGCCGACCCCGAGACACAGGCGCGCAGCTGTCCGCCGAACGCCTCGCGGATCTTGGAGTAGACGAGCGCGTCGGCGACCTTGTGCTTGGCGGCGAGCCCGAAGGGGGCGCTCGCGTTGCCGGTACGGCGGAAGTTGTCCTGGGTGACCTTCGCGTACTCGCGCGCCACCTCGGCGGCCCACTGGAAGATCTTGTACTTGGCGCCGCCGCCGGCCCGCGCCTTGGCCGCGACCCCGTTGTAGACCTTCTCGAAGATCCTCGGCACGGCCGCCATGTACGTCGGCTGCACCACCGGAAGATTCGTGATGATCTTGTCCACGCGCCCGTCCACGGCGGTGACATGGCCGACCTCGATCTGGCCCGAGGTCAGCACCTTCCCGAAGACGTGCGCCAGCGGCAGCCACAGGTACTGGACGTCGTCCTTGCCGACGAGCCCGGTCGAGGCGATGGCCTTCGCCATGTACGACCAGTTGTCGTGCGGCAGCCGTACGCCCTTGGGCTTGCCGGTGGTCCCCGAGGTGTAGATCAGCGTTGCGAGCTGGTCCTTCTTGATGGCCCCGATCCGCTCCTGGACCACCTCGGGGTTCTTCTCCAGGTACGCCGCTCCGCGGGCCTCGAGCTCCGCGAGCGTGAGCACCCAGCCGCTCTCGTCCGCCTCGACACCCTCGGGGTCGATGACGACGACATGGGCGAGCTCGGGAAGATCGGCCCGCCGCTCCCGCGCCTTGGCGAGCTGCGCGGCGTCCTCGGCGATCAGGACCCGGCTCCCGGAGTCGGAGAGGATGAACGCCGACTCCTCGGCGTTCGTCGAGGGGTAGATCGTCGTGGTCGCCGCACCGGCGCACATCACGCCGAGGTCGGCGAGGATCCACTCGACCCGGGTGCTCGATGCGAGCGCGACCCGGTCCTCGCTCTGCAGTCCGAGATCGACGAGCCCCGCGGCAATGGCGTACACGCGCTTGGCGGCCTGCCCCCAGCTCAGCGACTTCCACTCGTCGGCGCCCGCACCCGCTGCGGCAGGCACCGGGTAGCGGTAGGCCTCCGCATCCGGTGTATCGGCCACGCGTCGGGTGAAGAGGGTCGCCACGGAGGGCGGCCGGTTTTCGATCAATGTCTGTGTGTCGCTCACGACGTCGTCCTCCGGGCCCGCGGCAGATCTGCGCGACTGGCTGGTATTTAACTGGCGAGTAACTAGTGATCAGAGTAGAGCGCCGGGGTCCGCCACGTAAGAGGGGGGTTCATAACGAACGGGCCCCCGCGCCGCAGCGCAGGAGCCCGTCCGACGTGCCCGGAGTCCGGTTCTACTTCTTCTTGCCCGAGGACTCGTCGCTGGAGAGGACCGCGATGAAGGCGTCCTGGGGGACCTCCACACTGCCGACCATCTTCATGCGCTTCTTGCCCTCCTTCTGCTTCTCCAGCAGCTTCCGCTTACGGGAGATGTCACCGCCGTAGCACTTGGCGAGGACGTCCTTGCGGATGGCGCGGATGGTCTCGCGGGAGATGACCCGGGAGCCGATGGCGGCCTGGATGGGGATCTCGAAGGCCTGGCGCGGGATGAGCTCACGCAGCTTGGCGACGAGCCGCACCCCGTACGCGTACGCCGCGTCCTTGTGCGTGACGGCGGAGAAGGCGTCGACGCGGTCGCCATGGAGCAGGATGTCGACCTTGACGAGCTCGGCGGCCTGCTCGCCGGTGGGCTCATAGTCCAGCGAGGCGTAACCGCGGGTCTTGGACTTCAGCTGGTCGAAGAAGTCGAAGACGATCTCGGCCAACGGGAGGGTGTAACGGATCTCGACCCGGTCCTCGGAGAGGTAGTCCATGCCGAGGAGCGTGCCGCGGCGGGTCTGGCAGAGCTCCATGATCGCGCCGATGAACTCGCTGGGGGCGAGGATCGTGGCCCGTACGACCGGCTCGTACACGTCCGAGATCTTGCCCTCGGGGAACTCGCTCGGGTTGGTGACCGTGTGCTCGACCCCGTCCTCCATGACCACGCGGTAGACCACGTTGGGGGCGGTCGCGATCAGTTCCAGCCCGAACTCTCGGTCCAGGCGCTCACGGATCACGTCCAGGTGCAGCAGGCCGAGGAAGCCGACGCGGAAGCCGAAGCCCAGCGCGGCGGACGTCTCGGGCTCGTAGACCAGGGCCGCGTCGTTGAGCTGGAGCTTGTCGAGGGCCTCGCGCAGGTCGGGATACTCCGAGCCGTCGAGCGGATACAGACCCGAGAAGACCATCGGCTTCGGGTCCTTGTAGCCGCCCAGGGCCTCGGTGGCGCCCTTGTGCAGAGAGGTGATGGTGTCACCGACCTTGGACTGACGTACGTCCTTGACGCCGGTGATGATGTAGCCCACCTCGCCGACGCCGATGCCGTCCGAGGGGGTCATCTCGGGGGACGAGACGCCGATCTCAAGGAGCTCGTGGGTGGCACCCGTGGACATCATGCGGATGCGCTCGCGCTTGTTGAGCTGACCGTCGACGACCCTGACGTACGTCACGACACCGCGGTACGAGTCGTAGACCGAGTCGAAGATCATCGCGCGGGCGGGCGCGTCCTCTTTGCCGATCGGGGCGGGGACGTCCCTGACGACGCGGTCGAGCAGCGCGTCCACACCGATGCCGGTCTTGGCCGAGACCTTGAGGACGTCCTCCGGCTGGCAGCCGATGAGGTTGGCCAGCTCCTCGGAGAACTTCTCGGGCTGGGCGGCCGGCAGGTCGATCTTGTTGAGCACCGGGACGATGGTGAGGTCGTTCTCCATCGCCAGGTAGAGGTTGGCGAGGGTCTGCGCCTCGATGCCCTGGGCGGCGTCGACGAGCAGGACCGTGCCCTCACAGGCGGCGAGCGACCGGGAGACCTCGTACGTGAAGTCCACGTGACCAGGGGTGTCGATCATGTTCAGGATGTGGGTCTTGTCCTGGTCGGCGCCCGTGTTGGGCGCCCAGGGCAGCCGTACGGCCTGGGACTTGATCGTGATGCCGCGCTCGCGCTCGATGTCCATACGGTCGAGGTACTGGGCGCGCATCTGCCGCGAGTCGACCACCCCGGTCAGCTGGAGCATCCGGTCGGCGAGCGTGGACTTGCCGTGGTCGATGTGCGCGATGATGCAGAAATTGCGGATCAGCGCCGGGTCAGTACGGCTCGGCTCGGGCACGTTGGTAGGAGTCGCGGGCACGCAGGGTCTCGTCTCGGGCGATGGTGGGCAAGCGATACGTAGCTTCCATGGTCCCACGATTGGCGACGAGTACCTGGTTTGGGCTGATAGGGGGACGGCTGGTAACGTGGCTAGCTGCGCTTCGTGCCCTCTTGTACTCCGAGCGGACACCACGCGGCGCTCATCGAAAATCTTCGAACCTGAAAAGGCTCTTTCGTGGCGAACATCAAGTCCCAGATCAAGCGGAACAAGACGAACGAGAAGGCGCGCCTGCGCAACAAGGCCGTCAAGTCCTCGCTCAAGACCGCAATCCGCAAGGCCCGTGAGAGCGCCGCTGCGGGCGACGTCGAGAAGGCCACTGTGGCCGCTCGTGAGGCGTCCAAGGCGCTCGACAAGGCTGTCAGCAAGGGTGTCGTGCACAAGAACGCCGCTGCCAACAAGAAGTCTGCCATCGCCAAGCGCGTTGCCGGTCTCTCTGCCTGATCCAGTCCCACCTGGTCGGCCCGGACCCAGCGGCCCCTCTACCGCTCCGGACTGATCAACCCCGCGCCGCACACGGCCTGCGTTCGCCACGCGGGTGCGGCGCACCAAGTTTGTACGACTGAGCCTCGTTGCCGCCCTACCCCAGGGCGGAAAGCGGGGCTTCTGTCGTTTTAGCCCGTCCGGCGATTGAGGACCGGGGGTCCGGGGGCGGAGCCCCGAGGCGGGGCCCTCGCAGCGGCTAGCGCGGCCTACGGGCGGCCCGGGCCACAGCCACGACCGCCTTCTCCAGCGCGTACTCCGGATCGTCGCCGCCCCCCTTGACCCCCGCATCCGCCTCGGCGACCGCCGTAAGCGCGTCCGCGACGCCGTCCGGGGTCCAGCCCCGCATCTGCTGCCTGACCCGGTCGATCTTCCACGGCGGCATGCCCAGCTCGCGGGCGAGGTCGGCGGGCCGGCCGCCGCGCGCCGACGAGAGCTTGCCGATGGCCCGTACGCCCTGGGCCAGCGCGCTGGTGATCAGCACGGGCGCGACACCGGTGGACAGGGACCATCGCAGCGCTTCCAGGGCGTCGGCCGCGCGGCCTTCGACCGCGCGGTCCGCGACGGTGAAGCTGGAGGCCTCGGCGCGGCCCGTGTAGTACCGGCCGACGATCGCCTCGTCGATCGTGCCCTCGACGTCCGAGCAGAGCTGGGAGGCGGCGCTGGCGAGCTCGCGCAGATCGCTGCCGATCGAGTCGACCAGGGCCTGGCAGGCCTCGGGCGTGGCGGAGCGGCCCAGGGTACGGAATTCGGAGCGTACGAAGGTGAGCCGCTCGGCCGGTTTGGTCGTCTTGGGGCAGGCGACCTCACGGGCCCCTGCCTTACGGGCGGCGTCGAGGAGGCCCTTGCCTTTCGCTCCGCCTGCGTGGAGGAGGACCAGCGTGATCTCCTCGGCCGGGGCGTCCAGATAGCTCTTGACGTCCTTGATCGTGTCCGCGGAGAGGTCCTGGGCGTTGCGGACGACGACAACCTTGCGCTCGGCGAAGAGCGAGGGGCTGGTCAGCTCGGCGAGCGTGCCGGGCTGGAGCTGGTCGGGCGTGAGGTCCCGTACGTCCGTGTCGGGGTCGGCGGCGCGGGCAGCCGCCACCACCTGCTGCACGGCGCGGTCGAGCAGCAGGTCCTCCTGTCCCACGGCGAGGGTCAGGAGGGCGAGAGGGTCGTCGGTCGAATGCTGTCTGGTGGCCATCGCGGTCCAGCATCCCACGGGGCACTGACAGCCCCGCACGTGAAGGAGAATGGGCAGGTGAGCGACGTACAACGACATGTGCTGGTGTTGCCGGACAGGGATGCGGCCGAGGAGGCCGCAGGGGAGCTCGCCGACCGCTTCGGGGTCGGCGAGGAGCCTCAGCTGGTGCGCGACGCGCTGGCCGGCGAGGACGACGCCGAGGACGCGCAGTGGCTTCTCGTGGTCGAGGACCCGGACGGCCGGCTGGACCCCGCGGCGCTCGACGGCTTCGCCTCGGAGTACGAGGGGTGGCTGGAGGTCCCGTAGCGGGAGCCGCTAGGCGGACTTCTTCACGACCTGGATGTCCAGGTCGATGGTGATGCTGTTGCCGACCACCGCGATGCCGCGGGCCAGCATGGTCTGCCAGTTGACGGTGAAGTCCTCGCGGTGCAGTTCGGTGGTGGCGCGGCAGGCGGCGCGGGTCTCGCCCTCCATGCCGTTGCCGATGCCCAGGTAGTGGGTCTCCAGGGTGACGGTGCGGCTCACACCGTGCAGGGTGAGTGCTCCGGTCACGCCCCAGCGGGTGCCGCCGCGGTGGATGAAGCGGTCGCTGTAGAACTCCAGCGTGGGATAGCGCACCACATCGAGGAAGTCGCCGGAGCGCAGGTGGTCGTCGCGCATCTGGACGTTGGTGTCGATGGACGCGGCGTCGATGATCACGTGCATCGCGGAGTCCTCCATCCGGTCCGCGATACGGATGGCACCGGCGAAGGTGTTGAACCTGCCGTGGATGCGGGCGAGCCCGATGTGCCGTGCGGTGAAGCCGATCTGGGAGTGCATCGGCTCGATCTCCCAGTCGCCCGGCTCGGGGAGCAGGGGCGGTGCGGTGATCTGGAGGGTGACGTCGCCGAGGCCCGAGTGGCCGCCCTCGGTGATGGTCACGTTCGCGTGGTACGGGGTGAATCCCTCGGCGGTGACGGCCAGTCGGTACTCGCCGGCCGGGATGGTCGCGACCACGCTGCCGAAGGGGTCGGTCTCACCGCCGACGACCTTGCGGCCGACGCTGTCGGTGAGGACGAACTCTGCCTGCTGGACGGGCTCGTTGACGGGGTCGAGCACACGACAGCTGAGCACCCCTGCCGTGGGCGGTATCTGCAGGCCCCCGAAGAGACCGCCGCCACGTGTCACTCCGCTCGAACGCCTGCCCAGCAAACGACTGAACACCTTCACGCACCCCCGGCATCGCACAACCCTCACAACCGAAGATCTATTCGATCACTGTTGGGGCGATCGGGGCAAACACAGGCGCTTCCGCCCTAGTCGTACTGGACAGTAATCTTCCGCACAGTAGGGACGCGGTCCAGTACGAGTGCGAAGTGGTCGCGGTAGGCGGCGAGAACCTCGGCGTCGGACCCCAGCGGCTCCTCGTGGCGCTCACCGCGCACGGTGGTGACCAGCTTGTCGCCGCTGAGGGTGATCCGGCCGTCCTCGGTGAGCCGGGAGCAGACCAGGGACCGGGTGAAGTGGGAGGCGGGCGAGGTGCGGTTGAACCACGCCCCCACCTCGAACTCCGCCAGCTCGCGCGGGTGCAGGTCGACCCGGTACTGAGGCTTTCCGTCCCGGTGGATGTCGAGATCACCGTAGGGGGCGTCATCGACCGTGAACCGGCCGCCCGGGTCCTCCTGTTCACGGTCGGTTCCGAGAGCCAGCGGGTAGTGACTGTGGTCGCCGAAGCCGACGTCGACGAGCCAGGGACCCGAGTCCTCCGCGTCCACCTTCAGCGCGAGATGGTCGAACGGGATGCCGAGACCGCCGTCGGACCCGTACACCCGGGCCTGGAGCAGGGAGACCCGGAAGCCGAGCGCCCGCAGCAACACGGCGAAGGCACCGTTGAGTTCGTAGCAGAAGCCGCCGCGGCGGGCGCCCACGATCTTGTCGAGCAGCGGCTCGTCGGCGAGCACGATGTCCTCGCCGAGATGGATGGAGAGGTTCTCGAAGGGGACGGCCCACAGGTGTTTGCGGTGCAGCACGCGCAGGAATTCGGCGTCGGCCTGCGGGTGCCTGACCGCGTCGATGCGGTCCAGATAGGCGTCGATCAGCTGGGGGCTCGGAGCCTGCGGGGTGTCCATGGGGCAAGTCTCGCCCGGAGGCGGCCTTGCGCGCCACGGGCCCTGGGCGGTCAGCGGCCTGCGGGTATCGCGGTCAGGGACGGCCCCCGGCCGGTCACGGCGATCGCCCCGTCCCGGTCCGTGCGCAGTGTCACCGCGCCCGCCGCCCGGAGTGCGTCGAGGGTACGTGGCGCCGGATGCCCGTACGGGTTGTCCTCGCCCGCGGAGATCAGCGCCAGCCGCGGGTGCACGGCGCGCAGCAGGGCGGGGTCCTGGTGGGCCGAGCCGTGGTGGGCGACTTTCATCACGTCCACCGGCGGGATGGCGGGACAGGTGCGTAACAGGCCCTCCTGGGCAGGGGGTTCGAGGTCGCCGAGAAGCAGCAGGGTGGTTCCCGATGTGCGGACGAAGAGGACGACGCTGGCGTCGTTCGGATCTTCGGGTACGGGGGCCGGTGCGGCCGGTGGCCACAGCACCTGCCAGTCGAG
This sequence comes from Streptomyces beijiangensis, assembly GCF_017315755.1. GTDB lineage: Bacteria > Actinomycetota > Actinomycetes > Streptomycetales > Streptomycetaceae > Streptomyces > Streptomyces beijiangensis. The sequence goes on from NZ_JAFLRJ010000153.1 coordinate 13,983, forward strand.
CGTGCCGATACGGCGCCGCTCCCCCGGGCCGACGGGCACGACGGGCACATGGGCCGCTGCCGCCGTTCTGCGGACGAACGCGCTCTGATCCTGCGGGTCCTGCAGGGTGGTCGTCTCGATCAGACCGACGTCCCGGCCGCGCAGGACACCGGGCAGACCCGCCACATGGTCGGCGTGGAAGTGGGTGAGCAGCAGAAGCGGGATGCGGGTGACGCCGAGGTCCCGGAGGCAGCGGTCGACCAGACGCGGTTCGGGACCGGTGTCGATGACGACCGCGGTGCCTTCGCCCCCGGCCAGGACCGTGGCGTCGCCCTGCCCGACGTCGCACATCACGTACGTCCAGCCGGGCGGCGGCCAGCCGGTGACGATCCGGGTGAGCGGGGCGGGCCGCAGGATCGCGAGCACCAGCAGCAGCGCGCAGGCCGCGCCGAGCCAGGGGTGGTGGCGCAGCCGGCGTACGACCGTCAGCATCGCGACGGTGACCGCGGCGAGCAGCAGCGCGCCGCTCCAGCCTCCGGGCCACCGCATCTCGGCGCCGGGGAGCGAGGCCCCGGTGCGGGCCAGGGCGGCGATCCAGCCCGCAGGCCATCCCGCGCACCGGGCCAGCAGTTCGGCGACCGGCATCGCCACCGGGGCCGTCGCCAGGGCGGCGAAGCCGAGCACGGTCGCCGGGCCCACCGCGAGTTCGGCGAGGAGGTTGCAGGGGACTGCGACCAGGCCGACCCGGGAGGCCAGCACGACGATGACGGGGGCGCAGACCGCCTGGGCCGCGGCGGCCGCGGCCAGCACCTCGGCGAGCCTGGGCGGGACCCGGCGGCGCTGCAGGGCGCTGCTCCAGTGCGGTGCGATGGTGAGGAGGGCGCCGGTGGCCAGTACGGAGAGGAGGAAGCCGTAACTCCGCGCCAGCCAGGGGTCGTACAGCACCAGGAGCAGCACGGCGGCGGCCAGCGCGGGGATCAGTGACCGGCGCCGGCCCGTGCCGATCGCGAGCAGCGTGACCAGACCGCAGGCCGCGGCCCGCAGCACGCTGGGATCGGGACGGCAGATGATCACGAAGGCGAGTGTCAGCGCCCCGCCGAGCAGCGCCGTGGTGCGCAGCGGGATGCCCAGGCGCGGGGCGAGGCCGCCGCGTTCGGCCCGCAGGGCTCTGCCGGGCGGGCCGATCAGCAGGGCGAGGACCAGGGTGAGGTTGGAGCCGGACACGGCGAGCAGGTGGGTGAGGTCGGTGGTCCTGAAGGCGTCCTCGAGGTCGGGCGGGATACGGGACGTGTCCCCGACGACCAGTCCGGGCAGCAGGGCCCGTGCGTCGGGAGCCAGGCCCCTGCTCGCGGTGCGCAGCCCGGCCCGGAGGTCTCCGGCCGTGCGCTGGAGGGCGGTTGGGGCTCCGGTGATCCGTGGTGGTTCGTCGCCGGGGACGCGGAGCACGGCGGCGATGCGGTCACCGTCGCGGAGCGGGGGTGCGAGGCGGGCGGTCAGACGCAGCCGGGTGGAGGGCAGCAGTCCCTGCCAGCCGGCGGCATGGGCGATGACCAGGACGGGGGTGCGGACGACGGAGGTCTCACCGCCCGGCGTCCGTACGCGTGTCACGTCGGCGCCGAGGACGACAGAGGCGTCCGTCGTATGGTCGCCTCGCACCCTGGGCCGGATCGGGCGGGGGTCGGACGTCACGGTCAACTCGGCGTCGACCTGGGCGTACTGACCGGCCAGTCCGGGGATGGGACCCCGGTGCACATCGGCCCCGTGCAGCCCGGCGGAGGCCGCGCCCGCCGCCGCACAGAGCAGGGCCGCCGCGATGGCGGTGGCACGGCCCGGCACGTGCCGGAGCAGGAGTGCCGCCCCCGCGGCACAGGCCGCGACCGCCACCACGGCCGCTGCCCACCACCCCGGTGCCACCACCGTCAGCGCGGCGGCGGCCCAGGCCGCGAGGGCGGGCGGTACGAGGCGGTAGTCGGCGGGGCCCTCCTGGTGCGGGTCTGATGCGCCGAGGCGATGGACGGACGCGGTGTGAACGGCCGGGCGGGTCATGGCCGTACGAGGGGCTGGAGGTCGCTGAACCGGCGGTCGCCGATTCCGTCCACCTCACGGAGTTCGCCGACGGAGCGGAAGCCGCCGTGCTGGGAGCGGTAGTCGACGATGTGCTGGGCCAGTACGGGCCCGACGCCGGGCAGTGTGTCGAGTTGCTCGACCGTGGCGGTGTTGAGGCTGACGGGGCCGGTGGGCGCCCCGGGTGCGCCGCCACCGGCTCCACCCGGCGCGGCGGTGCCCGGCGGCAGCGGACCGCCCACCACCACTTGTTCGCCGTCCATGAGCAGGCGTGCCCGGTTGAGCCCGGACGCGTCGGTGGCGCCCTTGATCCCGCCCGCCGCTCGCAGCGCGTCGGCGACCCGTGACCCGGCCGGCAGCCGGTGGATCCCCGGGCGCCGCACCTTGCCGCTCACGTCGACGACGATCTGATCGCCCTGCGGTTCCTTCGGCACCGGTCCGGGCGAAGGCTGCGGCTGCGACTGTGGTTGCGGTTGCGGTTCGACGGCGGCCGGGCGACCTTCCACCACTTCAGGGGCGCGTACGGCCTGGGGCCGCCCGGACCAGAAGTGCTGAACGGCGAGACCCACGGCCAGGACCAGTACGACGCCGAGCGCGGCAAGGGTCTTCGGCGCGAAGGCGCATCGCGCCTGCACCCACAGCGGCAGCCTCTCCCGCAGCGCGGCCCGCGCACGGCCCTCGGGCGCCGGAGCACCGTCCGCCGTCCGCCCGGGGCCCGGTCCGGACGGCGGCGGGGCGGCCGGCGCCGGAACGGAAGGTGGCGGGACCGGCGGTGGCGGGGCCGGGGCGAAGGGCAGCGGAGAGCGTAGGTCCGCGCGCGGGAAGAGTGCTTCCGCCCGTCCCTGTACGGCCAGTTGGGATGCGTACAGCCGGCTCCTGCGCCGGGTCCCCACGCGACGGACGCGGCTGTCGGAACCCGGGGCGCGGCCCGGGCCGCTGGTTGCTGAGCGTGATCGAAGTGCCATGGCAGAAGACCGTAGGCATCGCGGGAAAAGCCCGCTGATCATGGTCGATTACGGTGGACAACCCGGCAGTTGTGGACAACTCGGCCACCCTCACGAGTGAGCTCAGCGGTACGAGACCACAGCCCCGAGCAGTCCGGGCCCCGTGTGCGCACCGATGACCGCGCCCACTTCGCTGACATGCAGATCGACCAGCCCTGGCACCCGCTCCCGCAACCGCTCGGAGAGGGCCGCAGCCCGCTCCGGGGCCGCGAGATGGTGGACCGCGATGTCCACCGGCGCCGTCCCCGCCCGGTCCGCGACGATCTCCTCCAGCCTGGCGATGGCCTTGGAAGCCGTACGTACCTTTTCGAGCATCTCGATGCAGCCGCCGTTCAGCTCCAGGAGCGGCTTCACCGCGAGCGCCGAGCCGAGCAGCGCCTGCGCCGCTCCGATCCGGCCGCCGCGGCGCAGATAGTCCAGGGTGTCGACATAGAAGTACGCGAAGGTGCCGCCCGCGCGCTTCTCCGCCGCGGCCACCGCCTCGTCCAGCGAGCCGCCCGTCTCGGCGACGTCGGCGGCGGCGAGCGCGCAGAATCCCAGCGCCATCGCGACCATGCGGGTGTCCACCACCCGCACCGGCACCGGTGCGTCCTTCGCCGCCAGCACGGCGGCGTCGTAGGTGCCGGAGAGCTCCGACGAGAGGTGCAGGGAGACGATCGACTCCGCTCCGGCCGCGGCAGCCGCACGGTAGGCGGCGGCGAACACCTCGGGGCTCGGCCGTGACGTCGTCACGGAACGCCGCTTCTGCAGGGCCTGTGCGAGCGAACGCGCCGAGATCTCCGTGCCCTCCTCCAGGGCCTGGTCCCCAAGGACCACAGTCAGCGGCACCGCGGTGATACCGCGCTGCATCATCGTCTGCGGCGGCAGGTAGGCCGTTGAATCGGTGACGATCGCGACATGGCGGGACATGAGCGGGAGGTTACCCGCAGGGGGCGCCCCGCGGCAGTGCGGGCCGTCACAGTGATCCACTCCGGTAGTGGATGGGAAGCGTTCCCGAACCGGTTCCGAACCGCTTCTGAACTGATTCCGAGCTGATTCCGAACGGCTCAGACGGTGCCCTCCGGGCGCGCCGACTTCTGCCACGGATAGGTCGTACGCGGCTGGTTCCGGTCACGTCCGGTGATCGACTGGGGCTGCGGAGCGTCCGGAGCGCCGCTCTGCTCGTCGGGCCAGGTCTGTGCCGGGGCGCCCCGCCCGTCCTGCGCCGGAGGCCACGGTTTGGCCGCTGCCTCGCCCTCCGGCTCCACCGCGGCCCAGTGCCGCAGCGCCCCCGCCTCCACGTCGATCTGTGCGGTCAGCATCTCCAGGTCGTCGTCGGCGAACCTCCGCGCCCGGTCCCGGGTCGCCCACCGCAGCGACTCCGCTGAGTGCGTGATCCTTTCCGTACGCTCCCGGAGTCCGGGGAGCCGCTCGCCGAGCCGCACCTTGTCCGGCTCGCGCTCCAGCCGCCTGAGCTCCTCGTCCAGCTCATGGCCGTGCGCGCTGAGCCGCCCGAAGAGGCCGAGCGACTCCTGCAGGGTGGTGTCCTCGGCCACGGCCGCCTGGAGCGCGTCCTGGGTCGCCCGCATCGACGTCCGCAGCGAGAGCCTGAGCTGCGAGATCTCGCCGGAGACCCCCGGCTGTCCGTAACTCTTCGCGCGCAGCGCGGTGTCCTCGACGGTGCGGCGGGCCTGGGTGACGGTGCGCTCCACGCCGCGCTTGGCGGCGGTGACCACCTTGACGGTCACGAACACCCCCAGAGCCACAAAGGCGACGAAGAGCAGCACCAAGATCGCGACGACGGCTTCCATGGGCGCCCCTCAGCTAGTGGTTTCGGGTCACTCCACGGTAAACGGAACAGGCAGGCCGAGGGTTCCATCGGAACCCCCAACCTGCCCGTAGGGGAAAGCCCTCACGTCCCGCCGCAGCGGTTACGCAGTGACGATGTTGACCAGCTTCGGCGCCCGCACGATGACCTTGCGGATCTCCGCACCGCCCAGCGCGGCCACGACACCGGCATCGGCCAGCGCCAGCTTCTCCAGCTCCTCGTCCGTGATCGACGGCGAGATCTCCAGGCGCGCCCTGACCTTGCCCTTGACCTGCACGACACAGGTCACGGTCTCGTCCACGACGTACGCCGGATCGGCCACCGGGAAGTCCTGGTGCACCACGGATTCGGTGTGGCCCAGCTTGCGCCACAGCTCCTCCGCGATGTGCGGAGCCAGCGGTGCGATCAGCAGCACCAGCTGCTCGGCGACCGTACGGGGCAGCGCGCCGCCCGCCTTGGTCAGGTGGTTGTTCAGCTCGGTGACCTTGGCGATCGCGGTGTTGAAGCGCAGCCCGGCCATGTCCTGCCCGGCCCCGTCGATCGCCTTGTGCAGCGCGCGCAGGGTCGCCTCGTCGGCCTCGCCGTCGACGACCGTGACCTCGCCCGTCGTCTCGTCGACGACGTTGCGCCACAGCCGCTGCAGCAGTCGGTACTGACCGACGACAGCACGCGTGTCCCACGGCCGCGACACATCCAGCGGACCCATCGCCATCTCGTACAGACGCAGCGTGTCGGCGCCGTACTCACCGCAGATCTCGTCCGGGGTGACCGCGTTCTTCAGGGACTTGCCCATCTTGCCCAGGACGCGGCTGACCTTCTCGCCCTGGTAGTAGAACGCGCCGTCGCGCTCCTCGACCTCAGTGGCCGGCACCGCGATCTGACGGCTGTCGCGGTAGACGAAGGCCTGGATCATGCCCTGGTTGTACAGCTTGTGGAAGGGCTCCACGGACGAGATGTGGCCCAGGTCGTGCAGCACCTTGGACCAGAAACGCGCGTACAGCAGGTGCAGTACGGCGTGCTCGGCACCGCCGACGTACAGGTCGACACCGCCGTGCGGCTGCCCCTCGCGCGGGCCCATCCAGTACTGCTCGATCGCCGGGTCGACCAGCTTCTCGCTGTTGCGCGGGTCCAGATAGCGCAGCTCGTACCAGCAGGAACCGGCCCAGTTGGGCATGGTGTTGGTCTCGCGGCGGTAACTTCGCAGACCAGCTCCGTCGCCCAGGTCCAGGGTGACGTTCACCCAGTCCTCGTTCCGCGACAGCGGCGGCTCCGGGACGGTGTCCGCGTCGTCGGCGTCGAAGGTGCGCGGCGAGTAGTCCTCGACCTCGGGCAGCTCCAGCGGCAGCATCGACTCGGGCAGCGCGTGGGCGATGCCGTCCTCGCCGTAGACGATCGGGAAGGGCTCACCCCAGTAGCGCTGCCGGCTGAACAGCCAGTCGCGCAGCCGGAAGTTGACCGTGCCCTCGCCGATGGAGCGCGCGGCCAGCCACTCGGTGATCTTCGCCTTGGCGTCGACGACTCCCAGGCCGTCCAGCGAGATCTCCGCGTTGGCGGAGTTGACCAGCTCGGCGTCGTACGAGACGAAGGCGTCGTCCCAGACGGAAGCGTCCGTACCGCGGTCGTCCGAAGGCTGGACGACGCAGCGCATCGGCAGCTCGAAGGCGCGCGCGAAGGCGAAGTCGCGGGTGTCGTGCGCCGGTACGGCCATGATCGCGCCGGTGCCGTAACCCATCAGTACATAGTCGGCGATGAAGACCGGGACCTGCTCGCCGCTGACCGGGTTGGTCGCGTACGCGCCGGTGAAGACGCCGGTCTTCTCCTTGGCGTCGGCCTGCCGCTCGACGTCGGACTTGGACGCAGCGAAGGCGCGGTACTTGGCGACGGCCTCGGCCGGGGTGGCGTGCCCGCCGGTCCACACGTCGTGCGTGGACTCCGGCCAAGCGGCAGGGACGATGGTGTCGACCAGCTCGTGCTCGGGCGCCAGCACCATGTAGGTGGCGCCGAACAGGGTGTCCTGGCGGGTGGTGAAGACGGTGATCTTGTCAGCGCCGACGCCCGAGCCCGAGCCGACGGCGAAGTCGACACGGGCGCCCTCGGAGCGGCCGATCCAGTTCCGCTGCTGCAGCTTGATCGCCTCGGGCCAGTCCAGGCCGTCCAGGTCGTTCAGCAGGCGGTCGGCGTAGGCGGTGATGCGCATGTTCCACTGGCGCAGCTTCGCCTTGAAGACGGGGAAGTTGCCGCGCTCGGAGCGGCCGTCCGCGGTCACTTCCTCGTTCGCCAGTACGGTGCCCAGGCCCGGGCACCAGTTGACCGGCGCGTCCGAGGCGTACGCCAGCCGGTACTCGCTCAGCAGATCGGCGCGCTCAGTGGCGCTCAGTGCACTCCAGGAGCGCCCGCCGGAGACCGCGCGCTCCCCGCTCTCGAACTGCGCCACCAGCTCCGCGATCGGCCGCGCGGTCTGCGCCTCGGTGTCGTACCAGGAGTTGAAGATCTGGACGAAGATCCACTGGGTCCACTTGTAGTACTCGGGGTCGATCGTCGCGAAGGAACGGCGCTTGTCGTGGCCCAGACCCAGCCGGCGCAGCTGGACCTTCATGTTCTCCATGTTGGCCTCGGTGGAGGTCCGCGGGTGCGTGCCCGTCTGCACCGCGTACTGCTCGGCCGGCAGGCCGAAGGCGTCGAAGCCCAGCGTGTGCAGCACGTTGTGGCCGGTCATGCGCTGGTGGCGGGCGTAGACATCGGTGGCGATGTAGCCCAGCGGGTGTCCGACGTGCAGACCCGAACCGGAGGGGTACGGGAACATGTCCATGATGAACTTCTTGGGCTTCGCGGCCTGCACAGCGTCGCCGCCCAGCTCGCCGTCGCCCGGGTTCGGCGCCTCGTACGTGCCCTCGGCGTCCCAGAAGTCCTGCCAGCGTGCCTCGATGTCGGCGGCCATGGCAGCCGTGTAGCGGTGTGCGGCGGCCGCCTCGGCGGCAGCGGAATTCTCGCTCATGATCCTCAAAGCTCCATCGATCGTCTCTGCCAGCGCCTGCTTCAGGCAGCGCCTGCTTCAGGAAATGAAAAAACCCCTCACACAGGAGGGGACGCCGCACCGACTTGGTTCTTCGTCAGTGCGGCTCGCTAAGCAGAAGGCGTACGGCACGCATGGCGTCAGGGTACCGCAGGCCCCACGGAGCCCGCACAGACGTATCGCGGGGCGAGGTTACTCCGCGTACCGGGCCCTTATGGGGCAAGCGCCCAAACGCCGTACTGCCCGGTACACAGCGAGCTAGCGTGCGGCAACGGGACTGCATTGCCGAAACATTCGGAACCTCTGGAGTCGCCCCCGATGAACGCCCACACCCCTCGCCGCATCCTCCCCGTCGCGTTACTCCTCCTCGTCCCCCTGCTCGCCGTGGCAGGGAGTGACGGGGTCCGTGCCGCGCTGGACTTCACCACCGGCGTGCTCACCCTGGTCTCCCTCACCGCCGCCGTCGCCTGGGGCCTGATCGCCACCGACCGGCTGCTGCTCTCCTCACGGCAACGGCTGGTCGCCCAGGCCGTCCACCGGACCGTCTCGGTGGCCTCGATCGTCTTCCTCCTGCTGCACATCACGGTCAAGATCGCGCTCAGTCACACGGGGCTGATCGGCGCCCTCGTCCCCTTCGGCCTCGGATTCAGAGGCACGGCAGGCCTGATCGGCCTCGGCTCGCTCGCCGCGTATCTCATGATCACAGCAGGAGCGACGGGCGCCCTGCGCAGCGCCTTCGCCGCCCCGGGCGGGGTCGCGGGCCGCTGGCGCGCGCTGCACATGCTCGCTTATCCGGCCTGGTGCACGGGGCTGATGCACGGCCTGTACGCGGGCCGGCCGCCCAAGACGTGGGTGGTCGTGATGTACGCCCTCTCGCTGGCCGCCGTCGCCGGCGCACTCTCTCTGCGTACGCTGCCGCGCCGCACCAAGCGCCGTATCGCGGACCGCATCACCGCACTGGCCAGGCCCGCGCCCGCGCCCGTACCCCCACCGACACCCGCACCAGCAACAGCACCCGCGGAACCGGCC